>CAXTCC010000290.1:0-4422 GCA_964242015.1 uncultured Variovorax sp.
TGGGGCATCGAACAGGTCGTGCGCGACGCACGCGTGACCATGATCTACGAAGGCACCAACGAGATCCAGGCGATCGATCTGCTGGTGCGCAAGGTGCTGGTCGACGGCGGCACCGGCATGTCGGGCGTGCTGATCGAGATGCGCGACCAGCTGGAGGCATCGCGCGAAACCGATGCCGACGTGCAGCGGCGCCTGGCCCAACTGCGCTACCTCACCACCACGCTGGCGATGGCCGCCCAGGTCGATCCGGTGCTGCCTTACGAAGTGGCCGACGACTATCTGCGCGTCGTAATGATCGCGATGCTGGCCTGGGCGTGGGCGCGCATCGACGTCGCGGCCGCCATGGCGACAGACAGCGAATCGACGCGCTGGTCGCGTCCCTCGGCGGCGTTTAGACGCTGGGTGCTGCCCGAATTCGAAATGCGGCTCGGGATCGTCAAGCGCGCTTGCGACGCGGTCATCGCGGCGCAGGCCGAGCGGGCGACGGTTCAAGCCAGCGCATGACGCGCGCGGATTGCAGCGCTACGCTCGGCACATGACCACCGCCCGAAAAAAATCAGCCACTGCGGACGGGTTGCCCGGCGCCTCGGGAATAGGCGCCGCACCAGGCCAGAGAAATGACCGCACCGAGCGCCTCGACAGCCGCGTGCTCGAAGAACTGGTCGGCTACAACACGCGCCGCGCCTGGTCGATGATCAGCGCGGTGTTCGCCGAACGCATGGCCCCGTACGGGCTGAAGCAGGTCGATTTCTCGGTGCTGTCGCTGCTCGGGCACAACCCCGGCGCGACCTCGCGGCAACTCTGCAGCACGCTCGACATATTGCCGCCGAACCTGGTGAGCCTGGTCGCGACGATGGACAGCCGCGGGCTCATCGAGCGGCGCCCGCATCCGCGCGATGGCCGCGCCGTCGGCCTCTACCTGACACCTGCTGGCGAGAAGCTGGTGCACGAAGCCGAACAAGCGGTGGTTCAGCTCGAACTGGAGGCCAGCGCCCGGCTCACCCCGCGTGAGCGCGACACGCTCATCAAGCTGCTGCAGAAGATCTATCTGTAGCTGGCTGGTGCGCGGTCGATCGAGGCGAGGCTCAGGCAGCGTCCCGCACGTCGGCCACGGGCTTGCTGCCGAAGTCAGCCCGTTCAAGATAAGCCAGTACCTTGGTCGCCGCCGTGTCGGGCGAGTCGAGCAAGCCTTTCTCCTGCATATCGATGAAGCGACCACGGTCTGCGAAGAGCGCGGGATCGGTGGCGCGCATCTGCACCTGCATGTCGGTGTCGATCACGCCCGGTGCCAGAGACACGATGCGTGCGCCGTTCGGCGCCGTGGCCTCTTCGAGCGCCACGGCCCGCGTGAAGTGGTCCATGCCGGCCTTGGCGGCGCAGTAGGACGCCTGGCTCGCCATCGCGTTGCGGCCCAAGCCCGACGAGATGTTCAGCACCTTGCGGGTGCCGCGCCATTCTTTGGTCCCACGCAAAAAAGCCGAGGTCAGCAGCAAAGGCGCTTCGAGCCCGACGCGCATGGCCTGCGCGAGCACCGCCACATCGGCCGTGGCGAGCGGCCGCGGGTCGCCGATGGTGCCGGCGTTGTTGATGAGCGTCGCTTCATCGAAGGCCTGTCCGTCTTGCGTCGCGAGCCACGCCGCCACGCGTTGGGCTGCGGCCACCGGGTCGGACAGGTCCTGCTCCCATTGCTCGAGGCCGGTACCGCGTGAGCTGGCCTGCTCTGCAAGCGAGGGGTCGCTGCGACGCGAAATGCACAGCAGCTTGTTGCCTGGCTGCAAGAGATGGCCGGCCATGGCGCGGCCCATGCCGCGTGAGGCACCGGTAAGAATGACGAGACGTGATGTGGTCATGAAAGGGGTTCCAGTCGTCGATGCGTGAAAAGGAAAGCCGCCCATCATGCCCAAGCCACTGGCGCGCGTCTGTACGTCGATACGATGCTGGCATGCGCGCTCTGCTGGAATTTGCAACCGCTGTGGCGGTCCTGTGGGTGCCCATCGCCCTGGCTCAAGAGATGCCCGACTACCACGGTCGTTGGCACGGCGCTTTTCTGATGGCGGCCGGAGCGGGTGCGGGTGGCGTTTCGCGGCCATCGCAAGTGCATCAGGGCACGATCGATATCGCAACCGACGGATTGGTGCGTGGCAGCGTGACGGAGGCCGGTTGTACGCTGACAGGATCGAGCTCGGCCTATGTGTCCGGCGCCAACGCCACCTTGGAACTGACATTGGCCGGCTGTGCCGACGCGCGCTTCAACGGGCGTTACAGCGGCAAGCTGATCGGCAACCCGTCGCTCGGCTATGCGTCGCTCAGGCTGGGTGCGTCGAGCGCGGCCTCAGGGTCGGGCAGTGCGGCGGACGGCACCGGTCCGCAGCTCTCGGCCATCGTTCGGCACTGAGGAATCCATTGGCGGCTTGGGACCGGGAGCCTCTGCTTCAGCGAGAGGCCGGCCCGGTCCAACCGCTGCGGCGGCCGGGTGCACCGGCTGCTTCGAATTGACGCGCGCTGGTCTCGACCGAGTCGTCGAGGCGGCCGAGCAGCGTGACCGTTTCCTGAACCCGATTCGCCATTTCGTCGCCCAGTTGCTTGGGCGAACGGCTGACCACCACGACAATCAGAATCCCGGCGCCGACGATCGAGAAAAGCCCTGCGAAAAACTCCGCTTGTGTAAACAGTTCCATGATCTTTTCTCCGTTGCTGGCGCCGATGAGCGAGGTGTCGAGCGACGAGTCTCACACGCGACGCGCCGACTTCCTATTCGCCATATGGCTATCTCACCCGTATGCTTTTCGGCGCATCCGCGAGGCCTTACCACTTAAGGCCTCAAAGAGCAGCGTCGATGCACGTCAGCGCACGACTCAGCCGCATCTTGCGCATCGCACGGCGCGAGATCGTACCCAGAGAAAGTGGAAAAAAGAAGACGGAAAAAAGTTCAAACGCGCTCGAGGATCACCGCGATGCCCTGACCCACGCCGATGCACATCGTGCACAGCGCATAGCGGCCGCCACCCTTGTGCAGCTGGTTCACCGCGGTCGTTGCAAGCCGCGCGCCGCTGGCACCCAGCGGGTGGCCCAAAGCGATGGCACCGCCATTGATGTTGACGCGTGCGTCGTCGTCCTTCAGACCGAGCAAACGCAGCACCGCGAGGCCTTGTGCCGCGAAGGCTTCATTGAGTTCGATCACGTCCATCTGATCGATCGTGAGGCCAGTGAGTGCCAACACTTTCTGCGTGGCCGGCGCCGGGCCGATGCCCATGACGCGCGGCGGCACACCGGCCGTCGCCATGCCGACCACGCGTGCGCGCGGCGTCAAACCGTTCTTCGCTGCCATCGACTCGCTCGCCAGCAACAATGCGCAGGCGCCGTCGTTCACGCCGCTGGCGTTGCCGGCGGTCACGGTGCCATCGGGGCGCACCACGCCCTTGAGCTTGGCAAGCGCTTCCATCGTGGTGTCGCGCGGATGTTCGTCCTTGCTCACGACGATGGCTTCGCCCTTTTTCTGCGGCACGGTGACCGGCACGATCTCGCTGTCGAAGAAGCCGGACTTTTGCGAAGCGACGGCACGCTGTTGCGATGCCAGCGCCATCCGGTCTTGCGCTTCACGCTCGATCTTGTAGTCGGTCGCGACGTTCTCGGCGGTCTCGGGCATCGAGTCGACGCCGTAGAGCTCCTTCATCTTCTTGTTGATGAAGCGCCAGCCGATGGTGGTGTCGTACACCGCGTTGGCGCGGCTGAAGGCGCTCTCGGCCTTGGGCATCACGAACGGGGCGCGGCTCATGCTCTCTACACCGCCGGCGATCATCAAGCCGGCTTCGCCGGCCTTGATGGCGCGTGCCGCCGAGCCGACCGCGTCGAGCCCCGAGCCGCACAGCCGGTTGATGGTGGCACCACCGAGTTCGAGCGGCAGTCCGGCCAACAGCGACGACATGCGTGCCACGTTGCGGTTGTCTTCACCGGCCTGGTTGGCGCAGCCGTAGAGCACGTCGCCCACGGCTTGCCAGTCGACTTCCTTGTTGCGTTCCATCAAGGCGCGCAGCGGCACAGCACCGAGGTCGTCGGCACGCACGCTGCTCAGCGCGCCGCCATAGCGGCCGAAAGGTGTGCGGATGGCATCGCAAATGAAGGCTTCTTGGGTGTTCATGATCTTGTCTCTTTCAATGGTTGTCAGGCGGCGATCGGCAAGCCGACCAGCTTCTCTAGTTCATCGTGGCCGAGCCCTTCGACCTTGTCGATCAGCTTGAGGCCGTCGGGCGTGCATTCCAGCGTAGCGAGATCGGAATAGACGCGTTTGACGCACGCGATACCGGTCAGCGGGTAGGTGCATTCCTTGACCAGTTTGCTCACGCCTTGCTTGGTCAGCAAGTCCATCATGACCCAGGTCTGCTTGGCGCCGATGGCCAGGTCCATGGCGCCGCCGACGGCCGG
>CAXTCC010000291.1:0-4382 GCA_964242015.1 uncultured Variovorax sp.
GCGCCCGCAGGCCGTCGCCTGCTGGCCCTGCCAGCGCTCTCGAACGCCCACGACCACGCCCGTACCGTGCGCAGTGCCACCCTCGGCGCCTTCGGCCAGCCCCTCGAAAGCTGGCTTCCCTACCTCGGCCTTGCGCCCGGCGTCGACCCGTACCTTTGCGCTGCGACGTCGTTCGCGCGATCGGTGCGGCACGGCGTCGCCAACCTGATGGTTCACTACACGCGGGTGCAGGGCGGCATGCCGTATGTCGACGAGGCCCGTGCGGTGGCACGGGCGGCGCGCGATGTCGGCGTGCGCATCGGCTTCGCGATCGCCATGCGCGACCGCAACGGCATCGCATATTGCGACGACGCGACGGTGTTGAAGGCGATGCGGCCGGGCATTCGCGACGCCGTCGCGCAGCGGCTGTCGGTCAGGCCCGCATCGCCGGCGCAGCAACTCGCATCGGTCGACGAGGTCGCCGCGATGGTGAGCGACGGCGGCTATGGCGGTCACGTCACCGTGCAGTACGGGCCGACCGCGGTGCAGTGGTGCAGCACGCCGTTGCTCGAGGCGATCGCGCAAGCGTCCGCGGACAACGATCGCCCGGTGCACATGCATCTGCTGGAAACGAAGTACCAGCGAGCATGGGCCGACGAGGCGCACCCCGGTGGCATCGTGACGTTTCTCGACAGCGTCGGGCTGCTGACCCCGCGTCTCACGCTCGCGCATTGCACCTGGGCGCGCGCCGACGAGCTGGCGTTGCTGGCCGAGCGCGGCGTGACGATCGCGGTCAACACCAGCTCGAATCTCGGCCTCAAGTCGGGCATCGCGCCGCTGCCTGAAATGCTGAAGCAGGGCTGTCGTGTCGCGATGGGGCTCGACGGCATGGCGTTCGACGAAGACGACGATGCACTGCGCGAAATGCGATTGGCCTATTCGCTGCACCGCGGCTGGGGCTTCGACACGACGATGACGCGCGATCAGCTCTGGAGCTTCGCATCGAGGAACGGTCCGCGCAGCGTGGGCGGTGCGCTGCGCACCGGGGGCCGCATCGAAGTGGACGGGCGCGCCGACATCGTGCTGCTCGACTGGGATGCGCTAGACGACGATTCTTTGTTCAGCGATATCGATCCGCTCGACCTGTTGCTGGCGCGTGGCAACGGCAGTCACATCGCGCAGGTGTTGGTCGGTGGTCGCAGCGTGGTCGAACAAGGACGGGTCACCGGCATCGACGAGCCGGCGTTGCGGGCCGAGTTGTCGGCGCGTATGCGCGCGGCTTTGTCCAACAACTCGAGCGGCGTTTCATGGCGAAGCACCCTGCAGGCGCTGGGCGAAGATCTTGCGCCGTTCTATCGCAACGGCCACTTCGGTGCCTGTTGCGGCTGACCGGCAAAGCCGGTCGACGCCTCAGCCGAAGCTGGCCGCGACCGCGATCGACGTGGTCTGAATCGGCGGCACGCACGGCGCTTCGTTCATCGGCAATTCGGTCACCCACATCTGCAGCGGATAGGGCCGAAGGAATGCCGACGTTTCTTCGAGTGGTGCATACAGCCACTCGTCGACCCAGCCATCGGGCAGGATCACCGGGCGACGTTGCGGACGCTCGCCACGCAGTTGCGCCATGAGCACGTCTTCGGTGGCGTCGATCGTGAGCAGCGCGAAACTTTCGACGCAGGTGCCTTGCGGCGAACGCCAGCCGTTCCACAGGCCGGCAATGCAAAAGGGTTCACCGTCGAAGCGCTCGATACGGATCTCGTTGCCACTCTCGGTCGTCTCGAACAGCGCATCGGCCACCACCACGCAGCGGTGCGAGCGCTTCCACGGCTGATAGAAGTTGCGCTCCGTCGCGGCGGTCTCGCTGTGTGCCTCGTGGGTGAAGCGGTCGCGGCCATCGGGCGAAAACAGCGGAATCAACCCCCATCGGCCCGCTGCCGCCTCGAAGCGCGGCAGCTTGCCACCGCGCGCCGCATCGGTGCGTGGCCGGCAGATGAAAACGCCTTGATCGTGGACGTTGACGTCGGGCGAAACCGATGGCACCTGGACGCCGAACTGACGCCAAAAATGCGCTGGATCTTGAACGGCGTGATAGCGATGGGCCATTCGAACGACTTTAAATGCGTCGCAATTTTCTGTGAGAAAAGTTACATGCTGCCGTTAATGCAAAGGGATTACCTTTCGCCGGAAACCGACGGTTTTTACATTTTCAAAGCGAAAAATCGTAGTCGACCGTGATCGGCGCATGGTCGCTGAACTTGATGGTCTTGAAGATCGACTCATGCCGGGCCAGGTCAGCGAGCGCTGGCGTCGCCAGGTGGTAGTCGAGCCGCCATCCCACGTTGTTGGCGTAGGCCTGGCCGCGGTTGCTCCACCATGTGTACGCAGCGTCGGTGGTGTCGGGCCGAAGCATTCGGTAGACATCGACCAGGCCGGCGCCATCGGCACCCGCATCGAGCAGACGCGTCATCCAGGCGCGCTCTTCGGGCAAGAAACCACTGTTCTTCTGGTTGCCGCGCCAGTTCTTCAGATCGATCTGCTGGTGCGCGATGTTGATGTCGCCGCACAAGATGAACTCGCGACCTTTCTTGAGCTCGCTCAGGTGCGGAAAGAAGCCTTTCAGAAACCGGAACTTGGCGGCTTGCCGCTCTTCGCCCGAACTGCCGCTCGGAAAGTAGCAACTGATGATCGACAGCTTGCGTGCGGGTGTGTCGAAGCGGAGCTCCAGATAGCGCCCCTCGGCATCGAATTCCGTGTCGCCCCAGCCGACAACGACGTCGCTCGGCGCATGCTTCGTATAGATGGCGGTGCCGGCGTAGCCTTTCTTCTCCGCGAAATGAAAGTGGCCCTCGAGGCCGGCCATTCGCTCGAAACGGCCCTCGACATCGCTCGCCTGGACGCGGATCTCCTGCATGCAAATACAATCCGGCGCCACTTCAGCCACCCAGTCGGCCACGCCCTTGGTGGTCGCCGAGCGAAGGCCGTTGAGGTTGAGGCTTGTGAGTTTGAACAAAGGAATTCCCGATGACTGAGTTGATTGAATCGAACAAGGCCGGCGGCTCGGTTGCGCTGGACTTCGTGCAGTTCGCGATCGACTCCGGCGTGTTGCGCTTCGGCGAGTTCAAGACCAAAGCCGGTCGCATGAGCCCGTATTTTTTCAACGCGGGCCTGTTCGACGACGGCGCCAAGATGATGCGGCTGGCTGAATTCTATGCAGACCGGTTGATCGAAAGCGGCATCGAATTCGACATGATCTTCGGCCCGGCCTACAAGGGGATTCCATTGGGCGCGACGGTGGCGGCCGAACTCGCGCGACGTGGCCGCAACGTGCCGTTTGCCTACAACCGCAAGGAAGCGAAGGACCATGGAGAGGGCGGCACGCTGGTCGGTGCGCCGCTGCGAGGCCGTGTGCTGATCGTCGACGACGTGATGTCGGCCGGCACGGCAGTGCGCGAGTCGATCGCGGCCATTCGCGCGGCCGGTGCAACGCCGCAATCCGTGGTCATCGCTCTCGACCGACAAGAGAAGGCGACGGAGAACGGCAAGGACGTGGACCACAGCGCTGTGCAATATGTACGCAATCAGCTCGGCATGGAGGTGGTTGCCATCTCTACGTTGGGCGACTTGCTACATTACCTCTCGGAACGCGCAGACCCTTCGCTGGGCGTTCATCGCGAGGGAGTTATGGCTTACCGACAGCGCTACGGCGCGTGAGCTTTTTCGGTCGGCTGAAAGACAGGATTTCTGGTGCGCACACATAATTTTTTCGCGGTCTTGTCGTCTGTTCTTTTACTCGCTGGAGCCGGCGCGCAAGCGCAGACAACCGGCAGCGGTCCCGTCGGCGGCATCTACAGCTGCACCGATTCGAGAGGCCGGATCATCACGGCCGATCGCCCGATCGCCGATTGCATCGACCGCGAACAGCGCGAACTCAACCCGAGCGGCACCACGCGCCGCACCGTCGAGCCGACCTACACCGCCCGGGAAGCGGCCGAGCGCGAAGAGCGCGCGCGGCAGGCATCGATTCTTCAAGCGCGCCAGTTGGAAGAACGCCGTCGCGAGCGCGCCTTGCTGGTTCGCTACCCCAACGCCGCCGCCCACAACCGCGAACGCGCCGAGGCGCTGGTGCAGATCGATGCCGTGATCCAGGCCGCGAAGAAGCGTCTTGCCGAATTGGCCGACGAGCGCAAGAAGATCGATGAAGAGCTGGAGTTCTACAAGAGCGACATCAGCCGCGCACCAGGCGCCGTGCGCCGCAAGCTCGATGACAACACGCAGAGCATGGCGGTGCAGAACCGCTTCATCGGCGAGCAGGAAGACGAGAAGAAACGGGTGAATTCGCGCTTCGATGACGAGCGGATTCGGCTGCGCCAACTCTGGACGACCGATGCTGGCGGAGGGAAATA
>CAXTCC010000292.1:0-3156 GCA_964242015.1 uncultured Variovorax sp.
CGACGCTCGAACAGCGGCACGCCGAACCAATCTTCCAGCAACCGGATCTGCTTGCCGACAGCCCAATGGGTGACGTGCAGATCGGTTGCCGCTCCAGCGAAACTGCCGCGTCGGGCGACCGCCTCGAAACTGCGCAGCGCATTGAGCGGGGGCAACTTGTCCGGGCTCGTCGGGTTTTGCAAATCACTGTCCATGCTGTGACTTTTTCTCTCGGGTCGACCAAATTTTCGTCCATTGGAGCAGACACCGGCGCGGCCTAGAGTTGTTGCATGAGCAACCCTCCCGTCTCGATGCCGCTCGGCCAGGCCGACTTGCCGAACCAGCCGGCTCCGCTGTCCCGCACCAGAGTGCTTTGGCTTTCTTGCGTGGCGCATGCGCTTCACGACGGCTATACCGACATGATCTATGTCCTGTTGCCGGTGTGGCAGTCGGACTTCGGCCTGAGCTATGGCGCCCTGGCCATGCTGCGCGGCATCTACGCGGGCACCATGGCCAGCCTGCAGCTCCCGGTCGGGCGGTTGGCAAACTGGCTGGGCAGCCGCGCGACGCTCGCGTTGGGGACGCTGCTGGCTGCGCTCGGTTATGCGATGGCGGGGTGGTCCGGCAGCCTGGTCGGTTTGTGCGTTGCGCTGGCGTTGTCGGGCAGCGGCTCGAGCACCCAGCACCCGCTGGCCTCCGGCGCCGTGGCCCGGGTCTATGGCCGCAATGCCCGCGCGCCGCTCAGCGTCTACAACTTCTCCGGCGACATCGGAAAAGCCGCGTTGCCTGCCGCCCTCTCCCTGCTGGTGACCCTGATGCCGTGGCGCCATGCGCTGTGGATCGCAGCGGCCGCAGGTTGCCTCGTGGCCGGCGCGATTGCGCTGTTGCTCCCCGCGATCCCACGCACCAGGTCGGCACCGCAGCCAGAACCGAGCGCAGCGTCAGCGGCACCGGCAGCGGCACAAGGAGGTGGCAGCCGGAACACGGCGGGGCCGGGCTTCCGACTGTTGCTCGCGGTCGGCATCCTCGACACCGCCGTGCGCATGGGGCTGTTGACCTTCCTGCCTTTCCTGCTGATCCAGAAGGGCGCCACTTCTCCGGTGGTGGGCACGGCGCTGGCGCTGGTCTTCATCGGCGGCGCCGCCGGCAAGTTCGTCTGCGGCTGGCTGGGTGCGCGCGTGGGCGTCGTGGGCACGGTGCTGAGTACCGAGGGCGGCACGGCGCTCTTGATCGTCGCCGTGATGTTCAGCCCGCTGCCGCTCGCCATGGTGCTGCTGCCGCTGTTGGGCTTGATGCTCAATGGCACCTCCTCCGTGCTGTATGGAACCGTGCCGGAGCTGGCGCCCAGCGATGCGACCGAGCGGGCCTTTGCCATCTTCTATACCGGCACCATCGGGGCCGGCGCCATTGCACCGGTGATCTACGGCTTTCTCGGCGACCACATCGGCGTGCGCGGCGCGACTTTTGCAACCGCGTTCACCGCATTGGCCATCTTTCCGCTGGCGATCGCGCTGCGCGCTCATCTGCGGCCCGACGAACAACCGCAGTCGTGACAGCGATGCTGCGCGATCACCAGTGAGGGTGCACAGGCGCAAAGATCGGTCGCAGCAAATAGCGTTGCGCGATCTGCGCATAGCCGCGGTAATAGAAGTTGCCATTGGCGATCAACACCTCGGCACGATGCCGCCGGAAGTGCCCGGGGATCTCGTACCAGGGCATCGTCGGCGACCGGTGGTGCACGTGATGAAGGTTGTTGTAGAGGTAGAGCAGCCCGAACAGCACATTCGATTCGACGATCGCTACGCGCTCGTGCGGCGAGTCGTCCCAGCGGTGCTCGGTGAAGGAGCGCAGCGCACCGAACATCATGCTCGGGTAGATGAAATACAGGAGGTACTCGATCACGCTCATCCCGGAGACCCGGGTCACGTACCAGACGATCGGCGCGACGCTCAGAGCGTGGACCCGCCAGATGCCGACATGCGAGAAGTCACCGCCCGCCATGCGCTCGAGCTCCGAGCGCGCGAGCTTGCCGAGCCGCAGCCACGGACCGACGATCATGCGAAACGCGAGCGTCTGGTTGGCACCGATGAGCGCTCGCCGGAACGACCCGTAAGCATCCCACGCCCGCGCAGAGTGGTAGACGCTTTCGGTGTCCTTGTGCGGATGCGTGAGATGGAAATTGACGTGGTGGCTGCTGTGGCTGCGGTGATACAGCGGATATGGCAGCCAGAGGTTGAGCGGCGGCCAGACCAGTGCCCAACGCAGCGGCTTGGGCACGTGGCGCATCGCATGGATGGCTTCATGCTGCAACGAGAAGTGAAGCTGCCCGAGGTAGCCGCCGACGATGAACAGCAGCACGCCCGGAACGGCCGCGTGCCAGTACACGAGTGCGGCCCATGCTGCATAGAGGGCAGCCGCCAGCACGAAGGTCGGTGCCTCGAATCGTCGCCACCAACGCGAAGTGCCATGGGAGTTCGATGCGGGCCTGCGGACCAGAGTTGTCATGGGCTGAATCAGAAGAGTGCGTGCTGCATGGTGCAGCCCACGGCGCACTTCGCTTGCGACCATTGCGCATGAGCACATGCGCAAATAGTTGTTGGCCGTACCCGCCCTTGCACCTACAGTCGTCCAACCTCGTGGCCACGTTCCCCTCCCCTTCCTTCATCGCACCGAAGACGCTTCGGGATCTCTTGCTGGGCCATGAGGAGCTGGCGCTGCTCGACGTGCGAGAGGCTCGCGCTCATGTCAGTGGGCACCTGAATCTCGCGCGGCTCGCACCACTGTCGGGCCTCGAGCTCGAGGTGCGCGCGCTGGTGCCGCGCCTCGACACGCTCGTGGTGCTGGCCGATGGCGGTGAGCCGACCGGCCCGGCGCTTCTCGCCTCGGAACTTCTTCATCGCCTCGGCTACACCGAAGTGCACGTTCTTGCCGGTGGCACGGCAGCGTGGCTTGCCGCAGGGTTTCAACTGATCGACGGCTACGGGACGCTGGTCAAGGCATTCGGCGATCTGGTGCGCCGGCACTATGCGACGCCCACGCTGAATGGCGATGCGCTGAGGGCGGATCAGGCAGCGCGCCACGCTGCGACCTTCATCGATGTGCGGCCCGCGGGAGAGTACGCGTTTTTGTCGCTGCCAGGCGCCGGCAACCACGCAGGCACCGAACTCGCGCTGCGCC
>CAXTCC010000292.1:3256-4336 GCA_964242015.1 uncultured Variovorax sp.
GCCCGGGCGCACGTGGGTCGTCAACTGCTTCAGCCGAACGCGCGGGATCATCGGGACCACCACGCTGCGCCTGCTCGGCCACACCGATGCGTACTTCCTCGAAGACGGCGTCATGCAATGGGCGCTCGACGGTGCGCCGGTGGTGCAGAACGCCATCCCCGGCGTCGAGCTGCCCGAGGCTTCCAACGACGTGCTGCGCCGCCGCGCGCAAGGGCTCATCGACCGCTATCAACTGCCATTGCTGCAGCCGGATGCGTTGCTGCGTTTCCAGGCAGAGGACCACCGCACGCTCTATGTGTTCGACCTGCGTCCGCAAGCCGCGGCACACGATCCGCACGCCGGCGTGCGCGCCGTGCCGGGCGGCCAGTTGTTGATGCACTTCGAGAACCTGATCGGCACCCGCCACGCCCGCATCGTGCTGCTGGACGATACGCACCGGTTGCGCGCGGCGGTGACCGCCTTCTGGCTGGTCCAGCTCAATCAAGCCGAGGTGTTCATCCTGGATGGCGCGCTGCCGCCGACGTGGCGTGCGGACCGCCATGGCGATGGGGTCGACACCGGCATAGCCGCCACGGCTCCCCAGCCGCTCGCCTCGCACGAGTTGGCCGCCCTGATTCACGACACACCCGACCTCATTCATATCGTCGACGTCGGTCCGAGCATCGAGTACGAGCGACAGCATCTCCCACACGCATCGTTCATGCTGCCCGTCACGCTGGAGCCGCTCGAGCCACTGGTGGCTTGGCGGCAGTCCGGTCATCGCATCGTCTTCACCTCGCCCGACGGCCGGGCCGCCCGTCTGGCTGCACGCGACGCCTGCGCGCGCTGGCCGGGCAGCAACGCCACCTGGCTTCGTGGCGGCACGCAGGAATGGCGAGCGGCAGGGTTGCCGGTCGAGCAAGCGTGGGATGCGGCGCAACGACTCACGCCGTTCGATGACGACTGGGGCTCCGTCATGCGCGTACCAGCGACGCGGCGCGACCGTGTCTGGCGCGACTACCTGGCGTGGGAGCGGGGACTGAGCGCGCGCGTGCTGGACGATCCGACCGTGCGATTTCGGCTGTTCTGAGCCGTCGGCTT
>CAXTCC010000293.1:0-4277 GCA_964242015.1 uncultured Variovorax sp.
TTGGGCGGGAGCTCGTTCACGCGCTTGTCGCCGATGCGAATCTCGCCGCCGTTGATCTGCTCCAGCCCCGCGATCATGCGCAGCAAGGTCGACTTGCCGCAGCCCGACGGGCCGACCAGCACGGTGAAGGAACCGTCCTTGATGTCGATGTCGACGCCATGCAGGATCGGGACATCACCGAAGTTCTTCTTGACACCCTGGATCGTGACGCTGGCCATGCAGATGAAGTCCTGAAAAATTCTCGAACAGACTGGAACGATGCGGACAACTCCGCATCGCAGCCAGCGCAGTATCGACATTGCAGGCACGCATCGCTATCAGGGCAAACCGGTAGGCACAAACCCCTGGAGATTTGTATGATGACCTGATAACCGTGCTCCATTCCGCTGCTGCCGCACAGGCGTCCTCCCCTTCCAAGCCCTTCCATCTGGTGGCCGACCGGCTCTCGGACAGGCTCGCGCTGCGCCTCATCTCGCAGATCGAGTCGGGCGCATGGCGCCCTGGGGAACGCCTGCCGACCGAGCAGCAACTGGCGGAGTCACACGGCGTCTCGCGCACCGTCGTACGCGAAGCAGTGCATCAGCTGAAGTCGAAAGCGCTCGTCATTTCCCGCCAGGGTTCTGGCGTCTACGTCGCGCAAACGCCGGTCAACCTGCCGCTGGTGTTCGACCCCTCCGTGCTCGAGTCGGTGCAGGCCGTGGTGCATGTGGTCGAAGTGCGCCGCGTGCTCGAAGGCGAGATCGCTGCGCTGGCCGCCGAGCGCGCCACGCGGGCACAGATCGCCTCGTTGCGCCGTGCGCTCAAGGCGATCGATACAGCGGTGGCGGCCGGCCATGACGGCGTGGCCGAAGACCTCGCGTTCCATCGCGTCATCGGCGAGTCGACCGGCAATCCGCAGTTCAGGTTGCTCCTCGGATTTCTGGAGCAGTACCTGCGTGAAGGCATGCGCATCACCCGTGGCAACGAGGCACGGCGCATCGACTTCATGCAGGCGGTGCAGCACGAGCACCGGGCGCTGGTCGAGGCCATCGCCAATCGCGACCCGGTGGCGGCCCGACACCACGCGACGCAACACATCATCCGCGGCGAGCAGCGGCTGGTCGAAGGCGGCGTCATCACCGGGCAACGGCGCCGTGCCGCGGCGCGCGTATCGAATCGTCAGAACACAACCAGACGAACCATCAAAAAGGAGACCCCATGAAATTGCTGATCACCGGAGGCGGTGGCTTCCTCGGCGCGCGACTGGCGCGCACCCTGCTGCGACGCGGCACCCTTGCCGGCCAGCGCATCGACAAGCTCGTGCTGACCGACATCGCACCGCCGCCGGCCGACCTGGTGGCCGATCCTCGGGTCGAGGCGCGCGTCGGCCCTTTGCTGACGCAGACCGACGCATTGCGCACCGAGCCTTTCGACGGCGTGTTTCACCTGGCGTCGGCCGTCTCCGGCGAATGCGAAGCCGACTTCGACCTCGGCCTGCGCTCCAACCTGGACAGCACGCGCGCGCTGCTCGATGCGCTGCGCGCCAATGTCGCCGATGGCGGCAAGGTGGCCCGCGTGGTGTTCTCCAGCTCGGTCGCGGTGTTCGGACCCGACCCTGCCGTGCCGCTGCCTAAAGTCGTTGCCGACGACACATTGCCGGCACCGCAAACGTCTTACGGTGTGCAAAAGCTGATCTGCGAGCACCTCATCGCCGACTACACACGCAAGGGCTACATCGACGGCCGAGCGGCGCGCCTGATGACGGTGACGGTGCGACCGGGCAAGCCGAACGGCGCAGCCTCGTCGTTCTTCAGCGGCATCATCCGCGAGCCGCTGTCGGGTGTCGAATCGATCTGCCCGGTGTCGCCCGACGTGTCGCACCCGATGTCGTCGCCGTCGCGCACCGTCGACGGACTCATCGCGGTCTACGAAGCCACGCGCGAAGCCTTCTGCGGCCGCACCGCGCTCAACCTGCCGGCGCTGAACGTGCGCGTGAGCGACATGCTCGATGCACTCGAACAGGTCGCCGGCAAGTCGGTCCGCGCACTCGTGCGATTCGAGCGCGACGAGCGCATTGCCGGCATCGTCGCCAACTGGCCGAGCGGCGCCACTGCTGCGCGTGCGGCACACCTCGGCTTGCTGCCGCATGAAAATTTCGCAGAGATGATCCAGCAGTACATCGACGACTGTTCCGCCTTGCCGACCGCACAAGAAACTCTCAAAGGGATGAAACGATGACGAAAGCCTCCACGCCCAAGAGCGACATCAACAGCGACATCAAAAGCAACGCCAAGAGCACGCCCAAGAAGCCGCGCACCAGCCCGCAGCGCTTGCGCTCGCAGTCGTGGTTCGACAACCCCGACAACGCCGACATGACGGCGCTCTACATCGAGCGCACGATGAACTTCGGCCTGAGCTTCGACGAGCTGCAGTCGGGTCGGCCGATCATCGGCATCGCACAGACCGGCTCCGACATCGCACCCTGCAATCGGCATCACATCGTGCTGGCCGAGCGCGTGCGTGAAGGCATCCGCGACGCGGGCGGCATCGCCTTCGAGTTTCCGATCCATCCGATCCAGGAGACCTGCAAGCGCCCGACCGCCTCGCTCGACCGCAACCTGCAGTACCTCTCGCTCATCGAAGTGCTCTACGGCTATCCGATCGATGGCTGCGTGCTGACCACCGGCTGCGACAAGACCACGCCGGCGCAGCTGATGGCGGCTGCCACGGTCGACATTCCGGCCATCGCGCTCAACTCGGGTCCGATGCTCAACGGCTGGTACAAGGGCGAGCGCACCGGCTCGGGCACCATCGTCTGGAAGGCGCGCGAGCTGATGGCCTCGGGCCAGATCGGCTACCAGGAATTTCTGAAGCTGGTCGCTTCGTCGGCGCCATCGACCGGCCACTGCAACACGATGGGCACGGCCTCGACGATGAATTCGCTGGCGGAGGCCCTGGGCATGACCTTGCCCGGCAGTGCTGCCATTCCCGCGCCGTACCGAGACCGCCAGGAGATGGCGTACATGACTGGCAAGCGCATCGTCGAGATGGTGCGTGAAGACCTGAAGCCGTCGGACATCCTCACGCGCGAAGCTTTCGAGAACGCCATCGTCGTCAACTCGGCCATCGGCGGCTCGACCAATGCGCCGATCCACCTCAACGCCATCGCCAAGCACATCGGCGTGAAGCTCGACAACGACGACTGGGAAAAGATCGGCTACAAGGTGCCGCTGCTGGTCAACCTGCAGCCTGCCGGCGAGTATCTGGGCGAAGACTATTACCGCGCCGGCGGCGTGCCGGCCGTGGTGGCCGAGCTCATCGCCAAGGGCAAGATCAAGCCGGCGATCACGGCCAACGGCAAGACCCTGATCGAGAACTGCGAAGGCCGTTTTACCGACGATCACGACGTCATCTTCCCGTACGCCAAGCCGATGAAGAAGGACGCGGGCTTCCTGCACTTCAAGGGCAACCTTTTCGATTCGGCCATCATGAAGACCAGCGTGATCACGCCAGAATTCCGCGCGCGATATCTCGAAAACCCGGCCGACCCGATGGCGTTCGAAGGCCCCGCTGCCGTGTTCGACGGCCCGGAGGACTACCACCACCGCATCGACGATCCGAAGATGAAACTGACCGAGCACAGCGTGCTGTTCATGCGCGGCGTCGGCCCGGTCGGCTACCCCGGCGCGGCCGAGGTCGTCAACATGCGCGCGCCCGACTACCTGCTGAAGAAGGGTGTCACCGCGCTGGCCTGCATCGGCGATGGCCGGCAATCGGGCACGTCCGGATCACCGTCGATCCTCAACGCCTCGCCGGAGGCAGCGACCGGCGGCAACCTCGCGTTGCTGCAGACCGGCGACCGTGTGCGCATCGACCTGAAGAAGCGGACCGCCAACATCCTGATCAGCGATGACGAACTCGCCAGGCGCCGCGCCGCGCTCGAGGCGGCCGGCGGCTACAAATACCCTGCCAGCCAGACGCCGTGGCAGGAGATCCAGCGCAACATCGTCGGCGAATTGTCCGAAGGCATGGTGCTGAAGCCGGCGGTCAAGTACCAGAAGATCAACGCGACCTTCGGCGTGCCGCGCGACAACCATTGAGCGACGCTCTGCTCGCAACGCGCCTTATGAAAGCTTCCAGTCGGCTTCCCTGATGAGCGCGCGCAGCAGCGGCGCAGCGGTCGAGGCATCGGCGGCATACAAATCGAGGTTGGCGCCGGGTGAAAAGCTTCGAAAGATCGCTTCCCGGCGCTCGTCCCACTCCAGCAGCTTCATGGACCATTGCGGGAAGGCGCGCCG
>CAXTCC010000294.1:0-4174 GCA_964242015.1 uncultured Variovorax sp.
GCGGTAGATAGTGCCTGCCGGGTGCGCCGGGCGGGTGCGAAGCCGCTGCATTCGAAAGTAGGCAAAGCGCGCGCCGTATGGCCCGGCGTCGCTCGGTGCCGTTCAAGACAGCAGCGCCTTCACGTTGTCCGCCGCTGTTTTCAGGATCTCGTTCGACAGCTTGTCGTCGTTCACGGCGCGTGCCATCGACAACGCGCCGACCAGCATCGACCACGCCGTGATGGCTTTCGTGCGCTTGGCCCTGGGCTTGTCGTCGCCCGGCATCAAACGGATGAAAAGTTCCAGGTACGCACCGACCTGTCGCGCATAGGCGGCGCGGGCACGGTCGCCGCTGCGCGCTACGTCGCTTGCCAGCGAGGTCACTGCACAGCTCGTCGCCAGACCATCACGGTGGCCCGTGCCCAGGTACCAATCGACCAGCGCATAAAGCAACGCCTGCCTGCTCAGCGTGCTGTCGGCTTCTGCCGCAAAAGCGCCCTGCGCGCCGTCGTGCAGTGCCCGTTCGACGGCCTCGGCCACGAGCTCGTCGCGTGATGCGAAATGGCGATAGAAGCCGCCGTGCGTGAGCCCGGCCTCCTTCATCAGGTCTGCGACCCCGATGCCTTCGACCCCGACTTCCCGAAACCGCGCCGACGCCGTCCGCACGATGCGGTCGTGGCTCTCGGCCTTGTCTGCCTGTGACTTGCCCATGTGAATCGAACCCCTCAACCACTTCTTGACAGTCAAGATTATGGTCGTCATCATTCGACAGGAGGATGACGATCGTCATTCAGATGGGTCTTCAGACCTTTTATCCCCACATTCCAGGAGTTTCACCATGCCCATGATCGACGTCTACGCAGCCGCAGACCTGTTCCCCGCCGACACCGACCGCGCCATCGGAGAGGCGCTCACACTGGCCGTGCTGCGTGCCGAAGGCGTGGCGGCGCCCGGGCCGTTCCACACCAACAACACGGCCGCCTACATTCACCGCATGCCGGCCGCCGCGGTGCAAACGGCAGCGACTGCATCGGCCCGCACGGTGCGCATTCAAATCATCACGCCGCCCGGCTCGCTCAACCGCGAGGGTCAGAAGCAGATCGTCAAGGAAGCGACCGAGATCGTCGCGAAGATCTCCGGCGACCCGACCTTGCCGGCGCGCACATGGGTGCTGCTGACCGAAGCCGTCGAAGGCGGCTGGGGCATGTTCGGCACCGCCTTCGGCAAGGAAGAGTTCGCCGGGCTCGCTGCCAAGGCCGCCGCCGCATCGCCGGCAGCGGGCGCCTGAGGCCGAGGCCGTTCAGCTCGCGGCGGTCGAGGCTGTAGCCGGCGTCGGCTTCAGGTCGTCGTCGACATGCGGATCGGGCGGCTGCCCGCGCAAGCGGCGCGCGGTCCGCTTCAGCCAATGCTCGATGTCGTCGATGTAGGTGAACACGGCCGGCACCACCAGCAAGCTCAGCACCGTGGACGTGATGAGCCCGCCGATCACCGCGATCGCCATCGGCGACCTGAAGCTCGAGTCCGCGGCGCCGAATCCGACCGCGATCGGCAACATGCCGGCACCCATCGCGATGGTGGTCATGATGATCGGCCGTGCCCGCTTGTGGCAGGCGTCTCTCAATGCATCCCAGCGACTCATGCCGGCGACGGCTGGCCGGCCGTCGCTTCCGTCATGACCGCGCCGGGCGACGATGGCGTACTCGACCAGCAGGATCGAGTTCTTCGTCGCCACGCCCATCAGCATGATCAAGCCGATCAGCGACGGCATCGACAGCGCCTTCTGTCCGATCAGCAAGCCGACGAAGGCGCCGCCGAGTGCCAGCGGCAGCGCGCACAAGATGGTCACCGGATGCAGGAAGTCCTTGAACAGCAACACCAGCACGATGTAGATGCACAGCACGCCGGTCAGCATCGCCAGGCCGAAGCTCGCGAACAGCTCGGTCATGACCTCGGCATCGCCGACTTCGGTCACGCGCACGCCGGGCGGCAGGTTGCGAATGGACGGCAACTTCATCGCAGCTTCCTTGGCATCGCCCAGGCCGACGCCCGACAGCTCGATCTCGAAGTTGACGTTGCGCGAGCGGTCGTAGCGGTCGATGACGGCCGGGCCGCCTTCCACCGTCAGGTTGGCGACCTGGCCCAGCATCACCGGGCCGCGTGCGCTCGGCACCGACAGGCGCTCCAGCAGCGCCAGGTTCTGTCGCGCCGAATCTTCGAGCTTGACCACGATGGGTACCTGACGCTGCGCCAGGTTGAGCTTGGGCAGCGACACGTCGTAGTCGCCGAGGGTGGCGACGCGCAGCGTCTCGCCGATGGCCGAACTGGTCACGCCCAGGTCGGCGGCGCGTGCGAAGTCGGGCCGCACCGAGATCTCCGGCCGGATCAGGCTCGCCGTCGACGTGATGTTGCCGAGGCCGGGAATGGTGCGAAGGTCGCGCTCGACCGCGCGTGCCGCGGTCGTCAGCGCGGCCGGATCGTCACCGCTCAACGCCAGGATGTACTTCTCGCCCGAGCCGCCGAGCCCGACCGTGCTGCGCACGCCGGGCAGCGTTTCGAGTGCGGTGCGAATCTGGTTCTCGATGACCTGCTTGCGTGGCCGGTCGCCACGCTCGTCGAGCTTGATCGTGAGCGTCGCCTTGCGTGTTTCAGGCGTGCCGAAACTGGCGAAGGGGTCGCCGCCGGCACTGCCGCCACCGACCGTGGTGTAGACGCTCTTCACATGCTGGACCTGCATCACGCGCCGTCGCGCCTCCTCGGCCATCGTGCTGGTCGTCGCCAAGGTCGCGCCCGGTGCGAGCGAGATGTAGACCTGCGTCTGCGAGTTGTCGTCCGGCGGAATGAAGCCGGTCTTCAGCAGCGGGATCATCGCGATCGAGCCGAAGAAAAACAACGTCGCCAGCGCCATCGTCTTGAAGCGATTCGTCATGCACCATTCGACGGTGCGCATGTACATCGTGAGCCAGCGCGGCTCTTTCTCGGCGGTGACGATCGGCTTCAGGATGTAGGCCGCCATCATCGGCGTCAGCACCCGCGCCACCACCAGCGAAGCGAAGACGGCGAGCGCCGCGGTCCAGCCGAACTGCTTGAAGAACTTGCCCGCCACGCCGCTCATGAAGGCGGTCGGCAAGAACACCGCGATGAGCGTGAAGGTGGTCGCGATGACGGCCAGCCCGATCTCGTCGGCCGCCTCCATCGCGGCGTCGTACGGGCTCTTGCCCATGCGCAGATGCCGAACGATGTTCTCGACCTCGACGATGGCATCGTCGACCAGGATGCCGACCACCAGCGAGAGCGCCAGCAGCGAGATCACGTTGACCGAAAAGCCCAGCAGGTGCATGCCGATGAACGCCGGGATCACCGACATCGGCAATGCGACCGCCGAGACGAAGGTGGCGCGCCAGTCGCGCAAGAAGAGCCACACCACGATGACGGCAAGGATGGCGCCTTCGTACAAGAGGTGCAGCGAGCCTTCGTACTCTTCCTTGACCGGCTCGACGAAGTTGAAGGCTTCGTTGAGCTGGATGTCCGGGTGCTGCGCGCGCAGTTCGGTCAACGCTTTCTGGATGGCGGCGCCGACCTCGACTTCGCTCGCGCCACGGCTGCGCGCGACCTCGAAGCCGACCACCGGCTTGCCGTCGAGCAGCGCCGCGGCCCGTGGTTCGGCGATGCCGTCGGTCACGCGCGCGACCTGGTCGAGCCGGATGCGGCGGCCGTCCGACAACGCGATCTGCAGGTTGCCGAGTTCGCCCGCGGTCTGCACCGTGGCGAGCGTGCGCACCGGCTGCTCGCTGCCGCCGAGGTCGGTGCGGCCACCGGCGCTTTCGGTCTGCACCTGGCGCAGCTGGCGCGAGATGTCGGCCGCACTGGCGCCCAGCCCCTGCAGCTTTTCAGGATCGAGGTCGACGTTGACCTGCCGCGTGACGCCGCCCACGCGGTTGACGGCGCCGACGCCGGGCAGCGCCAGCAGCTTCTTGGTCACGTCGTTGTCGACGAACCAGCTCAGCGCCTCGGGATCGAGCTTGCTCGAGGCGATGGTGAAGGCCAGCACCGGTTGTCCTGCGAGGTCGAGCTTGGTCACGACCGGATCGCGCACGTCGGCGGGCAGATCGGCACGCACGCGCTGCACGGCGGAGCGCACGTCGTCGACTGCTTCCTGCACCGGCTTTTCAAGGCGGAATTCGACGATGAGCGTGGC
>CAXTCC010000295.1:0-4149 GCA_964242015.1 uncultured Variovorax sp.
GTGAGCCACCCCTGCACCAGCCCGTCCAGTCGCATCCGTTTTCCTTGTTCGATGATGGCTTGCCTGCCACATTGTGGCGCCGGGCCACCCGCTCGCCGCAGGCTGCGCAGCGATCAGATTGCGCCGTCGCGGCGCATGGCGCCGATCGCGTCTGGCGACCAACCCAGTTCCGCCAGGATGGCTTCGGCGTGCTGCCCGAGCCCAGGGACCGCGTCCATGCGCGGCGTGTACGCGTCGGAGCGCCCCGGTGGCAGCAATGCCGGAATGGATCCGTTGGGCGTGAGCACGCTCCTCCAGCGATCGCGCGCCTTGAGTTGGGGATGCGCCCACACGTCGTGCATGTCGTTGACGCGTGCGTTGGCAATCTGCGCTTCCTCGAGGCGTTGAACCACCTGTTCGGCCGTCATGGTGGCGAACGACGCGAGGATCAACGCACGCAGTTCGCCGCGATGCGCGGTGCGTCGCGCGTTGGAACAGAAACGGTCATCGGCCGCCAACTCCGGGCAGAGCAACACCTGGCTGCAGAACGCCGCCCATTCGCGCTCGTTCTGAAGACCCAGCATGACCGCCACGCCGTCGCCTGCCGTGAACGGCCCATAGGGATAGATGGTGGCGTGCGCCGCACCGGCGCGCGGCGGCGGCTCGGCGCCCTCGAAGGCGTAGTACATCGGATAGCTCATCCACTCGACCATGCTCTCGAGCATCGACACGTCGATGCGGCTGCCCTGGCCCGTTTTGCCGCGCTGAATCAACGCCGCGAGGATGCTGCTGTAGGCGTACATCCCGGCAGCGATGTCGGCGATCGAACAGCCCGCTTTCGCCGGCTCGTCTTGCGACCCGGTGACCGACAGGAAGCCGGCCTCGCTCTGGATCAACAGGTCATAGGCCTTCTTGTCACGGTACGGGCCGTCGTCGCCGTAACCCGAGATGTCGCAGACGATCAGGCGCGGATGCGATTCTTTCAGCGCGTCGTACGACAGGCCCAGGCGCGCTGCGGCACCCGGCGCCAGGTTCTGCACCAGCACGTCGGCCTCCTGCAGCAGTCGAGCCAGAACCTCCGCAGCAACTGGCTGTTTCACGTCCAGCGTCAGGCTTTCCTTGGACCGATTGGTCCAGACAAAGTGCGAGGCCATGCCGTTCACGCGATCGTCGTAGGCCCGCGCGAAGTCTCCCGTGCCCGGGCGCTCGACCTTGATCACCCGCGCGCCGAGATCGGCGAGCTGGCGCGTGCAGAACGGTGCGGCGATCGCATGTTCGAGCGTGACGACGGTGATGCCGTCCAGGGGGCGTGTCATGGCGCGTCCATCAGAAAGACCGCGGCAGGCCGAGCACGTGCTCGGCGATGTACGCGTAGATCAGGTTGGTCGAGATCGGCGCGACCTGATAGAGCCGCGTCTCGCGGAACTTGCGCTCGATGTCGTATTCGTTGGCGAAGCCGAAGCCGCCGTGTGTCTGCATGCAGACGTTGGCCGCCTCCCAGCTGGCCTTGGCCGCCAGGTACTTGGCCATGTTGGCTTGCGCACCGCAGCTCTCGTGGGCATCGAAGCGACGCGCCGCCTCGAAGCGCATCAGGTTGGCGGCTTCCACCTCGATGAAGGCGTCGGCGATGGGGAACTGCACGCCCTGGTTCTTGCCGATCGGGCGGTCGAACACGATGCGCTCGTTGGCGTACTTGCGCGCGCGCTCGATGAACCAGTAGCCGTCGCCGATGCATTCGGCAGCGATCAGCGTGCGCTCGGCATTCAGGCCATCGAGGATGTACTTGAAGCCCCGGCCCTCCTCGCCGATCAGGTTCTCCTCGGGAATCTCGAGGTTCTCGAAGAAGAGCTCGTTGGTTTCGTGGTTGACGAGGTTCGGGATCGGCCGCACCGTCAGGCCGTTGCCCACCGCATGGTGCAGGTCGACGATGAAGATCGACATGCCTTCCGACTTCTTCTTCACTTCGGCCAGCGGCGTGGTGCGCGCCAGCAGGATCATCAGGTCCGAGTGCTGCACGCGCGAGATCCACACCTTCTGGCCGTTGACCACGTAACGGCCGTCCTTCTTGACGGCGATGGTCTTGATCTTCGTGGTGTCGGTGCCGGTGGTGGGCTCTGTCACCGCCATCGACTGGATGCGCAGCTTGCCGGCCGCGATGTCGGGCAGGTACTTGTCTTTCTGCGCCTTGCTGCCGTTGCGCAGCAGCGTGCCCATGTTGTACATCTGGCCGTGCACCGCACCCGCGTTGCCGCCACTGCGATTGATCTCTTCCATGATCACGCTGGCAGCGGTCAGCCCGAGGCCGGTGCCGCCATATTCTTCGGGAATCATGGCAGCCAGCCAGCCGGCTTCCATCAACGCGTCGACGAAAGTCTCGGGATAGCCTTTCTGCGCATCGACTTTGCGGAAGTACTCGTCCGGGAACTGCCTGCACAGTCCGCGTATGGCATCGCGAATCTCCTGGTGTGCGTCGATCTCGTTGAACATGCTTGTTTCCTTGCCAGCGTTCTTTTGTCGCGGCGTTTTTTCTCAAGCCAGCGTGGCGGTGGCGTCCATGGCCAGGTGGCCAGCGACATCGCGCGCCCACAGCGCCACGGTGTTGGCATCGGTCATGCGACCGCAGACAGTGAAAGGCGCAATGTCGAACAGCGGCTTCAGTGCGCGAAAGACAAACCGGGTCACGACGGCGTTCGGCCGTTCGCGTCGCAGCAGATCGAGCAGCAACGTCGCGATCAGCGGCCCGTGCACGACGAGGCCTGGGTAGCCCTCCACGTCGGTCACGTAGCGGCGGTCGTAGTGGATGCGATGGCCGTTGAAGGTCAGTGCCGAATAGCGAAACAGTAAGACCGCGTCGGGCACGACGACGCGTGACCACTCAGCGCCTTCGGGCGCTAGCGCATAGGTCGGGGTAGGATCATCCGGTCTCGGCATGCCACGAAAGACGATGTCGTGTTCCTCGACGATGGCGAGTTCGCGATCGCCGCGGATCTCGTGGCGCACCTTGACGAACACCAGCGGCCCGTTCTTGCCTTCTTTCAGTCGCACCTCGTCGACGCGCGACACGCGTTCGATCGACTGGCCGACGCGCAAGGGCGCACGGAAGTCGATGCGGCTGCCGGCCCACATGCGCCGCGGCAACGGCACCGGCGGCAGGAAGCCGCCGCGCTGCGGGTGACCATCGGGTCCGATGGCTGACTGGCGGGCGGCCGGCAAAAAGTAGAGCCAGTGCCAGCACGGTGGCATCGCGTCGCCCGCGCTCGTCGGCGGATCATCGCGGTCCAGCGTCGCCGTCAACGCCCGCAGCGGCGCCAGCGTTGCGACGTCGTCGAGCGTCTCGGTGTTGCCGACCCAGCGTTGGAGGTGATCGATATCGATCAGGGTCATGTCAGCGCATCACATGCGGGTCACATGCGGATCAGAACGGCTTCAGGCCGAGGGCCGTGCGAAACCGGTTCTTGATGTACGGGCCGTCGCGCGGCGGTAGCGCGCGAGGTGGCTCATCGGCATCGATGAACACCTGCGTGAACGACACACCGTCGCGGGCCAGTACCCGACGTGCCACCTGGCTGTAGCCGTCGAGGTTTTCGACCGCACAGGCATCCGCAATGCCGAAGCCCTTGGCCACGGCAACGAGATCGGTGCCCAGGCTCGAATGGCTGCGTTGCATCCCGGTTTCGCCGAAGTGCCCGTTGTCCAGCACGACGATGCTCAGGTTCCTGGGCTGCTTGGCGCCGATGGTGGCCAGGCTGCCGATGCCCATGAGTTGCTCGCCGTCGCCGGTGATCACGACGACCGAACGCGACGGCTGCGCCAGGGCGAGCCCGAGTCCGAGCGATGTCGAACCACCCATGGCACCCCAAAGGTAATAGTTGAGGTCCCGGTCGCCCGCGGCGAAGACGTCGTAGGACGGCGAACCCAGACCGGTGACGACGAGCGCGTCCGGCAGTTCGCCAAGCAGGCTGGCCACGAAGGCGCGGCGATCGATGCGCGACTTGTCTTCGTTGCTGTTCATCACTTGCGCTCCCACTTCTTGCGGCCGATCAGGCTCTGTCCCAACAACACGGCGACCTTTTCCCCTGCCTCGAATGCGGCGTCGAAGCCGGCGCTGACGATTTCTTCGACCTCGTCGGGATGCGACACGCGCATCACGTGGATGCCCATCAGTTCGAG
>CAXTCC010000296.1:0-2284 GCA_964242015.1 uncultured Variovorax sp.
CGTCAGCGTGTCGCCGTCTTCAAGGAAAGTTCGCTTCTCCCCGTTCGGCAGCGTGATGGGTTGCTTGCCGCCCATCGTCAGTTCGAGCAATGAGCCGGCCTGATCCGGTTCAGGGCCGGACAAGGTGCCGGAGCCGAGCAGGTCGCCCGGCTGCAGGTTGCAGCCGTTCACCGTGTGGTGCGCGACCAGTTGCGCTGCGGTCCAGTACGCGGCTTGCGTGGTGTTGCCGAGCGTGAGCCGCACCGGTGCGGCGTTGGCCTCGCGCATGGTCGCGGTCTGCAGCAGCACCTCGAGCGTGATGTCGAGTGCGCCGGCATCGCGATTGGCTTGCGAGTCGAGGTAGGGCATCGGCTGCGGGTCGCCGGCCGGCCGCTCGAACCTGGCGCGGAACGGCGCGAGCGCGTCCATCGTCACCATCCACGGCGACACCGTGCTCGCGAAGTTCTTCGCCAGGAACGGGCCGAGCGGTTGGTACTCCCAGGCCTGCAGATCGCGCGCCGACCAGTCGTTGAACAACGTGACGCCGAACAGGTGCTGCTCGGCCTCGTCCATGCCGATCGGCTCGCCCAGCGCATTGCCCTGGCCGATGAAAAAACCGAGCTCCAGTTCGTAGTCGAGCCGCTTGCTCGGGCCGAACGAGGGCTCGGCCGCATCGGGCGCCTTGGTCTGCCCCTCCGGCCGCTTGAACTGCTGGCCACTGACGCCGATCGACGAGCTGCGGCCGTGGTATCCGATGGGCACCCACTTGTAGTTGGGCATCAGCGGCTGGTCGGGACGGAACAGTTTGCCGACCGTCGTCGCATGGTGGATGCCGGTGTAGAAATCGGTGTAGTCACCGATGCGGCAAGGCACGTGCATGGTGACCTGCGCCGGGTTGACCAGCGCGTTTTCCCATTCCGACTGACGTGCACTGCCTTGGGTCAGGCCTTGCGAGATCAATGAGCGCAGTGCCGCACGTTTGGCCGGTGTCGCAGCCATCAGCACGTTCATGTCGTCGGTGTCGATCAGCTTGGCCATGCGCAGGTCGAGGATCTTGTCTCCGATGGCGACGCCGATGCGCGGCTCGTGGCGCGGTGCGCGGCTGAAGGTACCGAAGGGCAGGTTCTGGATCGGGAAATCGCAGCCCGCTTCGTTGGCCGACGTGACCCAGCTGCGGCGCTTGGGGTCGTGCGTTTCGTTGATGGCGTTGGTCGCTTGGCTTGTGGTCATGACTTGAACTGGTCCTTGAGGCCCGCCCAGCAATCGGCGTAGGCGTGGTCGAGCACCGGGCTCTGCAGCGCCCACGGTGTCGGGATGAATCGGAAGCGGCTCTCGAACATGAAAGCCAGCGTGTTGTCGAGCTTGACGGGCTTGAGGTCGGCGTGGCTGGCCTTGTCGAAAGCTTCTTCGTCGGGACCGTGCGGCACCATGCTGTTGTGCAGGCTGGCGCCGCCGGGCTTGAAGCCGCCCGGCTTGGCGTCGTATTCGCCGTAGACCAGCCCCATGAACTCGCTCATCAGGTTGCGGTGGTACCACGGCGGCCTGAAGGTGTTTTCCATCACCAGCCAGCGCGGCGGGAAGATCACGAAGTCGCAGTTGGCGGTGCCGGGCGTGTCGCTCGGCGAGGTGAGCACGGTGAAGATCGACGGGTCGGGATGGTCGAAGCTGATCGAGCCGATGGTCATGAAATTGGCGGTGTCGTACTTGACCGGCGCCAGGTTGCCGTGCCACGCGACGACGTTGAAGGGCGACTGCTTCATCGGCGCGCGCCAGAAGCGGCCGCCGTATTTCTTGACGATTTCGTAGGCGCCGCCGGCATCTTCGAAAGCGGCGACCGGCGCCAGAAAGTCGCGCGCGTTCGCGAGACCGTTCGAGCCGATCGGGCCGAGCTCCGGCAAGCGGAACTGCGCGCCGTAGTTCTCGCAGACGTAGCCGCGCGAAGGACCTTTGCCGGCGTCCGAATCTGGCAGGGCGACCTTGAACACCACGCCACGCGGCATCACCGCGATCTCGCCGGGCGCGACTTCGAGCACGCCGAGTTCCGACGTGATGACCAGTCGACCTTGCTGCGGGACCAGCAGCATTTCACCGTCGGCGTTGACGAAGGCGCGGCGGTCCATCGACTTGCCCGCCAGATACACATGCGCAGCGACACCGCTTTGCGCTTCGGCATCGCCATTGGCGGCCAGCGTGTGCATGCCGTCGACGAAGTCGGCCGTGCTGGCGCTGCTCGGGCGCTTCGAATCACCCGCACCATCCTCTGCGTCGAAAGGGATCGCGCCCCAGCGCATCGGCTCCGGCGGCA
>CAXTCC010000296.1:2384-4135 GCA_964242015.1 uncultured Variovorax sp.
TGTGCTTCGGTGTCCTTCGTTCAGGCACGGGCGAGCGCACGGTCGAGTGCGGCACGCACCGCACTCGCGTCCGGTCGTCGCCACCGCGCGCACACGTGCTGGTCGGGCCGCAACAGATAAACGGTGCCGGCTCGTGCGTCGTAGCGCTGCGCGGCGAGCGCGTGTGCGGCGTCGAGCGGCACGCGGAGGACGACGACCTGCACATCGGCGGCGGACGCGGCCTCAGCCACAGCGCGCGCGCTTCGGTCAGCGGCGTCGCCATTGCCGAACACCAGCGCGGCGAAGGTGCCGGCGCCAATGGAACGCAGCAACCAGCCGGGCTCGTCTGCGCCGCCGCTGGAAGCGAGCGGCGCATCGGCCGCCACGGCACCCGGCACCATGCGACCTTCGAACCCGTCGCCTTGTACATCCGCCGTGTTGAGCGGCGACGCGTGCAATGTCGCCGGCACCGACAGGCGCCCGCTGTTCACCAGCGTGCGCGCGAACGGCTGCGTCTTCGCGAGCTGCAGCACCGCGTCGCGAAACAGTCGGCTCACCTCGCTCTTGGGCGTGATGAAGTCGGTGGCGCGCGTCGAGTTGAGGATGTTCTCGTCGGCCGCCGCTTCGCGCTCGTCGGCATAGCTGTCGAGCAGCGCATCACTCGCTTGACCCCGCAGTACCGCTGCCAGTTTCCAGGCCAGGTTCTCGGCGTCCTGCACGCCCGAATTCGCACCGCGCGCGCCGAAGGGCGACACACCGTGTGCGGAGTCGCCGGCGAACAACACGCGGCCGTGCCGGAAGCGCGCCATGCGCAAGCATGAAAAGGTATAGACGCTGGCCCATTCGAGTTCGAACGGCGTGTCTTTCATCGCCGAATTGGCGAGCAGCGCCTTCACGCGCGGGACGATGTTCTCCGGCTTCTTTTCCTCTTCAGGGTCGGCATCCCAGCCGAGCTGGAAGTCGATGCGCCAGACGTTGTCGGGCTGCATGTGCAGCAAGACGCTCTGGTTCGGATGGAACGCCGGATCGAACCAGAACCAGCGCTCGGCTGGCCGGTCCAGCTTCATCTTCACGTCGGCAATGAGGAAGCGATCCTTGAAGGTGCGGCCCTGTGCCTCTTGTCCGACGAGCTGCCGCAAGCTCGAACGTGAGCCGTCGCAGGCTGCCACGTGATCGGCCGCGATGCGGTAGTCGCCGTCGGGCGTGTCGATCGTCAGCACTGCATGGTCGTCGAACTGCGCGATGCCCTTGACCTTGCTGCGCCAGCGTATGTCGATGAGCGGCAGCGCCGCGGCACGCTCCGCCAGAAAGCCTTCGACGTAGTACTGCTGCAGGTTGATGAAGGCCGGGCGCTCGTGGCCGGGCTCGGGCTGCAGGTCGAACTCGTAGACCTGCTCGTCCTTGAAGAACACGCGGCCCAGCTTCCACGACACCCCCTTCTCGACCATGCGGTCGCCGCAACCGAGCCGGTCGAAGATCTCGAGCGTGCGCTTGGCGAAGCAGATCGCGCGCGAGCCGGTCGACAGCCGATCGTCGTTGTCGAGCAGCACCACCGGAATGCGCTGCTGCGCAAGATCGATCGCCAATGCGAGACCCACCGGGCCGGCACCGACGACGACGACCGGATGGCGCGCCGGCGAAAGAGCGTCGTGGTCCGTGTCCTGATCAGGGTGGCGGATGTAGTCGAAAACTTGCCGTTGATAGTCGACCGGCGTCACGCTCAACCCTCCAACGTATTCCACATCTCCACATCCCGCTCCGCCGTCCAGATG
>CAXTCC010000297.1:0-1801 GCA_964242015.1 uncultured Variovorax sp.
ACCGCGAGCTGATGGTCGATGCCAAGTTCATGGCGGGCGGCACCAACATCCACTACCTGGAAGAGTGGCTCGCGGCGCACAAGCGTTGAGCGCACCCGGCACGTCCATGTTCGAGTTGCGTTTGCTGGTTCCCGAGAGCGGCGTCGAGCTGGTCAGCGATGCGCTCGACGCGCTCGATGCGCTCAGCGTATCGGTTGAAGACGCCGACGCAGCGACCGATGCCGAGCAGGCCTTGTTCGGCGAACCCGGCATGCCGCCGCCGAAAGAAGGATGGCAGCGCTCCCGCGTGATCGCACTGTTCGATACCGAGGCACTGGCTCGCGAGGCGGTCGTGGTGCTCACGCCGCAGGAGTTCTTCGCCGGTTGCGAGGTACTGGGCGTTGCCGCGGTGCCCGATCAGGACTGGGTGCGCCTGACGCAGTCGCAGTTCGCGCCGGTCGAGATCACCCCCGACTTCTGGATCGTGCCGACGTGGCATGAACCTCCGGCGCAAGCGAGCAAGGTGATCCGGCTCGATCCGGGCCTGGCTTTCGGCACCGGCACGCACCCGACCACGCGGATGTGCCTGCGCTGGATCGCGACCCAAGGCGGCCTCGAAGGCCAGCGCGTGCTCGACTACGGCTGCGGCTCCGGGATTCTTGCCATCGGCGCAGCCAAGTACGGCGCGACCGACATCGATGCCGTCGACATCGACGAGGCCGCCGTCACATCGACGCGGCTCAATGCCGAAGCCAACGGCGTCCAGTTGAAGACCGGACTGCCCGACGCGGTTGATGGCCGATACCAGACCGTGCTCGCCAACATCCTCGCCACGCCCCTCAAGGTTCTGGCGCCGCTGCTGTGCGAGCGTGTTGCGCCCGGTGGTGCGCTGGTACTCGCTGGCATCCTCGATCGCCAAGCAGACGAGCTGAAGGCGGCTTACGCGCCTTACGTCGAACTCGTGGTGAGCGACAGCGAAGACGGCTGGATCCTGATGACGGCGCGCACCTGAGCTTCCAGCGCACGGGGTGCAACCCTACAATTCGCGCGACATGAGCCTCGTCACCCGCTGCCCTTCCTGTGCGACCACCTTCAAGGTGGTGAAGGACCAGCTGCGAATCTCCGATGGCTGGGTGCGCTGCGGGCGTTGCAGCCATGTGTTCGACGCTTCGCTCGATGTACACGAGCTGCCCGAAGCCGCCGCGTCCGTGGCACCGTCGCTGCCCACGCCGCCGCTTCCGGACGATGCGGATTTCTTCGATGACGAGCCTTTGCCGGAGCCAGCCGTATCGGCGCCCGCGCCGCTTGAAATGCCCGAGCCAGAAGCGCCGCCGGCACCCGACGTCGATGACTACGAAGACGTGGACGAGAAAGACGAGAAAAACGAGAAAGACAAGGCAGATGAGGCGAACGGGCCTGAGGTGAGCGAACCCTTGCTCGAGCACCGGTCTGCATCGGTGTCCGTTCCGATGCAGTCAACGATGCCGATGTCCAGCTACGACCTCGACGTGTCCGGGCCTGTGCAAAGAAAAGAGCCCCGACTGGCGGAGCCACCGCTGCATGCCGGTCCCATCGTGTTGCCGCGCACGCTGCCGGGTTTGCCTTCGATCGGTCTGGTGGCGGATGAACCATGGCCGGAGGTCGTCACACCGCAATTCGGCGACCGGATCGAGTCTTCTGATGTGTCGCGTCCCTTGGGCGTGCCGGCGCATCTGCAGCAGGATCCAGAAAACACGAGCCAGATACAGTTTCAAAAGGCGTTGAGGCGTGCCCGCGACAAGGCGGCAAAAATCGCCAAGTCCCGCGAGCGAGCGGCTGCACA
>CAXTCC010000297.1:1901-4118 GCA_964242015.1 uncultured Variovorax sp.
CGACAACGAAAGCGACAAAGAGGGCGAGGCGATGTCCTCGGTGGCGATGTCCGCAACGGCCGAGAGCGCGCCGATGACCGCTCCCGCGCACATCACCATCCCCGCGCTTCTGCGGGCGGCATCGGAATCGCCGGCCTGGCGCAGCCGAAAGGGACGCGCCTGGCTTGCTGCAGGCAGTGTCGCGGCATTGCTGTTGCTCGTACTCCAGGTATTGCATCAGGAGCGCGATGCCATCGTGGCACGGCAGCCCGGCATGCGACCGCTGCTGGCCGGCGTCTGCGCCATCACGGGTTGCCAACTGTCGGCGCTGCGTCAGATCGGCGACATCACGATCGACGGCGCCGCTTTTGCCCGCGAGAAGGTGGGCGATGGCTACAGGCTGAGCTTCACGCTGCGCAATGCGGCGTCCGTTCCACTGGCGATGCCGGCCATCGAACTCTCGCTGCTCGACACGCAGGAGCAGGCCGTGGTCCGGCGCGTCTTGCTGCCGGCCGATTTCGGCGCACCTGCTGAACTGGCCGCGCGTGGCGAACGCGTCGCCTCGATGCCGCTGGCGCTCGACGCGGCCCAGGCGGCGAGCCTGCCGCCGGTGGCCGGCTACCGGCTGGTCGCCTTCTATCCCTGAAGCGGCCGAGTGGCCGTCTTCACTTCACTTTTTTCCTTTTCTTTTTTCTTCCCTAACCAACGGTTCATCCATGGCAGCAGTGATTTGCGGTTCCCTCGCGTTCGACACCATCATGACGTTCGAAGGTCGGTTCGCCGACCAGATCCTTCCTGATCAGTTGCACATCCTCAACGTGTCGTTTCTCGTGCCGGCACTGCGTCGCGATTTCGGCGGCTGCGCTGGCAACATCGCCTACAGCCTCAACGCGCTGGGCGGCACGGCACTGCCGATGGCGACGGTGGGCAGCGACGGCGCCGACTACGTTGCCCGGTTCAAGGAACTCGGCATCGGCACCGAGTTCGTTCGCGAGCTCGCAGACACCTACACCGCGCAATGCTTCATCACGACCGACCTGGCCAACAACCAGATCACGGCGTTTCACCCAGGTGCGATGCAACAAGCGCATCTCAACAAGATTGCGGCGCGCGATGACATCCGCATCGGCATCATTTCGCCCGATGGGCGCGACGCGATGCTGCAGCATGCGGAGCAGTTCAAGCAAGCCGGCGTTCCTTTCGTGTTCGATCCGGGCCAGGGGCTGCCGATGTTCAATGGCGACGAGTTGGCGCAGTTCATCGAACAGGCCGACTGGCTCACGGTGAACGACTACGAAGGAAAGATGCTGAGCGAGCGCACCGGCTGGAGCGAGGCGGACATTTCACGTCGCGTGCGCGGGCTGGTGGTCACGCTCGGAGCAGAAGGTTGCGACGTCTGGGTCGAAGGCCGAAAGACGCATGTTCCGGCCGTCGAGCCTATAGCTGTCGTCGACCCGACGGGTTGCGGCGATGCGTGGCGTGGTGCGTTGTTGTTCGGGCTGGAACAAGGCTGGGATCTGGCGCGTTGTGCCGCACTGGGCAACCGGATCGGCGCGCTGAAGATCGCGCAACGCGGGCCGCAGAACTACCAGATCGACCTGAAGGCGCTCAACCTCTGAACGCGCAAGCATCTGTGCGCAATCGCTGAGCGAAAAAAAAGCCCGACACCGTGAGGTGCCGGGCTTTTTGCCTTGAGGCCGCTGAGCGAATCAGGGCTTGCTGGCCGTCGGAAACGGCCACGCAGCCTGAGGGTTCAGCGTCGTCTGCGCCGCAGGCGCTGGTGCGGGCGCTACAGCTGCCTTTGCAGGCGCCTTGACGGCTGCCTTCTTGGCGGGTGCAGGCTTGGCAGCAGGGGCAGGCTTGGCAGCGGGCTTTTTCGCTGCTTTCTTGGCAGCGGTCTTTTTGGCCGCGGCCTTTTTCGCAGGAGCCTTCTTGGCAGGGGCCTTCTTCGCAGCAGCCTTTTTCGCAGGCGCTTTCTTGGCGGCAGCCTTCTTGGCAGGGGCCTTCTTCGCAGCAGCCTTCTTGGCCGGAGCCTTCTTGGCTGCTACTTTCTTGGCCGGAGCCTTCTTTGCCGGAGCCTTCTTGGCGGCGACCTTTTTGGCCGGAGCCTTCTTGGCTGCTACCTTCTTCGCTGCTACCTTTTTGGCCGGAGCCTTCTTGGCGGCCACGACCTTCTTTGCCGGAGCCTTCTTTGCAGCGGCTTTCTTAGCCGGCGCTTTCTTTGCAGTTGCCATTTCT
>CAXTCC010000298.1:0-2903 GCA_964242015.1 uncultured Variovorax sp.
CTGCCGGTCAAGCTGCACGCCGAACAACTGTCCGACATGGGCGGCGCCGCACTCGCCGCGCGTTACGGCGCGCTGTCGTGCGACCACATCGAGCACCTGTCGCAAGCCGGCATCGACGCGATGCGCGAAGCCTGCAGCGTCGCCGTCTTGCTGCCCGGCGCGTTCTACACATTGCGCGACACGCAACTGCCACCGATCGCCGCCTTGCGCGCCGCCGGTGTGCCGATGGCGGTGTCGACCGATCACAACCCGGGCACCTCGCCGGCCTTGAGTCTGCTGCTGATGGTGAACATGGCCTGCACGCTGTTTCGCCTCACGGTTCCCGAAGCGATCGACGGCGTGACGGTGCATGCGGCGCGCGCGTTGGGGTTGCAGGACACGCATGGCACGTTGGCGGTGGGGCGGCCTGCGAACTTCGTGTTGTGGGACTTGCGGGATGCTGCCGAGCTGGCCTACTGGTTCGGTCAGCGGCCTGTGAAGACTGTGGTGCGGCAAGGCAGGATCGCTGCGGAGGTAAGAAGAGCTTGAACCGGCATCTTTTTGCAGTTGATGCACTGCTTCCTGAGGGATGGAAGCAGAACGTCCTCCTCTCATGGACTGAAGATGGCCGCCTGACAGACGTCCAAACAAATGCAACCCCGCCGCGAGACGCCGAAGTCGCCAAAGGCCCCCTCATCCCCGGCATGCCCAACCTTCACTCGCATGCCTTCCAGCGCGCCATCGCCGGCCTCACCGAATTCCGCGGGCAGAGCGCAGACGGACGGCAAGACAGTTTCTGGAGCTGGCGCACCTTGATGTACCGATTCGCGCTTCGGCTCGACCCGGCGCAGATGGAAGCCATCGCACTCGGCCTCTACGTCGAGATGATCGAGGCCGGCTACACCGCGGTCTGCGAATTTCATTACGTCCACCACGATGCCGATGGCCGTCCGTACGCCGACGACGCGACGCTCGCGCTCGCCCTCATGCGCGCCGCGCAACGTGCCGGCATCGGCCTGACGTTGTTGCCTGTGCTGTACCAGACCAGCGGCTTCGGCGGCACGGCGCCGAGTGAGGGTCAGCGCCGCTTCATCCGCTCGACCGACTCGATGCTGCGATTGCTCGAACGCCTCAAGCCGCTCTGCGATGCGCAAGGCGCGAGGCTCGGACTGGCGCCGCACTCGCTGCGCGCCGTGCCGCCCGAGAGCCTGCGAGACGCGCTCGCCGGGCTCGACGCCGTCGATGCGACGGCGCCCATCCACATCCACATCGCCGAGCAGATCAAGGAGGTCGACGACTGCATCGCTTGGAGCGGCCGCCGTCCGGTCGCCTGGCTGCTCGACCATGCGAATGTCGACAAGCGCTGGTGCCTCGTGCACGCGACGCACATGGACGCCGACGAATACGCGCGTGCAGCTCGCAGCGGTGCTGTGGCAGGCCTGTGCCCGACGACCGAAGCCAACCTTGGCGACGGCATTTTCGACATGCCCGCCTGGCGAGCTGCAAGTACCGCCAGTGGCGCTGGCGGCGCATGGGGCATCGGCTCCGACAGCCACATCTGCGTCAACGCTGCCGAAGAATTGCTGATGCTCGAGTACAGCCAGCGCCTTGCGACACGCCAGCGCAATGTGGGCGCCGACACTGCGCAGCCGCACGTCGCCACCGCGATGACGCTGGCCGCAGTGCAGGGCGGTGCCCAGGCGGCCGGTCGAAACATCGCCGGCCTCGCAGTCGATCAACACGCCGACTTCGTCGTGCTCGATGCCGCGCATCCGGTGCTCGCCGGATTGGGTGCCGCCGACATGCTCTCGTCGCACGTGTTCGCGAGTCATCGCACCAGCGCCATCGATTCAGTGTGGATCGGCGGCGAGCAGCGCACGAACCAGGGTCGCCATCTTCTTCACGACAGCGCCGCGGCAGGCTTCGTCGCTGCGCGCACGCAACTGCTTTCGACACCATGAGCTCCGTCACCGACCACCCCCCGTTCCGCTTTCGGCAGGGCACGCGCCCGCTGCTGATTTCGATGCCGCATGTCGGCACCTACGTTCCACCCGCGTTGGCCGCACGGCTGACCGACGAGGCGCGCCATGTGCCCGACACGGACTGGCACCTCGAACGGCTCTACGACTTCGCCGATGAACTCGGTGCGTCGGTGCTCGTCGCCACGCATTCGCGCTACGTCATCGATCTCAACCGCGCGCCCGATGGCGCGAGCCTGTATCCCGGCCAGAGCGTCACCGGCCTGTGCCCCGTCGACACCTTCGACGACACGCCGATCTATGCCGCGGGCGATGTGCCGGATGATGCCGAGATCGCAGCGCGGCGCGATGCGGTCTGGCATCCGTACCACGCCAAGCTCGGCGAAGAACTCGCGCGCATCAAGGCGCAGCACGGCGTGGCCGCGCTGTGGGATGCGCACTCGATCCGCTCGGTGCTGCCGCGCTTCTTCGAAGGCAAGTTGCCGGACCTGAACCTCGGCACCGGCAAGGGCATGAGTTGCGATCCAGCGCTGGCGCATATGTTGCTGGGCATCGCCGAAAGCGCGACCGGCTACACGGGAGTGCTCAACGGCCGCTTCACCGGCGGCTACATCACGCGGCATCACGGCGACCCGGCGCAGAACGTGCATGCGGTGCAGCTTGAAATGACGCAGAGCAGCTACATGCAGGAAGCCTTGCCCTTCGACTATCTGCCGGATGTCGCGGCCGGTGTGCAGCCGCATGTGCGCCGCATGATCGAAGCGGTGCTGGCGTTCGTCGAGGCCCGCGCGAGTCGCTCATGACCGAGACGGCAACGCCGGTCGCAAGCGCATTCGTCGACGCATTCATCGCCGCATTGGTCGATGCGATCGGCGCCGATGCGGTGCAGACCGGCGACGCGATTCCGCCGCGCCACCGCACCGATTGGAGCGGCACGACGCCCGC
>CAXTCC010000298.1:3003-4117 GCA_964242015.1 uncultured Variovorax sp.
TCGTGCCAGATCGGCGGCAACCTGTCGACCAACGCCGGTGGCAACGGCGTGCTGCAATTCGGAATGATGCGGGAGCAGGCGCTCGGCCTCGAAGTGGTGCTGGCCGACGGCAGCGTGCTGCCGATGCTGCGGCCGATGATCAAGAACAACACCGGCTACGACCTGAAGCAGTTCTTCATCGGCGCCGAAGGCACGCTCGGCGTCATCACGCGCGCCGTGCTGCGACTGCATCCCGCGCCGCGTGCACGTGCCACGGTGCTCGTCGCGCTCGGCAGTTTCGACAACGGGCTCGCGCTGCTGAGCCGGCTGCAGGCGCGCTTTCCGGGTGCGGTCGCTGCGTTCGAATTGATGTGGCGCGACTTCGTCGAAGCGGCGCTGAAGTGGCAAAACCTGCGCGAACTCTTCGATGCGATGTACCCCTTCGCGGCCTTGGTCGACGTGACTGGCAGCGACGAAGATGCGTTGCGCGAGTCGCTGGAAGCCCTGCTGGCCGAGTCGATCGCGTCCGGCGAAGCGCTCGATGCCGTCGTCGCCCAATCGCATGCCCAGGCCCGTGCGCTCTGGAAGATCCGCGAAGCGACCGCCGAGTTGCCGACCCACATGCACCCGCCACTCAACTTCGACGTGAGCCTGCCGATGGCCGACATCGGCCGCTTCGCCGAAGCCTGCCGCACGGCGCTTGACGCCCGATGGCCGGGCCAGCATTCGGTCTTCTTCGGCCATGTCGGCGACAGCAACCTGCACGTCTCGACCGACCTCAAAACCGTCGGCCATGCAGAGCACGAGGTCGAATCCATCGTCTATGGCCAGGTGGCCAGGTTCGGCGGCAGCGTCTCGGCCGAGCACGGCATCGGCCTGCACAAGAAGCCCTGGCTCGGCGTGAGCCGCACCCCTGCAGAACTTGCTGCGATGCGCGCGATCAAGGTGGCGCTCGATCCATTGAACCTCATGAACCCTGGGAAGCTGTTCGACCTTTGACTGTTCTGAACGAGGTGAGTGTTTGTGCGTTTCAAGACACTCGCCTTGACGCTCCGTGACGGGCTCGACGGCGCCGGGGTGGCCCATTCCGCTCATGTCCCCCGGCTTCGCCTCCTCCTTTACTTCGCTGCATGGG
>CAXTCC010000299.1:0-4076 GCA_964242015.1 uncultured Variovorax sp.
CCGACGCGGCCCATCGCCTGGCTGTCGCTGCTCATCATGCTGATGGCGCCCAGGTCGTGCAGGATGTCTTCGGCGGCGATCGTTTCCTTGCGGATGCGCGATTCGGCAAAGGCCAGGTCTTCGGCGATGGCGGGGTCGAGGTGATGGCACACCATCAGCATGTCGACGTGTTCGTCGAGCGTGTTGACCGTGTAGGGCATCGTCGGGTTGGTCGACGAGGGCAGAAAGTTTTCTTCACCCACCACGCGCAGGATGTCCGGCGCATGACCGCCGCCCGCGCCTTCGGTATGAAAAGCGCAGATGCCGCGCCCGCCGACGGCGGCGATGGTGTTCTCGACGAAGCCCGATTCGTTCAGCGTGTCGGAATGGATCGCCACCTGCGTGTCGGTGGCGTCGGCCACGTCCAGGCAATTGCTGATCGCGGCGGGCGTGGTGCCCCAGTCTTCATGCAGCTTGAGGCCGATCACGCCGGCATCGATCTGCTCGTGCAGCGCGTCGGGCAGGCTGGCGTTGCCCTTGCCCAGAAAGCCGAGGTTCATCGGGAACGCGTCGGCGGCCTGCAGCATGCGCTCGATGTGCCACGGGCCGGGCGTCGCGGTCGTCGCGAAGGTGCCGGTGGCGGGGCCGGTGCCGCCGCCGAGCATGGTCGTCACGCCCGATGTCAGCGCCTCTTCGATCTGCTGCGGCGCGATGAAGTGGATGTGGCTGTCGATGCCGCCGGCCGTGACGATGTTGCCTTCACAACTGATGACCTCGGTGCCCGGACCGATGACGATGTCGACGCCCGGTTGCACGTCCGGATTGCCGGCCTTGCCGATGGCGACGATGCGGCCGCCCTTGAGTCCGATGTCGGCCTTGACGATGCCCCAGTGATCGAGGATGAGCGCGTTGGTCATCACCGTGTCGACGGCGCCCCCGGCGGTCGGGCCGCTCGCCGTGCCGTCGCGCGTGCGTTGCGATTGCGCCATGCCGTCGCGGATGGTTTTGCCGCCGCCGAACTTCACTTCTTCGCCGTACGCGCCGGCGCGCAGGGTGTAGTCGGCTTCGACTTCGACGATGAGGTCGGTGTCGGCCAGCCGCACGCGATCGCCCACGGTGGGGCCGAAGATTTCCGCATAGGCGCGGCGTCCGATGGTTGCCATCTAGAGTTTCCCTTGAACCAGGCCGCGAAAGCCGTAGACCACACGGTCGCCGGCATAGTCGACCAGTTCGACCGTGCGTTGCTGGCCGGGCTCGAAGCGAACCGCGGTGCCCGACGCGATGTTCAGTCGCATGCCGCGCGCAGCTTCGCGGTCGAAGCCGAGCGCGCCATTGGTCTCGGCGAAGTGATAGTGCGAGCCGACCTGGATCGGCCGGTCCGCGGTGTTCTGCACGACCAGCGTCAGCGTGCGCCGGCCGGGGTTGAGCGTGTGGTCACCGTCGTCGGTGAAGAGTTCGCCGGGGATCATGCGAAGGCTCCGATCAGGCAGCTTGCACGAGCAGCACGGCACCGAGTCCCACGACAGCGGCACCCGCCAGGCGCGGCAGCCAGACATTGCCGCGGCGCAGCGCCCAGCCGATCGCGACGCCGGCCAGATGCAACAGCACCGTCGCAGCCAGCATGCCGGCGAGCGTCAAGGCCGCGCCCGACTGGTTCGCCAGTTCGTGCCCATGCGCGACGCCATGAAAGATCGCGAAACCGCCGACCAGCACCGCCGCCGCAGCGGGCGAAAGATGCTTGCGCGTGACGACCAGCAAGCCGAGCACCAGCAGCGATGCCGCGATCATCGGTTCGACCGCTGGCAGTTGAATGCCCGCCAGGCCGATCATCGCACCGACCAGCAACATCGCCGCGAAGCCGAGCGGTGCCCACAACAGATCGGGCCAGGCACGGCGCGCCGACAGCGCGCTCCACAGCCCGACCGCGATCATCGCCGCCAGATGATCGGCGCCCGTCAACGGGTGCATGAAGCCGCTCACCAGGCCGTGATGCAGGCCGCCATCGACGCCCGTATGGGCGCTGGCCGCGAGCGGCAGCAGGGCGAGCAGAGCAATGAGCTTGGTCGAGACAGATGAAAAGGCAGGAGCTGTGCGCATCAAAGAGGGTCCTCGTTGTATTGGTCTTGGTCGTTATCGTCGTCGGGATTCAAACGATCGGCTGGTGCACCGTCACCAGCTTGGTTCCGTCGGGGAAGGTCGCTTCGACCTGGATGTCCGGGATCATCTCGGCGATGCCGTCCATGACGTCGGCGCGCGTCAGCACGCTGCGGCCGGCGCTCATCAGCTCGGCGACGCTCTTGCCGTCGCGCGCACCTTCCATGACGGCCGCGGAAATGAGCGCGATGGCTTCGGGGTAGTTGAGCTTCAGCCCCCGGGCCTGCCGCCGTTCGGCCAGCAGGGCGGCAGTGAAGATCAGCAACTTGTCTTTTTCGCGCGGAGTGAGTTCCATGATCAGGGCATTATGGGCAACGGGTCGGCGTTGCAACAGTCATGCCGCCTCATCGACATGCTCTCGCCGTGGCATGGAAACTGCACCGAAAAGTTGTGAATCCGACCCCCGTTCCTCCCGCCACCGCCGACGAAGCACCGCAGCGCATCGTCAAGGTCCGGCGCGACTACAACAGCTGGGTCGCGAGCGAAACGCTGGAAGACTACGCGCTGCGCTACACGCCGCAACGCTTTCGCAAGTGGTCCGAGTGGCGGGTCGCCAACACCGCTTTCGGTGCTGCGTCGTTCCTGATCCTCGAAGCGGTCGGCGCCACGCTGCTGGTGCAGTACGGTTTCGCCAACGCGTTCTGGGCCATCCTGGTGACCGGGCTCATCATCTTTCTGGCCGGCTTGCCGATCAGCGTCTATGCGGCGCGCTACGGCGTCGACATGGACCTGCTCACGCGCGGTGCCGGCTTCGGCTACATCGGCTCGACGCTCACCTCGCTCATCTACGCGTCGTTCACCTTCATCTTCTTCGCGCTCGAAGCGGCGGTCATGGCCTATGCGCTCGAGCTTGCGCTGGGCGTGCCGCCGGTGTGGGGCTACCTCATCTGCGCGCTCGTCGTGATTCCGCTGGTGACCCACGGCGTGTCGGCCATCAGCCGCCTGCAGCTGTGGTCGCAGCCTATCTGGCTGCTCATGCTGATCGTGCCGTTTTGCTACGTATTGGTGCGTGATCCGGGTGCTTTTGCCGGCATCACGCACTACAGCGGTGAAAAAGGCGGTTCAGCCAGCTTCGATCTGCGTCTCTTTGGTGCGGCCTTGACGGTCGGCATCGCCCTCATCACGCAGATGGGCGAGCAGGCCGATTACCTGCGCTTCATGCCGGAACGCACTGCGGCCAACCGCGGCCGATGGTGGGCCGGCGTGCTGGCGGGCGGGCCGGGATGGGTCATCCTCGGCGTCGTCAAGATGCTCGGCGGCGCATTGCTGGCATACCTCGCGATCACGCACATGGTGCCGGTCGAACGGGCTGTCGACCCCAACCAGATGTACCTCGCAGCCTACGAGTACGTCTTTCCCAACTACAGCTGGGCGGTCGCTGCCACCGCGTTGTTCGTGGTGATCTCGCAGCTCAAGATCAACGTCACCAACGCCTACGCAGGCTCGCTGGCCTGGAGCAATTTTTTCTCGCGCGTCACGCACAGCCATCCCGGCCGTGTCGTATGGGTGGTGTTCAACGCGCTCATCGCCTTCATGCTGATGGAGATGAACGTGTTCGAGGCGCTGGGCGACGTGCTCGGGCTCTACGCCAACATCGCCATCGCCTGGATGATGGCGGTCGTCGCCGACCTGGTCATCAACAAGCCGCTCGGGCTCTCGCCGCCGGGCATCGAGTTCAAGCGTGCGCATTTGTGGGACATCAATCCGGTCGGCGTCGGCGCGATGGCGCTGGCCTCCGCGCTGTCGATCACCGCACACCTCGGCTTCTTCGGGCCGATGGCGCAGGCGTTCTCTGCGGTGATCGCATTGGGCACCGCGCTGATCACCTCGCCGCTCATCGCCTGGGCGACGGGTGGCAAGTACTACATCGCACGGACCTCCAGCGAAAACGGTGCGCCGTTGTTCTCGCCGGCGCCGGGTGCGCGGTCTGTGAGATGGGCACG
>CAXTCC010000300.1:0-4054 GCA_964242015.1 uncultured Variovorax sp.
CGCTGCACCTCGTCGCGCACCGCGAAGCCTTCTGCCACCGGCTGCGCGAGCTTGGTGTTGCGGTACATCGCCTCGATGACCTTGCTCTGTCGCTCGTCGATGCCCTGCCGGCCGACCGAGCCGAGCGCCATGTTGGCGGCGCGCGCATCGCCACGCAGCGCGATCGGCAACTGGTCAGTAAAAGCCATCGGCGACACCGCCGTCAACGGCCCGGCACCGAGTACGCCGGCCAGCCGGTTCAGGAAGCCCGAGCGGTAGTCGCGGCCGCGGTCCAGTGCCTGGCCAAGCTCGATCGAATCCTGCGTTTCGAAGTGGCTGCGCGTGAGATCGTCGGTGCCGGCGAACGGAATGAAAGCCGCCTGCTGTTTCTGGAACAGCGGCATCACGCTGGTCGCCAGTGCCGGGTGCAAGCCCCAATTCGCATCGAGCGGCAGTGCGCCGTTCGGCTGGCCGGGGCGCGGCACGGCGATGGTCGGCCGCGCGCTGCGATAGAAGTCGTCGGACGTGCCCGACGAGATCGGCACCAGCAGGTTGGCGCAGTCGTAGGCACCGCGCAGGAACACGACCAGCAGCTTCGCGTTGCCGGCGGCGGGCGCGGCCATGAGTCGGCCCGCGGCACCGGCCAGCGGCGCGGCGCCCAGGAGCTTCAAGAGATGTCGGCGTTGCATGTGCTGTCCCAATCTGCGTTCAGCGATTCATCAATTCAGGCGAGGCCAGCAGGAAGGTGTTCCAGTCCTGCGGCGATCGGGCATCGGCCAGCGCGGCCCGCGTGTCGGCGCCAAAGCCCGGCATAGCTGCCTTGACCGCACCCGACTCCGCCAGTGCCGGGAACGTCGGTCGCTCCAGCGGCGTTGCATCGTCGGTGCGGAACAGCACCGCCCCGTTGGCGCCGATGGCACGCGCGATCTCGAAGCGCGTGGTCATCTGCCCGGCACTGGCCCAGGCCGATTGCGTCAGCGGATAGCCATCGGGCGTCTCGTGGCCGTACAGCGACTCGCCCATGCGGTTGATCCAGCCGATCAGCGGGGTGGTGTTCGTCACCACGCGGTCGTCGTAGGCCAGTCGCACGCCGGCCAGCGCGTAGTGCACCGGATCGCGAAATTTATGGCCGAGCGACGCGCTGAATTCAGGCGACGAGAACATCGTGGCCAGCGTCGCGGCGATGTCGCCGTCGCTGCGCGTGAAGGTGTCGGCCATGCGGTCGACCAAGGCCGGCGACGGGTCGTCGGCGACGAAGTAGACCGCCAGCTTGCGCGAGACGAAATGCGCCGTGGCCGGCGCGCGTGCCAGCCGATCGAGCGCCTCGTCGACCTCCGCCATGCCGTGCCCGACGATCGGCTGGCCGAGCAGTGTCTTGGTCCCGTAGTCGTGCCGCTGCGGGTTGAACTCGAACAGGCCGCGACGCACGTAGTCATCGGCCACCGCAGCCAAGGCCGGGCGCATACGCGGCGGCGGTTCGTCGCTCGCCCGCAGCGTTACGCCGACACCGGTGAGTACGCGCGCCAGCTCCTGCACGTCGCCCTGCGAGTAGCCGCTGCCGACACCCAGCGTGTGCAGTTCCATCAGCTCGCGCGCGTAGTTCTCGTTGAGGCGGTTGGCTGCGTTCTGCGCGTTGTCCAGGTAGCGCAGCATCGCCGGATGCTGCACCGTCGCCCCGAGCAGATCGCGAAACTTGCCGAGTGCGTGCGGCCGGATGGCACTGTCTTCATAGTCGCCGATCAATGCGCGAATGTTGCCCTTGCGCACATTGACGTTGAAGTGATTCATCCAGAACCAGGTCATCTGCTCCTGCAACTGGTTCGGCGAATAAAGCGCTCGCAGCACGAAGCGTTGCTGCGCCTCGCGCGACAGCCGGTTGAGTTCCTGTTGATACGCCTGTCGCCCGGCCTTCTTCTGGTCTTCGTCGGGCAGCGCATCGGCCGCCTTGCGCTGCGCGTCGAGTGCGATGGCCAGCTGGTCGACGGGCGTGCGCGAAATCGTCATCGCGTCGATCTGCGCCTGAGCGGCTGCCGGCAGTGCGGCCGGTCGCGGATTGAGCTGGTCGCGCATCCACGGGCCGAGGCCGCGGCGCGACAGCTGCGCGGCGGCGGAGGTGCTGGCGCCCCAACTGACACGATCGAGCCAGCGCAGGCGCATGCTTTCGTCGATGGGCGTTGAGGGCAATGTGATGGTGGCGACCGGGCGGCCGGACCACGATCCCGGTCCGGTCGAACACCCGATGAGCGTTGCCAATGCGCAGGCGCCCAGTACCGCGATGAATCGAGTCGTCATGACCCTTCAACCCACGAGCAGGCGCCCGCGTTGACCTGCTTTACCCGCGCTGCAAAAAGACCCTTGACTCCGTCTTTCGGCGCGCCTTGGTCAGGCTGTCGCCAGCTTCGCAGGTGCAGCGCCGGCGATCTGCCGCAGCGCGCGTTCGAACACTTCCACCGGCTGGCCGCCGGAGATCAGGTGCTGGTTGTTGATGATGATCGCAGGCACCGAGTGGATGCCGGCATCGGTGTACATGCGCTCGCGGTCGCGTGTTTCTGCGGCGTATTCGTCGCTCGCCAGGATCTCGCGGGCACGCGCTTCGTCGAGCCCGGCGGCGCCGGCGAGCCGTACCAGTACCTCGGGGTCAGACGGGTTCTGGCTGTCGGTGAAGTAAGCCTTCAGCAAAGACTTTTTCAAGACGATCTGCTTGTCGATGTCTTCCAGCTCGGCCCAGTGCAGCAGGCGATGCGCATCGAAGGTGTTGTAGATGCGTGGCCGGCCGCCGGCACTGAACTTGAAACCGACCGCCGCCCCGCGCGCACGAATCATCTCGCGCGACTCGGCCTGCTGCTCTCGCGACGAGCCGTACTTCTGGTTCAGATGCTCGAAGGTGTCTTGCCCTTCCTTCGGCATCTGCGGGTTCAGCTCGAAAGGCTGGAAGTGCAGTTCGGCCTTGACGTCGGGGGCGACACGGGCCAGCGCCGCTTCGAGCGCACCGAGTCCGACGGCGCACCAGGGGCACGACACATCGGAGACGAAATCGATCTTGAGTTGGGTGGTCATGGCGCCATTCTTCACAAGGGCCGCCATCCTTGCTCGGCGCAAGGTTTTGGCGGCGCCCCGGTGGTTTGAATCAGGCCATCGCGCCCGGCAGCGCGCCGTGCATCGACTCCTGGCGCAGCCGCTCGTACTCGCGCTCGGGCACCGGCACCGCATCGGGGTTGCCGAGGTCGTTCATGTGAATCCGGTAGGTCTCGCGCGCAGTGAATGCAGCAATGGCCGCGACGATCGTCACGCCCAGCGTGATGGCGCCGATCATCAACGGGATGTTGGTCGCACCGGGCGGTGCTACCGCGACGAAGAGCGCCGGCAGCATCGCGGTCACGAGCGTCCCGAGGTTCTGCGAGATCGCCATGCCGGAGACACGCGTGCGGGTCGGGAACATCTCCGGATAGAAGCTCGGGAACACCGCGTTGTAGCCCTGGTAGACCACGCCCCACATCAGCAACGACATGGCGATGGCCAACGTCACGTTATGGATGCTGATGGCATACAGGTAGCCGAAGGACAGCAGCCCCGCACCGATGGCGCCGACCATGATCGGAATGCGCCGGCCGATCTTGTCCGACAGGTTGCCCACGTACGGAATGACCAGTACCGCGACGATATTGCCCATCACCGGAATCCACAGGTACACGTCTTTCTCGAAGCCGATGCCGTAGCCCGGCTGCACCGCATAGGCAGCACCGAAGATGGTGGTCACCACGGGGATCACGTTCATCAGCGAACAGCACATCACGCGCAGCATGTCGCGCCAGCTTTCGGTCACCGCCTGGATGATCGGCGCCTTCGGCACCTGGCCGCTCTTGTCGACTTCGGCGAAGGCCGGCGTCTCTTCGACCTCGCGTCGAATGATGTAGCCCGCGACGATCACGATGAAGCTCAGCAGGAACGGAATGCGCCAGCCCCACGAATTGAATTGCTCGGCCGGCATGTAGTGCGCCAGCGGCAAGAAGACGGCGGCCGCCAGGATCTGCCCGGCCTGCACGCCCTGCAGCGTGAAGCTCGCGAAGAAGCCGCG
>CAXTCC010000301.1:0-4048 GCA_964242015.1 uncultured Variovorax sp.
GCTGCCCGACGACTACAGCATCGCCGACATGGCACGCGACGTGGTCGAAGTGCTGGACGCCAGCGGCACGGCGCGCTGTCATTTCGTCGGGCATGCGCTCGGTGGCCTGGTCGGGTTGCAGCTCGCGCTCGATGCGCCCGAGCGCATTGCTAGCCTGGTGCTGATCAATGCATGGTCGAAACCCAACCCGCATTCGGCCCGCTGCTTCGACGCGCGCATCGCGTTGCTGGCCGGCTCGGGCCGCCGCGCTTACGTCGAAGCACAGCCGATCTTCCTGTACCCGGCGGCCTGGAGCGCGGCGCACGCCGAGCACGTGGCCGCCGAAGTCGACCATGCGTACGACAACTTTCCGGGCGAGGCCAACCTGCTGGCGCGCATCGGTGCGTTGCGCGCTTTCGATGTCGATGCGCGCTTGGGCGACATCACGGTGCCGACCCTGGTGGCCACCGCGACCGACGACGTGCTCGTGCCGTGGACCTGCTCGCAACGGCTCGCCGATGGCTTGCCGAACGCGACTCTGGAGCGCGTCGTGCACGGTGGTCACGCGCACAACGTGACCGAGGCCGACGCCTTCAATCCGGTGCTGCTGAAGTTCCTCGCGCAACAGACGCAGCAGCATTAACAGCAAACACCACCGCCCGCTTTTTCGCGGAACACACATCGCATGACCCAAGCCCTCGACACCGCCGCACTGGCCACCCTTTTCACCGAGGCGCGCAGCCACAACGGCTGGACCCCCGATCCAGTGTCCGACGATCTGCTGAAAAGCATCTACGACCTGACACGCATGGCGCCGACCTCGGCCAACTGCTCGCCGGCGCGCTTCGTGTTCGTGCGGACGCCCGAAGGCAAAGCCAAGCTCGCACCGGCGCTGTCGAAAGCCAATCACGACAAGACGATGAGCGCACCGGTCACGGTGATCTGCGCGTGGGACAAGCTTTTCTACGACAAGCTGCCGGCGCTGTTCCCACATGCGGATGCGCGCGCCTGGTTCACCGGCAGCGCCGAGGCCGCGCACGAGACCGCGTTCCGCAACGCGTCGATGCAGGCCGGTTACTTCCTGCTGGCGGCACGCGCGCTCGGGCTCGATTGCGGGCCGATGTCGGGCTTCGACAAGGCCAAGGTCGACGCCGCGTTCTTCGAGGGCACGAATTGGACCGTCAACCTGCTGATCAACCTCGGTCACGGCGATGCGAGCAAGGTGTTCGGCCGCCTGCCGCGCCTTGCTTTCGACGAAGCCTGCGTACTGGCCTGACCTCATGACTTGCACGACCCTGCAACCGACCGTGGCGCTGCTCGAACGCGGCGACTTCCGCAACGCGATGGCGCGGCTCGGCGCAGCGGTCAACATCATCACGACCGATGGTCCGGCCGGGCGTGCGGGCTTCACCGCATCGGCGGTGTGCAGCGTGACCGATGAGCCCCCGACCCTGCTCGTCTGCCTCAACCGCACCGCGTCGGTGTACCCGGCGTTTCAGGCGAACGGCGTGCTGTGCGTCAACGTACTGGGCGCGGGACAGCAGGCGTTGTCGGGCATCTTCGGCGGCAAGACGCCGATGGACCAACGCTTCGCCGACGCCCGATGGGAGCATGGCGCCACCGGCTCACCAGTGCTCGAAGGTGCCTCCGTGTCCTTCGACTGCCGCGTCACCAGCAGCACCAGCGTCGGCACGCACGACGTGCTGTTCTGCGAGGTCGTGGCGGTGGCGATGGGCGAAGCGGCGCATGGGCTCATCTACTTCGACCGCCGCTATCACGACCTCGTGACGCCGCCAGCGCACTGACGCACTGACGCACTGACGCACTGAGTCTGCGCACTGCGTTTGTTCAGCGGCGCGACAGCCACTGCCGGACCAACGCCACGGTCAATGCGATAGCGAGCGCCGCCAGGATGATGCCGTGCTCGTGTGGCCGCAGGCGACCGACCCACGCATGCGCGAGTTCGGTCACCTTCACGCCGAACAGGCTGATGACCGTGGCCCAGACGACGGTCGATACCGCATCGAGCGCGGCGTACACCGGCCACCGCATGCGGCCCAACCCCAGCGTTGCCGGCAGCACGATGCGCAAGCCCCACGCGAAGCGCATCAGGAAGATCGTCGCGACCGGATGGCGCGACACGAAGCCGTTGACCTTGTCGATGCGCGCGCTCACCTTGGGACGCTTGGCCAACAGTTCGGCGCCCTTGCGTCGCGCCAGGTGAAAGTAGATCTGGTCGGTGACGAAGGCGGCCGACGCACCGCATGCGATCAACGGCAGCAGCGACAGGTAGCCCTGGTGCACCGCGTAGGCGCCGAGCATCAGGATCGTTTCGCCTTCGAACAGGCCGGCGACGAACACGGCGACATAGCCGTAGTGTTCGAGCAAGGCGGACAGGTGCAGCGAGGCCAACACGCGCTCAGTTCTTCGCGGTGGGAAAGGTAGAACCTGCCGACAAGATGCCCTGCAGCACGATGCGCTGCACGTTCTCGACCGTCTCTTCGAAGAACGCCGGATCGTCGAGCGTGCGGCCGGTGATGGCCTGCACCTGCACGCCGAAATCGGCGTAGTGCTGCGTGGTCGCCCACAAGGCGAAGATCAGGTGATGCGGGTCGACCGGTGCCAGCTTGCCGGCCGCCACCCATTCGCGGATGACCTCCGATTTGCGGTCGACAAGGTCGCGCAGTTCACGCCCCAGCTCGTCGCGCAACAACGGTGCGCCCTGAATCATTTCGAGGCAGAAAAGACGCGATGCGTCGGGCTGATCGCGCGAGATCACCAGCTTGCGGCGGATGTAGTGGGCGATGGCTTCGCGCGGATCTTGCTCGGCACTGAAACCGCGCAGGGGCTCCAGCCACACCGCCAGCAACTCGCGCAACACGCTCACATACAACTCTTCCTTGTTGGCGAAGTAATAGAGCAGGTTGCTCTTGGAGACATCGGCCCGCGCGGCGACCTGGTCGACGCTGGTGCCATGCAGGCCGAAGCGTGAGAACAACCCCAGCGCGGCCGCGAGGATCACGCTGCGCTTGTCTTCGATCTGCCGCAACCGTCGATTGACCGCGGCCACGCTCCGCACGCCCGGCGTGCGCTGCGCATGGACGCGTTGCGATGGCTTGGTGGCGGGTGCCGTCTTGACGGGCTTGACCGCTTTGATGTTGATGGCCTTCACCATCCCTCCGGTTGTCTTCGGCATGGACTGCTGCTTCCTTGTGTCGACGTGCTGTGCTGCCATGCAGGTCTCGCGCCAGTTTGCCGTATTTGTCCATTTGGTCCAACTGGCACAAACGTTGCATGTCACTGCCGCTGCTGCGCACCGGTTCGCGCGCTTCAAAAGGATTCGACGCATGACCCTGCTGACCGTACCCATCATCGATCTCGCGCCCTACTTCGAGGGCACCGAACAAGGCCGCGCCGAGGTCGCCCGCAAGGTCGACGAGGCTTCGCGCAGCATCGGCTTTCTGGTCGTCACGCACCACGGCATTTCGCCCGAGCTGATCGCGCGCGTGTCGGGGCTATCGCGACAGTTCTTCGCCCTGCCGCTGGCCGACAAGCGCCGCGTCGATCGGCCGCGCGAGGACGCGGTGCGCGGTTACAGCGCGGTCGGCGAAGAAGGCCTGTCGTACAGCCTGGAAGAAGCAACGCCCGGCGACTTGAAGGAGTCGTTCTCGATCGGCCCCTCTAACGTGCCGGACGATGAGTACCACCGCGGCAAGGCGGCCGGCCCGCACTTCGAGCCCAACAGCTGGCCCGACATCCCGGGCTTTCGCGAAGCGTACGAGGAATACTTCGAAGCGATGAGCGAGTTGTCGCGCTCGCTCATGCGCATCTTCGCGCTGGGCCTGAAGCTGCCCGAACATTTCTTCGACGACAAGATCGACGAGCACATCAGCATGTTCCGTGTGCTGAGCTACCCACCGCAAAAAGAAGCCCCGTTGCCGGGCCAGTTGCGCGCCGGTGCGCACAGCGACTACGGCAGCCTCACGGTGGTGCTGCCCGACGACAAGGGCCTGCAGGTGCTCAACAAGGCGGGCCAGTGGGTCGACGTGCCGCAGATCGAAGGCGGCCT
>CAXTCC010000302.1:0-3956 GCA_964242015.1 uncultured Variovorax sp.
GTGATGAACAACGGCATGTCGATCCTCGGCATCGGCATCGACTACCAGCAGGTCATCAAGGGCCTGGTGCTGCTGGCCGCGGTGTTCATCGATGTCTACAACAAGAACAAGTGATCCGTTGCAAGGGACCATGACCTCAATCGCCGCATCAGTCGCAACGACCGTTGCGCCCATCCTCGAACTCTCCGGCATCCACAAGGAGTTCGCCGGCATCAGCGTGCTGCGCGATGTGCAGCTCAGGCTGTACCCGGGCGAAATCCATGCGCTGATGGGACAGAACGGCGCCGGCAAGTCGACACTCATCAAGGTGTTGACGGGCGTGCTCGCGTCCAGCGGCGGCGAGATGCGGCTGGCCGGCGAGACCATCCGGCCGGGCTCGCCGCTGGAGGCGCAGCAGCTCGGCATCAGCACCGTGTACCAGGAGGTCAACCTGTGCCCGAACCTGTCGGTGGCCGAAAACGTATTCGCCGGCCGCTATCCGCGCTGCGGCATGGCGCAGGGCTGGCGCATCGACTGGGCGGCGGTGAACCGCGAGGCGAAGCAACTGCTGGCGCGCATCGGGCTCGACATCGACGTTACGCGGCTGCTGTCGAGCTATCCGGTGGCGGTGCAGCAGCTCGTCGCCATCGCCCGCGCGCTCGGCGTGTCGGCCAAGGTGCTGATCCTCGACGAGCCGACCTCGAGCCTGGACGACGATGAAGTCGGCAAGCTGTTCGAGGTGCTGCGGCGCCTGCGCGGCGAGGGCCTGGCGATCGTCTTCGTCACCCACTTCCTGAACCAGGTGTATGCGGTGTCGGATCGCATCACGGTGCTTCGCAACGGGAGTTGGGTGGGTGAATGGCGCGCAGCCGATCTCGGTCCGCAAGCGCTGATCGCCGCCATGCTCGGCCGTGAAATGGCAGCGCAGTCGGCGCGACCGGCGGCGCTGGCGGCTTTCGACGCATCGGCGACGGCGTTGCTGCAGGCCGAAGGGTTGGGGCAAGCGGGCCAGTTGCAGGCGATCGATCTGCGCGTGCGGGCCGGCGAGGTGGTCGGCGTGGCCGGGCTGCTCGGCGCTGGCCGCACCGAGCTCGCGCGCTTGCTCTTCGGACTCGAAACGCCTGACCGCGGCGTGTTGAAGATCGACGGCCGCACCGTCAGCTTCGCGAGCCCCGCCGATGCGATTCGCGAAGGCTTGGCGCTGTGTCCTGAAGAGCGCAAGACCGATGGCATCGTCGCCGAGCTGTCGCTGCGGGAGAACATCGCGCTCGCGTTGCAGGCACGGTTGGGGACGCGGCGCTTTCTGTCGCACGCCGAGCAGACCGCGCTGGCCGAACGCTTCGTCGCCTCGCTCGGCATCAAGACTGCGAGCGTCGAAACGCCCATCGGCCTGCTGTCGGGCGGCAACCAGCAGAAGGCGATGATCGCGCGCTGGCTGGCCACCGAGCCTCGCTTGCTGATCCTCGACGAGCCCACGCGCGGCATCGACGTCGCGGCCAAGCAGGAGATCATGGAGCAGATGCTGCAGCTCGCCAAGGCCGGCATGGCTGTCATCTTCATCTCGTCCGAGATGAGCGAGGTGGTGCGGGTGGCGCATCGCATCGTGGTGCTGCGCGACCGTCGCAAGGTCGGCGAGTTGCCGGCCGGCAGCACCGAAGACGAGGTCTACGAAATGATCGCGGCCGAGCATGTCTAGCCCGTCCTCCATGCCCGATGCATTGCCTTCGTCGGGCAGGTTCGCCGTCGTCATGCGGCACCGCCTCGCATGGCCGGTGATCACCTTGCTGTTGCTGCTCGCGCTCAACACCGCGTTCAACGCCAGCTTCCTGCACATCGAGGTGCGCGGCGGTCATCTCTACGGCAGCCTGATCGACATCCTCAACCGCGCGGCACCGCTCATGCTGGTGTCGCTCGGCATGACGCTGGTCATCGCCACGCGCGGCATCGATATTTCGGTCGGCGCGGTGGTCGCCATCGCAGCGGCGGTGGCGGGCTGGATGATCGGCGGCTCGGTCGCGGGCAACGTCACCCGCTTTCCGTTGTCGCTCGCCATCGTCGCGGCCATCGCGCTCGCGCTGGTGTGCGGCGTATGGAACGGCCTCCTGGTCGCCAAGGTCGGCATGCAGCCGATCATCGCGACGCTGATCCTGATGGTGGCAGGGCGCGGCATCGCGCAGCTCATCACCGGCGGGCAGATCATCACGATCTACTACACGCCGTATTTCTTTCTGGGTAGCGGCTATCTGCTGGGCCTGCCGTTCTCGTTGTTCATCGCAGCGGCCGTGTTCGTTTTGCTGTATCTGGCGATCACGCGAACGGCGCTGGGGCTGTTCATCCAGGCCGTCGGCATCAACCCGACGGCTGCGCGTGTGGCGGGCATTCAGTCGCGGCGGTTGATCGTCGGGGCTTATGCGTTCTGCGGCATGTGCGCCGGCATCGCCGGGCTCTTGATCAGCTCGAACGTCAAGAGTGCCGACGGTAACAACGCCGGCCAGCTGCTGGAGCTCGACGCCATCCTGGCCGTCACGCTCGGCGGCACCGCGTTGACTGGTGGCCGCTTCAGCCTGGTCGGCAGCGTGATCGGCGCGCTGATCATCCAGACGTTGACGTACGCGATCTATTCGCTCGGCGTGCCGCCGGAGATCAACCTGGTGGTGAAGGCGGTCGTGGTGTTTTTGGTGATGCTGATGCAGTCGCCGGAGTTCCGGGGGCAGGTGCGGGCGCTGGCGGTACGTGCGCCGCGGGGTGAGGTGCGGGCATGAGTGCTGTTGTTGCGCCGTCGGCGATCACACCCTCACCCCAACCCTCTCCATCAAGCGGGCGTACAGGCGGGAGAGGGGGTAGCAAGGGGCTGAACCCCAAGTACTGGCCACTCGCAGCGACCATCTCTTTGTTCGTGTTGATGGCGACGCTCGGCTCGGCGCTCTACGACGGCTTCTTCTCCGCGCAGGTGTTCTTGAACCTGCTGATCGACAACGCGTTCCTGATCATCGTCGCGGTCGGCATGACCTTCGTCATCTTGTCGGGCGGCATCGATCTGTCGGTCGGCTCGGTCATCGCGCTGACCACGATGGTGTCGGCCACGCTGGTTGAAAAGCACGGCTGGAATCCATGGTTCGTCATCCCGTTGGTGCTGCTGATGGGCACTGCGTTCGGTGCGTTCATGGGCGTGTTGATCGAGCGCTTCAGGCTGCAGCCGTTCATCGTCACGCTGGCAGGCATGTTCCTCGCGCGGGGTCTGTGTTACCTCATCAGCATCGACTCGATCAGCATCACCAACCCGTTCTATGCGGCGGTGTCGCAAACGCGCATTCCGCTTTGGGCTGATGCGTCGCTGTCGATCAGCGCTGTCATCGCCATCGTGGTGGTGCTGGCCGCGGTGTTCGTTGCGCACTGCACGCCCTTCGGCCGCGCGGTGTACGCCATCGGCGGCAGCGAGCATTCGGCGATGCTGATGGGCTTGCCGGTGCGCTCGACGCTGATCGGCGTGTACACGCTGTCGGGCTTTTGCTCGGCGCTGGCGGGGGTCGTGTTCACCTTCTACATGCTGTCGGGCTACGGTCTGCACGCGGTCGGCCTGGAGCTCGACGCCATCGCCGCCGTCGTCATCGGCGGCACGCTGCTCACGGGTGGCGTGGGCTACGTGGCGGGCACGCTGTTCGGCGTGTTGATGCTCGGCATCATCCAGACGCTGATCTCGTTCGACGGCTCATTGAGCTCGTGGTGGACGCGCATCGTCGTCGGTGCCTTGCTGTTCGCGTTCTGCCTGCTGCAACGCTTCTTCACTTCACGTGCGCCGCGGCGCTGACATCGAATGACTTCACCGAAAACGTCCCGCGGGCCGCGCGAGGCCGCCCGCTACAGCGGCATCTTCCCGGTCGTGCCGACCACCTTCACCGAATCAGGCGAACTCGACCTCGAAAGCCAGAAGCGCTGCGTCGACTTCATGATCGATGCCGGCTCCGACGGGCTCTGCA
>CAXTCC010000303.1:0-3915 GCA_964242015.1 uncultured Variovorax sp.
ACTCGACCCGGCCGCCCCTGACCCGCGAGCAGATCGAGGCCAACGCCCAGACCTACTACCGCCAGGCCAGCCTTGTTCTCGACCCGTCGAAGACCGAGGTTCGCTACAACTCCGAATGGAGCGATCCGTTGGGTGCCCGCGGAATGATTCAGCTCGCCGCCAAGTACACCGTCGCCCGGATGATGGAGCGCGACGATTTCAGCAAGCGCTTCAAGGCGGGTCAGTCGATCTCGGTGCATGAATTCCTGTATCCGCTGATGCAGGGCTATGACTCGGTTGCGCTCAAATCCGACATCGAGCTCGGGGGCACAGACCAAAAGTTCAACCTGCTCGTCGGCCGTCATCTCCAGCAGGAGTATGGTCAGGAACCGCAGTGCATACTCACTATGCCTCTGTTGGAAGGGCTCGACGGCGTCGAAAAGATGTCGAAGAGCAAGAACAACTACATCGGCATCAGCGAGGCGCCCAACACCATGTTCGCCAAGGTGCTGTCGATTTCCGACGTGCTGATGTGGCGCTGGTACACCTTGTTGAGTTTCAAGTCGCTCGCCGAGATCGCGGCGCTCAAGGCCGAGGTCGAGACCGGCCGGAATCCGAAAGAAGCCAAGGTCGCGCTGGCCAAGGAAATCACCGCCCGGTTTCACAGCGTGGCGGCGGCGGAAGCGGCAGAGCAGGACTTCGTCAACCGCAGCAAGGGAGGCGTGCCCGACGACATTCCGGAGCTGACGCTCGAAGGCGCGCCGCTCGGCATCGCGCAATTGCTGAAGCAGGCGGGATTGGCGCCGTCGACCTCGGAAGGCAACCGGTTGGTCGAAGGCGGGGGGGTGCGTGTCGACTCGGCCGTCGTCAGCGACAAGGCGCTCAAACTGGCGGCGGGCAGCTATGTGGTGCAGGTCGGGAAGCGCAAGTTCGTACGCCTGACCCTGCGCTGATCTGACACCGCGGCAACGCCACCCACCCGGAGGCCGCGCCTGGCGGGAGCCCTGACCGGCCGCTCAGCGCACTTCGATCGTCACCCTTCGATTGCGCGACTCCGACGTCTCGTCGGCGGTCGGCACCGCGAGTTCGCGTTCGCCACGCCCGACTGCTTCGATGCGTGCCGCGGGAAACCGCCGGTCGATGAACATCTGGCGCACCTGCTGCGCACGTCGCTGCGACAACTCGTCGTTCCGTACGACCGCGCCCATCGTGTCGGTGTATCCGGTGATCACGATGTCGCTGCCGATGCGTGCGACCGCTTCGATGAGCGCCGTGGTCATCTCGCGCTGCGACGCAGGCGTCAGCGAGGTGTCGCCCATCTCGAAGTACACCGTGTAGCGCTTGGGCGCAGGCGGTGCGACCTCGAACAGCGCTTTGTTTTGCGCACGTACTTGCGCAGCATCGACTTGATCGAGCGTGGGCGGACGCGGGCCGCCCGCTCTCACAGTGGCGCGTTGATAAGGTTTGTCCAGCGTCACCTCGCCGGCATTGCTTTCGACGACGACCGCGGAAGCGCTTCCGTCCGGTTGCGGCAGCAGCACGACGCGCGTGGCGGGTGTCGAACATCCAGCGAGCAGAGCGGCTGCGGTCAACGAAAGCCACAGGACGAATCGTTGCGCCTTCATGGCTGCGGATCGGCCTGGACGATGAAATCGGTGCCGCGAATGCCGATGGTCGCGGTCTGTGTTTCAACGCGGACCGCGTCCGGATGCGCCTTGCCGATGAGCCCGGAAATCATGCGCAGCGAACCGCGCAGCAACGACACCAGGATGCCGCCGTCCTGCACGGTGGGATCGAAACTGAACTCTTTCATGTCGAGCCGCGACGACGGACCGATCACGAGCACGGTGCCGTCGCGCAGCACCAGGCTCGCGGCCGAATCAAGGCCGGTCACGATGCGCTCGATGGGCGCGACTTCGTCGCCGGCGTGGGCGGTGCGCATGACGCCGGTGGCGTTGAGCAACTGGACATCGCCGCGAACGCTTTTTACGAAACCGGCCTGCTCGGGCGGCGGGGTGGTTTGTGCCGCTGCCGACGTCATCGATGTGATCGACGCGATAGCCGCCGCAAGCAGCAGGACGCTCAGCCGCGTCCATGGTCTGAATCTCATCCGGGCCTCCTCTGAATCCAGGTAAGCGCTCGATGGTACGCGACGTGCCCCGAGCGGGAGCCATTCATAATTCCTGCGCCCGTCGGCTCCCGCGCTGGCGTCGCCAATCGGCCTTGTTCTCCTTTGCGCACTTCATCTTTTTCTTTTCCGATGCAGAGTCTGCTGACACCGAAGGCGCTGCTGCGCCTGTCGATCGCGGTGGCACTCGTCACCATCGTGCTGAAAGGCCTGGCGGGCTACATCACGCACTCGATGGGGTTGATCTCCGATGCGATGGAGTCGTTCGTCAATCTCGCCAGCGCGATGTTCGCCCTCGCGATGGTGACCATTGCGGTGCGGCCGGCCGATGAAGACCATCCTTACGGCCACCACAAGGCCGAGTATTTTTCGTCCGGCTTCGAAGGCATCCTGATCGTCGGCGCCGCGTTGGCGATCTTGTGGGCGTCGATCGACCGTTTGCTGGCGCCGCGGCCGATCGAGCAACTGGGCTGGGGACTGGTGCTGTCGATCGTCAGTACGGGTTTCAACGGTGCGTTGGCTTGGGCGCTTTTCAGGGCGGCGCGCGAGCATCGCTCGATCGCTCTCGAAGCCGATGGACGACACCTCGTCACCGATGTGTGGACCTCGGCGGCCGTGGTCGTCGGCATCGTTGCCGTGCATTTCACCGGCTGGCTGTGGCTCGATCCGCTGCTGGGCATCGGCGTCGCGCTCAACATCATTCTCGAAGGCGGCAAGCTGGTCTGGCGCTCGTCGCAAGGGCTGATGGACGAGGCCATGCCGGCCGAATCCCTTGCGGCCGTGCAGGCCACGCTCGACCAGTTCCTGGCCGGCGCGACCGATGGCAGGTCGATGCGTTTCGACGACATCGCAACGCGCCGCGCCGGTCAACGGCTTTTCGCCGACCTGCACATGCACGTGCCGGGCGATTGGCCGTTGCAACGGGCTGCCACCTTGCGCGACCAACTCGAACAGGCGCTGATGGACGCGGTGCCGGGGCTGCGCGTGACCATCCAGCTGCTGCCGCTCAACATGGAAGCGCGCGCCGTGCAGATGGCACCCGACGCCTAGCGGTCGTTGGGACGTGGTGCTAGTACGGGCTGCGAATCCCCAGCCCGGCGAGGATCTCGATCTCGCGGGCCTCCATCTCTTCGGCATCGGCTTCGGCGGTTTCATGGTCCCACCCTTGCGCATGCAACGTGCCGTGGACCAGCAGATGCGCATAGTGCGCGGCCAGCGTCTTGCGCTGCTCTTTCGCTTCGCGCGCGACGACCGGCGCGCACAGCACCAGGTCGGCCATCACCACCGGCTCTTGCGCGTAGTCGAACGTGAGCACATTGGTGGCGTAGTCCTTGCCGCGGAATTCGCGGTTCAGGCGCTGGCCTTCGTCGGCGTCGACGATGCGCACCGTGAGTTCGCCGTCGGCGTCGAGCGCGTGTCGAATCCAGCGCGTCACGCTGTGCCGAGGCAACGCCGCGCGGTGCCGCTCGACGCCCTTGAACGGCGCGAACTGCAACGACAGCGAGAGGGCGGCAAGCGCCATCTCAGCGCGGCGTCGCCGCGCGCTTGCGCTGGCTGTCATAGGCATCGACGATGCGAGCGACCAGCGGATGCCGCACCACGTCGGCGCTCGTGAAGTGCGTGATCGCGATGCCCTTGACCCGCTTCATCACGCGCTCGGCGTCGATGAGTCCGCTCAGCTGCGTCTTGGGCAGGTCGATCTGGCTCACATCGCCCGTGACGACCGCCTTGGCGCCGAAGCCGATCCGCGTCAGGAACATCTTCATCTGCTCGGGCGTGGTGTTCTGCGCTTCGTCGAGGATGACGAA
>CAXTCC010000304.1:0-3901 GCA_964242015.1 uncultured Variovorax sp.
GCGTGCCGTGGCCTGTCGCCAGCATCAGGTTGCCGATGGGCGTGGCGCCGATCACAGGCGTGCCGTCCGGCGTCATGGGGCGCAGGCCGGTCCAGAAGGTCGCATCTTTCACCGGGCCGCCGCGCGGGAACAGGTCGGTGACGACGTGTTCGAGCGTGTCGCGCCGGCGTTGATCGAGTGCCAGGTCGAAGCCCGACAACTGTGCCGTGCCGCCGACACGGATGCGATCACCGAGGCGTGTCACCGCGACCTTGAAGGTCTCGTCCATCACCGTCGATTCGGGTGCGCCGCTGGCATCGGTGATCGGCACGGTGATCGAGAAGCCCTTCACCGGGTACACCGGCAAGTGGATACCGATCGGCTTGAGCACGGACGGTGAATAGCTGCCGAGCGCGACGATGTAGCGATCGGCTTCGAAGGTGCCGGCGTCCGTGCGCACGCCTGTGATCTTGCCGCTCGCAGCGCTGCCGCTGCGCTCGATCGCCTGGATCGAGACGCCGAAGCGAAAGGTCGCACCCGCAGCTTCGGCCAGCTTGGCCAGCGCCTGGGTGAACTTGAAGCAGTCGCCGGTTTCATCGCCCGGCAGGCGCAGGCCGCCGACGAACTTCTCCTTGACGCTCGCGAGCGCCGGCTCGTATTGCACGCAGCCTTCGCGGTCGAGCACCTGGTACGGCACGCCGGACTTCTTCAGCACTTCGACGTCTTGCGCGGTGCCGTCGAGCTGGTGCTGCGTGCGGAACAACTGGAGCGTGCCCTGCGCGCGGTCGTCGTACTGAATGCCAGTGTCGGCGCGCAAGGCTTTGAGGCAGTCGCGGCTGTACTCGGCCAGCCGCACCATGCGGCCCTTGTTGATCTCGTAGCGCGCCTCGGTGCAGTTGCGCAGCATCGACAGGCCCCAGCGCCACATGGCGGGGTCGAGCATCGGTTTGATGACCAGCGGGCTGTGCTGCATCAGCATCCACTTGATGGCTTTGATCGGTACACCGGGGCCGGCCCAGGGTGCCGAGTAACCGGGAGAGACTTCGCCGGCATTGCCGAAGCTGGTCTCCATGGCCGGTGCGGGCTGGCGGTCCAGCACCGTCACTTCATGGCCGGCTTTGGCCAGGTAATACGCAGTCGAGGTGCCGATCACACCGCTGCCCAGGATCAAGACTCGCATGCCGACCTTTGTTCGTGTTTTACAGATCCAGTGCGTCGTGCAATTGCTGTGCCGACCAGCGCTTTCGACCTTGCGATGCGGTCGCGGCGGCCGATACGGTCGTTGCCGCTTCGAGCAGCGCGACCATCTTCGCATTGCGCGGTGCGTCGGCGCCGATCGATTGGGCCAGCCGCACGACCTCGCCGCTCAATGCATCGATCTCGGTACGCCGGCCCAGCGCCAGGTCATCGGCCATGCTGGATCGTGCCTTGGCATCGATCTTCAGCATGCGCGCCGCGACGATGCGAAACAGCCAGTCGGGCAACCGGAGCAAGCCCGGCAAGCGATGCGCCGGCACGGCAGCCACTTGCGCCGGCGCGATGCCCGAGCGCTTCAGCACCGACAGTGCTTCGTCGATCAACGCTGCGAAGCAACGGCGGTAACCGCGCTGCAGGAGTTGATCCCGCAGCGGCAGACCCGACAGCGCATTGACCGGGTTGTTCAGATTGAGCAGCAGCTTGCCCCACTGCACGGGCAACAGGTTGGCATGCAGATCGAGCGGCACACCGGCACGCTCGAAGGTCGCGACCCAAGGTCGAAGCGATGCATCGTCCTGCGCCGCGAGCCGGCCCGGCGTGCCGCGATGGAATGCACCCGGGCCGATCTCCGCGACGTTGTACGGGACCATGCCGGGCAGCAGGTTCAGGTGCGGTGCGGCGCGCGATGCCACCGCCGCGTTGGAGATGCCGTTCTGCAACGAGAGCACCGGCGTGCCGGGTGGCAAGAGGGCGCCGAGTTGCGCGGCGGCCTCGGCGGTCGCGCCGCTCTTGACCGCAAGCAAGACCAGCGCAGGTCGCGCGTCTGCCGGCACTTCGGCCAGCAACCGCAGATCGGTGGCTGCAATGTGGTGCTTGGCACCGTCGAGGTCGCTCAATGAAAGGCCGTGCTGCGCCAATGCCTGCAGCACGCGCGGCCGGCCGACGAAACTGACCGGCACGCCCGTGGCCGCGAGGCTGCCGCCGATGAAGCAGCCGATGGTGCCGGCGCCCATGACCAGCACCTCGCCGGGCGCGTTGCCGGGCGCAATGTCGGCAACGGCGTCGGTCAGTGCGGGCACCGGACTCAGGCGCGTTCCGCCACCCAGGCCTGCACCGACTTCAGAGCCGCCGGCAGGGCCGCTGCGTCCGTGCCCCCGGCCATCGCCATGTCGGCCTTGCCGCCGCCTTTGCCGCCGACCTGCTGCGCCACGAAGTTGACCAGCTCGCCAGCCTTGACCTTGCCGACGCTGTCGGCCGTCACGCCCGCGGCGATCTGGACCTTGGCGCCGTCGACAGCGGCCAGCACGATCACGGCCGTCTTGAGCTTGTCCTTGAGCTTGTCCATGGTGTCGCGCAGCGTCTTGGCGTCGGCGCCTTCCAGCTTGGCGACCAGCAGCTTGACGCCGTTGACGTCGATCGCCTGCGCGATGAGCTCGTCGCCCTTCGACGAGTTCAGCTTGCCCTTGAGCGCCGTCACTTCGCGCTCCAGCGCCTTGGCCTGATCGAGCAGCTGCGTGAGTCGGCTCTGCAGTTCGGCGGTCGGCGCCTTGAGAGTTGCCGCCACGCTGTGCACGGTCGATTCGAGGTCTTGCAGATAGTGCAGCGCGTTGGCGCCGGTCACGGCCTCGATGCGTCGCACGCCCGCGGCCACGCCGCCTTCGCTGACGATCTTGAAGAGCCCGATGTCGCCCGTGCGGCTCACATGCGTGCCGCCGCACAGCTCCCGGCTGCCACCGATGTCGAGCACGCGAACCGACTCGCCGTACTTCTCGCCGAACAGCATCATGGCGCCGGTCTTCTGTGCCGATTCCATGTCCATCACGCGCGCCTGCGTCGCGACGTTGGCAAGGATTTCGGCATTGACGCGCTTCTCGATCTCCAGCGTCTGCTCGTGCGTCACCGAACCGTTGTGCGCGAAGTCGAAGCGCGTCTTGTCGGCGTCGACCAGCGAGCCCTTCTGCTGCACATGTTCGCCCAGCACTTCGCGCAAGGCCTTGTGCATCAGGTGCGTCACGCTGTGATTGCGCATCGTCGCAGCGCGGCGCTCGCCGTCGACAGAAGCCTTCACCACATCGCCGACCTTCAACGTGCCCTGCGTCTGCGTGCCGTGATGACCGAAGACGTCGGCCTTGATCTTCTGCGTGTCTTCGACGCCGAACTGCACGCCTTCGGCCGAAAGGAAGCCCTGGTCGCCGACCTGGCCGCCGCTCTCCGAATAGAACGGCGTGGTGTCGAGCACCACGATGCCGGGCTGGCCTTCCTTGAGTTCAGACACCGGTGCGCCTTCGAAGTAGAGCGCCTGCACCGTGGCCTGCTCTTCGAGATGCTCGTAGCCGGTGAAGGTGTTGCTCGCGCCGCCGTACTCGACGTTGCGGTCCATCTTGAACTTGCCGGCCGCGCGGCCCTTGGCCTTCTGCTGTTCCATGGCGGCGTTGAAGCCTGCTTCGTCGACCGTGACGCCGCGCTCACGGCACACGTCGGCCGACAGGTCGAGCGGAAAACCGAAGGTGTCGTGCAGCTTGAAAGCGACATCGCCAGGCAACGTCTTTGCATCACCTGCCAGTGCTGCATCGAGGATTTCCATGCCGTTGGCCAGCGTCTCGAAGAAGCGTTCTTCTTCGGTCTTCAGCACGTCGGTGATGCGCTTTTCGTCCGCGACCAGCTTGGGATAGGCCTCGCCCATCAACGCCACAAGATCAGGCACCAGCTTGTGGAAAAACGGCTT
>CAXTCC010000305.1:0-2587 GCA_964242015.1 uncultured Variovorax sp.
GCTTCATGTTCGCGATCGAAAAGACCAAGAACTCGGCGGCCGGCGTGCCGGTGCTCCTCGGCTTCACCTTCTTCATGGGCCTGATGCTGGCACGGCTGGTGGGCACGGTGCTGGGCCTGGCGAACGGCGCAGGGTTGGTCATGACTGCCTTCGCCGGCACGGGCGCCATCTTCTTCGGCATGGCGACGCTGTCGTCGGTCATCAAGCGCGACCTGTCTTCGATGGGCAAGTGGCTTTTCATCGGCGTGATCATGTTGCTGGTCGCTGGCATCGCCAACTTCTTCATCCAGTCGAGCGCATTGATGATCACGTTGTCGGTCCTGGCCATCGGCATCTTCTCGGCCTTCATCCTGCATGACCTGAAGCGCGTGAAGGACGGCATCGAGACCAACTACATCACCGCCACGCTGGGCGTGTACCTGAGCCTGTACAACGTGTTCTCCTCGGTGCTGGCACTGCTGGGCATTGGCGGCGGCAAGGAAGAATAAGAGGAGCGGACGAATGGAAATGACGCCACAAGAAACCCGGGCCGTCGTCACGCTGGCCTTGATGGCAGCGTTCGTCGATGGCGACAAGCACGAGCGTGAACGCGAAGAGATCAAGCGCATCGCCGAAGGGCTGTCGCAGAACGACGCGCTTCACTTGCCGACGCTCTATCAGGATGTGCTCATGAAGCGCGTGTCGCTGGCGGACGCGACAGGGCAATTGCAAAGTGCCGATTCGAAGCGCCTGGCTTATGAAATGTCGGTGTGCGTGTGCGATGCCGATGGCGCGCACTCCAAAGCCGAGCAGCTTTTTCTGACGGACCTGCGGAGTTCGCTTGGCCTGGACGCTCGCGCGGTGGCCGAGTTCACTCAGCACGCAGACGAACTGGCTTCGGCACCCATCGCCACGGCCGCCACCGCCGCCGCTGTAGCAACGGCAGGCGCTGGCGCGGTCACGGTGCCCGAAGACGCCGAGCTCGACCAGGCCATCCTCAACGCCGCCATCCTCAACGGCGCGCTCGAACTGCTCCCGGAAACGCTGTCGACCATGGCGATCATTCCGCTGCAGATGAAGCTGGTCTATCGCATCGGCAAGGCGCATGGCTTCGAACTCGACCGCGGACATATCAAGGACTTCATCGCGACCGTGGGCGTCGGGCTCACCTCGCAATACCTGGAGCAGGCGGGTCGCAAATTGCTCGGCGGTTTGCTGGGCAAGGTCGGTGGAGGTTTGCTCGGCGGGATGCTGGGTGGCACCGCCAAGCAGGCGGTCAGCTCGGGCATGAGCTTCGCGACGACCTATGCGCTCGGCCATGTCGCCAAGCGCTATTACGCCGGTGGCCGCACCTTGTCGACGGAGATGCTGAAAGACGCGTATGCCGACGTCGTGCAGGAAGCCCAGAGCCTGCAGACGCGCTACCTTCCGGCCATTCAGGAGAAGGCAAAAACGCTCGATCCGGCGTCGGTGCTGTCGATGGTCCGCAAGGCCTGAAGCCCGGAGCCTGAAGCTTCAATCGCAGGCGGCAGAACTCGGGCGGCTACGTTCCCACGAAGCCGCCATCGGCACGTTGCACCACGACCGTTGCCGAGCGAGGTCGGGCGGTTCCGGCAACGGCGCCCTCGGGCCACGCGCTGCTCGGTTCGCCGGTGCCGTCGTCGCGCCGCTCGCCTGGATGCTGGATGTTGACGAACAACGTGCGCCGGTCTGGCGTCGATGTGCAGCCGGTGATCTCGCAACCGTTCGGTCCGACCAGGAAACGCTTGATGCGCCCGGTCGTGATGTCGGCGCACAGCATCTGGTTGTTGCCCAGTGCCGCCATCGCGCCTTTGCCGATGTCCTGGCCGCTCATGTCGGTCTGAATCCACAACAAGCCGCCGCTGTCGAAATGCAGGCCGTCGGGCGAGCCGAAAGCATCCGCTTCCTTGCTCGGATATCGGGTACCAGCCGCGGGAAGGGCAGGGTCGCCGGCCAGTGCGAAGTGGTCCCAATCGAACGAGGTGGCGCCCGCGTCCTTGCCATCTTCACGCCAGCGCAGGATGCCGCCGAAGATGTTGACGGCGCGCGGGTTAGCGGCATCGACTGGTGGACGGCCCGGCGTGCCGCGCTGACTGTTGTTGGTCAACGTGACGTAGACCTCGCCGGTCTGCGGATGCACCGCGATCCATTCCGGCCGGTCCATCCTCGTGCCGCCGACCACGTCGCCAGCGAGCCGCGCATGCACCAGCACGTCGGCGGCCGATGCGAAACCTGCCGCGGCGTCGATCCCGTTCTTGCCGTGCGCCAGTTCCAGCCATCGACCGCGACCGCCTTCGTCATAGCGCGCGACGTACAAGCTGCCGTCGTCCAGCAGCGTGCGGTTGACGGCGCGCGATGCGGCGTCGGTGCCTTGCCGGATCTTCTCGCGGCTCACGAACTTGTAGATGTATTCGAAGCGCGCGTCGTCGCCCATGTACACGGCGACGCGGCCGTCTTTGGTCGTCGTGCAGGTCGCGCTTTCTTGCCGCTTGCGACCGAGTGCGGTGCGCTTGACGGGTGCGGCCGTTGGATCGAACGGATCGATCTCGACGACCCATCCGAAGCGGTTCGACTCGTTCGGGTGCTT
>CAXTCC010000305.1:2687-3843 GCA_964242015.1 uncultured Variovorax sp.
GATGCGCATGGCCGTATTGCCATGCACGCGGCGGGCATAAGGCGAGGGCAGAACCTGGCGCCAACCTTCAGGACGCCGCTCGATCTCGATCACCGACACGCCCATCGCGTGCAGCGATTTGCGCACTTTTTCTGCGGTCCACTGGGTAACGCCGTCGGTGTGCAGCAACTGCTCGTCGGTGTACTCGTGGTTCATCACCAGCAAGCCGCGGTCGCCATCGGAACCAAGCGGAAAAAAGTGCATGCCGTCGTGATGCATGCCTGCCTGCACCGCCTGGTCAGCGGCGCTGTTCGATGCGTCTCGCGCAAAGGCAGGCATGTTGCCCGCGACGCCGGTGGGCGAGCCCCATGGGTAGAGCACCTGCGCGATGTAGCCGGGCGGCACGGTGACGGCATCGCGCAGCGTGGCGGGCACGGAAGTGAATCCGAGCACGGATGAAGAAGCGAATGAAGAGGCGGAGGACGAAGCTGTGCCGGGGCCGGCGCAACCTTGCCCGAGGAGGGCGACAACGGCGGCGGCGCCGGACTGGAGGAATTGGCGGCGATCGAAAGTCATGGACCGACATCATCGCCGAGCCATGCCCCGCGTGATGCCATGCCCGCGGCGCGATACTCTCAGCCGCATAAAAGGAGACAGTGATGGAGACAAGAATGAACGAACGCATCGAATGGACCCGACACCCCGACGGCGTGGTCGAGCTTCAACTGGCCCGGGCCGACAAGATGAACGCGCTCGATCCCGCGATGTTCGACGCGCTGATCGATGCCGGCGAACGGCTCCGCAACGACACGGCGGCGCGTGCGGTCGTGATCTCCGGCCGCGGCAAGGCCTTTTGCGCCGGGCTCGACATGCAATCGTTCGAGCGCATGGACCAGGGCAGCGTCGACGTGCTGGGCGAGGGCGCCGCCGGTGCCGATCTGCTGGTGCGCACGCACGGGCTGTCGAACGCGGCGCAGCAGGTGGCGATGACCTGGCGCGACGTACCGGTGCCGGTCATCGCTGCGGTGCACGGCGTGGCTTTCGGCGGCGGGCTGCAGGTGGCCCTGGGCGCCGACATTCGCATCGTCGCGCCGGACACGAAGCTGTCGGTCATGGAGATCAAGTGGGGCCTGGTGCCCGACATGGCCGGCATGGTGCTGATGCGCGAACTGGCGCG
>CAXTCC010000306.1:0-3820 GCA_964242015.1 uncultured Variovorax sp.
CGAAATCAGGCGTACGGAAACGTACCGAGGGTTCGAATCCCTCCCTCTCCTCCAGCGATGGATTGTGCTAAAGCCCCGCCAGCCGGGGCTTTTTTGCGTCTGTTCGTCGTTTAAGAGTTGCGCCGGTGCGACGCCAACCGGAAAACTTTCGGTGACAATGGTTCACCCCTCGACCGCCAGCGGCAGGCAAGTCGCGAGGCGCACAGGTCGGGGCAACCTACAAGGCATGCGGGGTTCAGCTTGATTCGTGACTGCTTCGCTCTCTTCCAGGAGCCCCTTTGTCGAAGGGGCTTTTTTGTAGACCTTGCAGCGGCGTGCCATTCGGAAACATGAAGGGCAATTCTTCCTTTGCCGGCTTGGGCAACTCGTCGTTTGCCAGCCTCACGCCGGCGCCTGCCTCGGCCGATGAAGCTGAACCGTGGGTTCGTGGTGAACTGATCCGCAGCCTGATGCGGGCGTCGCGCGGCTCGCACTTCCTGGCGGCTGCATTGCTCCCGGCGATGATCGGTCTGAGCTGGGGTTATGTGCCGCTCTGGCAACTGATGGCATGGCTGTCGATCGGCATTGCCGCGACCTGCTGCCGCGTCTGGGGCGAACGGGTCTATCAGCGACGCTACGCGGATCGCGACTCGGACGGCCAGCAGCGGTTCGTCGAAAAGTACCATTTTCTCTGGAGCGCCAGTGCGTTCGCCTGGGGTCTGTCGATCCTGATTTTTTTCGATCGCACGCCGCTCATCAATCAGTTCATGAGCTGGTTGATCGTCGCCGGGGTCGCGACTTTTCCGCTCAATGGCCTGGCGCTGCATCCGCCGCTGCTCAAGCGCTATGTCAACACGCTCTTTCTCACGATGCTCGCGGCCGTGCTGTTCCGTGTCATCGAACTGAATTTCGAGAAGCCGCATTTCAACTACGGCTTCTTGCTGCTGCCGATGCTTCATTGGTGGCTGCTGTTGCGTGCCGGTCGGCGCATCCACGAAACGGCGCGCAACAGTTTCGAGTTGCTCTTTCATAACCACATCCTCATCGCTTCGTTGACGCAGCAGAGGCAGGCGGCTGTCTCGGCTGTGGCGATGAAGAACCGCTTCTTGGCAAGCGCCGCGCATGACATGCGGCAGCCCGTGCTGGCGCTGTCCCTCTACGCCGATTGGCTGCGCAACGAACCCGAACTGGTACAGGAGATTGCGCCGAAGATCGTGCGTGCGACGCATGCCGTCAACGCGCTGTTCGATTCGCTGTTCGACCTGGCGCGCATCGATTCAGGTCAGGTCCGGCTGCACATCGAGCGGGTCGACGTCGGGCAGTTGCTGCGCGATCTGGAACTGCAATACCGGCCGGTGGCCGAGGCCAAGGGGTTGAAATTCCAGGTGCATATCGCCAAAGGGACGGTGCTGACCGACCCGATCCGCGTGCGGCGGATGATCGGCAATTTGATCGCCAATGCCATCAAGTACACGGTCGAGGGCGGCGTGCTGCTGGCATCCCGGCAGACACGCGACGGTCTCAGGGTCGAGGTCTGGGACACCGGCATCGGCATCGCGCGAGAGCACCTGCGTGACGTCTTCCTGGAGTTCTACAAGGTGGCCGACCATGCCGGCACGTCCGACGGATTCGGGCTCGGCCTAGCGATCGTGGCCCGCTTGTCCCATGCGCTGGGCCATCCGGTCAGCGTGCGATCGCGGCTGGGTCGCGGTAGCGTGTTTCGGGTCGCCTTGCATGATGCCGACGAAACGCAGGCCCAAGCGCGAGTCAGCTCGGCCGTCGGCTGAAAAAAGCCCGGGCAGCAAGCCCGGGCAGAAACCGCGGACCGCGGGCCCGGCAGCCTGGGTAGCCTGGGACTAGCCCGACAGCAGCCCGTTGGTACGCGCGTAGTGCAGTGCCTGGGTCCGGCTCTTGACGCCCAACCGGCGGAACAGACGCCACAGATGCACCTTGACGGTGTGCTCGCTGATCTCGAGTTCGGCCGCGATGTCGCGGTTGCTCATGCCCTTGTCGAGCATGGCGATGAGCTGGGTCTGGCGCTTCGACAACTTGCTGTTGTTGGCAGCGGCGGGCTCTTCGACGTCGGAATCGGCCATCAGCAGACCGCGCAGGGCAGCGGTCAATTCGGCGGAGCTGGCTGATTTTTCGATGTACTGGTCGGCGCCCGCTTCGATGCAGGCTTCTTCCATGTCCGCCGCCGGCGAGGCCGAGTACACGGCGATCGGCACATCCGGATAGGTTTGTTTGACCGCGATCACGCCGGAAACACCGGTCGTGTCGGGCAATTTAAGGTCGAGGCAAAACAGGCCAGGCGTGCCGTGCTGCTTGACCGCGCTGGCGAGCTTGTCGAGGCGCTCGAGCTCCACGATGTTCTCGGCTGGCCGCAGGCGGCGCAGCACCATGACGATGGCGTCGCGCATCAGGGGGTGGTCGTCGATGACGTAAATGCTCATGTTTTGCTTTCGTTTGCGCGCAACTTATATATTGACTGTTGCTGGGCGCGCGAATCTCTCCCTTACTTCAGCTCGCCTGACCGGCGAGTTCCTCCAACGCGGCCATTACGGCACGCATTCCGTCATTGTCGACCGGTTCCAGCTGTTCTGCGAGCGCCGTAAGCGCTTCATTCGGCTGATGTTGCAATGCGCCGATGGCGCGCCCGGCTTCTTGCGGGGACTGGAAGCCGCGGCTCTGCAGCAGCGTGTCGTTGTGGGCGTCGAGCAGCTTGAAATAGAACAGCCCGTCCCGCTCGCGGTATTGTTTGAACGTCGGCTTGCTGGACTTGTCCGCCTTGCTACTTTTGCCTGCCTTCTTGCCGACCGCGGCATCCTGACCGCCCAGGCTGGCGAGACTGCGCAACCCGACGGCGTGACGCAGCGTCGTCATGAAAGGGCGCGACAGCTCGCGTGCCTTGTCGGCGCCGACCAGCAAGGTGCGCTCGATCTGTGCCGGGTCGCTCATCAGTGCCTCGTAGCGCTCGCGCAGCGGCGTCAACTCGCGGTCGATGCGCTCGAAGACCAAGTGCTTGGCGTCGCCCCAACCAATGCCTTCGGCATAGGCCTTGCGCAGTGCAGCCGTCTCGTCAGCATCCGCGAAGGCCTGAAAAATCTGGAACAGGGCCGAGCCCTCGGTTTCCTTCGGCTCGCCTGGCGCACGCGAGTCGGTCACGATGCCGCCGATGAGCTTCTGCAGCTGGGCCCGCGATGAAAACAGCGGGATCGTGTTGTCGTAGCTCTTGCTCATCTTGCGGCCGTCGAGGCCCGGCAAGGTGGCGACCGCATCGTCGACTTCGGCCTCCGGCAACACGAAGTGATCGCCGTACAGATGATTGAAGCGCTGCGCGATGTCGCGCGCCATCTCGATGTGCTGGATCTGGTCGCGTCCGACCGGCACCTTGTGCGCGTTGAACAGGAGGATGTCGGCGCCCATCAGCACCGGGTACATGAAGAGGCCCGCGGTGACGTCGGCGTCCGGGTCTTCGCCCTTGGCCAGGTTCTTGTCGACGGAGGCCTTGTACGCATGCGCACGGTTCAGGATGCCCTTGCCCGTGACGCAGGTCAGCAGCCAGGTGAGCTCCGGGATCTCGGGAATGTCGGATTGCCGATAAAAGACGACGCGCTCGGGGTCGAGCCCACATGCCAGCCAGCTGGCGGCAATCTCGAGCGTCGAACGCTGGATGCGCGCCGGATCATCGATCTTGATGAGCGCGTGGTAGTCCGCCATGAAATAAAAGCTCTGCACATCGGCGCGCTGGCTGAAGCGCACCGACGGCCGCACCAGGCCGGCGTAGTTGCCGAGATGCGGCGTGCCCGAGGTGGTGATGCCGGTCAGGAACCGGGTTGCT
>CAXTCC010000307.1:0-3762 GCA_964242015.1 uncultured Variovorax sp.
GCCCTGGCCAAGGCGTTTGCCCGCCACGGCATCGAAGTCTCCGTTGCGACCACGCGCGACCCGGAGAGCTTCGCATCCTCCGCAGCCGCGATCGGACCGACGATCGTTCCCAAGACACTGGCGGAAGCGGTCAAGGCGGACACCGTCTTTTTGGCGGTCCGTTTCGAGTCGTATAAAGAGGTTGCCAAGGCGTTGCCGAACTGGAAAGAAAAGACCATCGTCGATGTGACCAATGCGTACGGGGTGTCCCCTGATGAACTGATGGACCAGTCCTCTGCCAGAGCCGTCGCGCAGGCTTTCACCGGCGCCAGACTGGTCAAGGGCTTCAACCATCTGGTCGCTGCCGTGCTCGAGCAAGACCCCGCAGTCCATGGCGGCAAGAGAGTCGTGTTCCTGGCGAGCGACGACGACGGCGCATCAAAGGAGATTGCTGCGCTCGCGGAAAAACTAGGCTTCTCGCCGATCCAGCTCGGCGGGCTTTCGGAAGGCGGACTGCTGGTGCAGGCGCGCGGAAAGAGCTGGGGTCAGCTGATCTTCAAGGACCTGGTCAAATTCGACTGATGCGATCGGCATCACGCTGCCCTCGTGCGGCGCGTCCAGGGCGAAGATGACGGCTGACCTGCAGGTGGCGGCTGACACCCACAAGCTGAGATTGCCGACAAAACGCTTTGGTTTTAGAGCCGTCGTGAGGAGGCGTAGCGGCGGCCAAATTCGCAGCATGAACAGCACCCCGAAAGAGAAATTTAATTCGCAATACGCTCTGCTCTGTCGTTTGCGATTCGAGACTTTGCCGATGTCGTTCTCGGACCCGACGGACATCGGCGATCTTCAGATTTTGCATGCCGCCAGCCTGGTGGAATGCACCTTCCCGGCGGTCCGGTGGATGCGGGGCGAACAGCACTACGAAGGGCCCGCCGTCGTACACCGCCTGACTTCGCTTGGAAGAGCCCAGGCCGGTCGATTCTCGGCACAGGCACGAAGTAAAGACGCTGGCCGCACAAGAACGATTAATTCGAGCCCTCACAACAGGAGTGCGAAATGACAGACGACTTGCGCCCTGTTCCTTAGCTAGCGTAGCGCTGCGATGGGACAGAGGGGACAGAGCCCCGCCATGTCTGCGACATTGCCTGTTGCGCAAGCGATGACGGGTCCCGGATAGAAGTTGCCGATGTAGGGGTTCTGTACACAGCACAACGCCGCGCCGGGGCTCGCTGGATACTGAACGGCCGAGCGAGGTCGGGGCTTCACGTTTCGTCCCGCAATTGTTTAGCCACCTCGGGCGACCGCTGTCGCCCTGCAACCTCAATAAGCTGACACATCATGAACATTGGAATCATCGGAGCTGGTCACATCGGCAGCGCGCTTGCCGCGCGACTCGGTAGCCTGGGCCACTCCGTTTACATCGCCAACTCCCGCGGCCCTGAGACGCTGGAAGGCGTAGCGCGAGAAACCGCCGCCAAGCCAGTGACCGCCAGAGAAGCAGTGCGCAATGCGGAACTCATCGTGGTCACCATCCCGCTGAAGAACATCCCCGACCTGCCGAAAGATATTTTCGCGGGGGTGTCCGCCGATGTACCTGTCATCGATACGAGCAACTACTACCCCTTGTTGCGTGACGGCCGTATCGAGGAACTGGAAACCGGCGACCTCACCGAAAGTGAATGGGTGCAGCAGCACTTGGGTCGGCCCGTGGTGAAGGTGTTCAACAACATCTACGCCGACCATCTTCGCAACAAGGGCCTTCCCGCCGGAACGCCCGGCCGTATTTCGCTGCCACTGGCCGGCGACGATGCGGCAGCCAAACGGAAGGTGATGCTTCTGGTCGAGGAACTGGGCTTCGATGCTGTCGACGATGGCACCCTGCATGAGTCATGGCGACAGCAGCCCGGAACACCGTGCTACGGCGCCGACCTGCCTGCAGACAAGCTGCGCGAGCAATTGGCCATGCTTGGCACGCATCGCACAGAGGCACAGCACGCTGAGTACCTAGCCAACCACGCCAAGCAAGAGCAGGCAATGGCGGGGCAGGGCATCACGCTCAAGTAGCCTTGGCAGAGCTCGATTCCACAAGCTCTGCGACTGCAAGCGAAGGATCGAAGTTCGCCCGCCTGGCTATCGAACAAAGGCGAATACGAAAAAACCCTGCTATCTATTCAATAGCAGGGTTTCCAGTAGCCATGCGGCTCATCTTGGCTCCTCGACCTGGGCTCGAACCAGGGACCTACGGATTAACAGTCCGGCGCTCTACCAACTGAGCTATCGAGGAATACAGCCTCAGATTATAGCGTGGCTTTTGAGGGGTTCTGACCGGCAGTCACGCGTCGTCGCATTAGAGCGACGCCGTGAAAGCGAGCCTCAGCGTGCGCGGAGCGCCGGGGAACAGGTAGACGTGGCCGAACTGGTAGGGCGACTCTTTCCAGTAGCGGCGGTCGGCGAGGTTCTCGACACCGACGGTCCAGCTCGTGTTCACGTTGTTGAGCTTGGTGTCGTAGCGCAGCGATGCATCGAAGCGGGTCCACGATGGCAACTGGATCGATCCGTCGGGCAGCACGTTGCGACGGCCTTCGTGCGACATCAGCAGCTGCGTTCCGAGACCGGGAACGGAGGCGAACTGGTAGCCGACTTGTGCACGCACCACCTGATTGGGCACGTTGGTCGGATGTTGTCCGTTGACCGCGGGGTCGAGCGTGCTGTCGCGACGCTTGGCGTCGATGAGGGTCACGCCGCCGCCCAGGCGCCACGGCCCGGCTGTCCATTGCGCATTGGCTTCGAGCCCGCGGTGCACGGCGCGGCCGTCGTACTGGCCGTTGCACAGCGCGCCGCTGGCATCGCAGCTGTCGAGGTTGGTCATCGGCCGGGAGATGTCGAAGTACGCCACCTGCCAATTCAACGCACCGTCGGCCACGCTGCCGCCGCCCTTCAGGCCGATCTCCCACTGCTTGGAGGTGAGGGCGGGCAGGGCCTCCCCGGCATTGCTGTACTGCGACACCTTGTTCGGCACGATCTCGGATTCGACGCCTTTGCCCCAGCTCACATAACCGAGCAAGCCCGGTTGAAATGCATAGCTGGCCGCGACCCACGGCGTCGTGATGTTCTGGCTGTACTGCGTCGGGTTGGAGCCATCGGTGCGCACGCTGCCGCGGCTGAGGTGCGTGTATCGCACACCGAGCCATGTCGTGAACTTGTCGTTCCAGCGGATGGCGTCTTGCACCGTGTATTCGGTCGAGCGCTCGTCGCGGTTGGTGCTGGGGTCGGCCATCGTCGGGTCGGCCGGGACGACCGCCGTCCCGTCGATGTTGCCAGTGCCGACGTAGTTGAAGGCCTGGTCTTCGAACCGATTGCGCACGCGGCTTTGCAGTACCCCGAAGCCGAGCTCGTGCTTCACGCTGCCGGTCATCAGGTTGCCCTTCAGGTTGAGTTGGCCGGCGGTCTGGCGGCGGCGCTCGTTCTCGCTACGGAAGTCGTAGAAATCGAAGGTGCCGTCCGAGCAGTAGCGGTCGTAGTTGCCTTCGGCGCCGCAGCCGAAAGCGTAGGCCAGCCGGTCATCCGTCTTCAGGCGTTGCTGGCCGATCTGCGCGCTCCAGCGCCAATTCGCATTGATGGCTTGCGTGAAGCGCAGCGAGCCGGTCAGCGCATTGAAGATCGACGGTTGCGACCACGGCTGGTTGTTCAAGTTGATCCGTGGGTTCGGCACTTGCGGCAACACGTTGCCGAGCAGGCTGTAGCCGTTCTGGCTCGGCTGCGCCTTGTGGCTGTATTCGA
>CAXTCC010000308.1:0-3709 GCA_964242015.1 uncultured Variovorax sp.
GCAGGTTCGAAATCATCGGCTCGCATCAAGCGAGCGAACCCGCACTCGAAATCGAAAACCGCTTTCGATAGTCCCGCGGCGCTACGCCAAGATGCCGCTGAAAGGTAACGCGCATCCGCTCCTCATCCCCAAACCCGCACAAGCTCGCGATCTGATCGATGTTGCGGCCTGAGTCTTCGAGCAGCCGTCGCGCGGCTTCGAGCCTGAACACCTCGACCGCCTTGGCCGGTGTGCGGCCGGTCTTGTCCTTGTAGACCCGCGCGAAGTTGCGTGGGCTCATGCGCGCCCGGTCGGCCAGGAACTCGACCGTGAGGTTCGCGCGGCCAAGGTTGCCGGCGATCCACAGGTTGAGCTCGTCAAAGGTATCGGTGTCTTCGGCCTGCGCCTGCAGCAGCTCGCTGAACTGCGACTGGCCGCCCGGTCGCTTCAAAAACACGACGAGCTCCCGGGCGACTTCCATTGCCACGTCATGTCCGCAATCGGCCTCGACCAGCGCGAGCGCGAGGTCGATGCCTGCGGTGACGCCGGCCGATGTCCACACGGCGCCCTGCTGCACGAAGATGGCGTCGCGGTCGATCTCCACATCAGGAAATCGCTCGGTCATCATGTCGAACATCAGCCAGTGCGTGGTGGCGCGCTTGTGGTCCAGCAGTCCGGTGGCGGCCAGCAGGAAAGCGCCGCTGCACACGGACGCGGTGCGGCGTGCAGCGCCGGATGCGCGCTTCAGCCACTTGACCAGCGTTGCAGATCGATCGAGCACCGCAGCCATGTGCGGTGATCCCGGGACGATGAGCGTGTCGACCGATGCGGGCTTAAACGCCTTGAGCGCATCGGTCTGCAACGCCAAGCCCTCGGCGCTGCGCACCAGGCCGCCATCGATGCTCGCGGTGCACCGCTCGTAGCCCGGCAGACCCCGCGCCGCCATCGCCTTGTCCGCCGCCCAGAAGACTGTCTGCGCGCCGGAGAGGTCGAGCAGACCGACATCGTCGAATGCGACGAAGAGCACGCGCCGCGGCCTGCGGTTCGTAGATCCATTACTTGGCAGTATTTCAGGGATCTTGGTCATTTCAGCCATATTGTTTCACTCCTACGATTGGTGGGTCAAACACTCATTCGCAGGAACATCATGAAAATCGTCGTCATCGGAGGTACCGGCCTCATCGGTAGCAAGCTCGTCAACCTGCTGCGTGAGCGCGGCAACGAGGTCGTGGCGGCGTCGCCCAAAACGGGCGTGAACGCCGTCACCGGCGAGGGCCTGGCGGAAGCATTGAAGGGCGCGCAAGTGGTCGTCGACGTGGCCAACTCGCCATCGTTCGCAGACGCGCCGGTGATGGAATTCTTCGAGACTTCGGGCCGTAACCTGCTGGCGGCCGAAGCTGCAGCCGGCGTACGACACCACGTCGCGCTGTCGGTGGTGGGCACCGACCGGCTGCAAGACAGCGGTTACTTCCGCGCCAAGCTCGTGCAGGAGAAATTGATAGAGGCCGCAAACATTCCGTACACCATCGTGCGGGCCACGCAGTTCATGGAGTTCCTCGGCGCTATCGCACAGGGCGGTACGGATGGTCAGACCGTGAAGGTGTCGAGCAAGCACGTGCAGCCCATCGCTTCGGACGACGTGGCCGCCGCCATGGCCGACTTCGCGCTGGGCGCGCCGCTTAACGGCATGGTGGAGATCGCCGGACCGGAGCGCGTCGGCCTTTCGGAGCTACTGCAGCGCTACTTCAACGCCATCGGCGACACGCGCACCGTGGTCGGCGATGCGCAGACGCCTTACTTCGGCATCGTGCTGAACGATCAGTCACTCACGCCTGGCGACAACCCGCGCATCGGCGCCATCGACTTCGCGACCTGGATGGCGAAGCAGGCCTTGCCGGCGCTTTAGCAGGCCCAAGCCGATGAACGACATGGTTCTTCGAGGCCACCGCTGACAGGCGGCGTGCGCTGCGCGCAACACAATCGCGCTCGTCGACAACGCTGCGTGCCCCATGAAATCTTTCCTGCGCCTCTACTCCATCGTCCATGCGTTCATGGCGCTGCTCTTCGCCGGCGCCAGCCTGGCACTCATGGTGATCGCGGCGCACAACGGCTGGATGGCCATCACCGGTGGCGTCGACACGACCGCGGGCGAAGCAGTGATCGAAGCGATCGGTCTCTTGGCCGCCGCGGTGGTCGCGCTTCAAATTTCGCAGACGATCACCGAAGAAGAAGTGATTCGCGACGCGCACATCGGCGCACCGACTCGCGTGCGGCGCTTTCTCTCGCGCTTCATGGTGGTGATCGTGGTCGCCATCGCGGTCGAGGCGCTGGTCGCTACGTTCAAGGCGCGCGAAAAGCCGGAGCTGATGCTCCATGCGGCCGCCATGTTCTGCGCCGTCGGCGTCGTGCTGGCCGGATGGGGCCTTTTCATTCGGCTCAACCGCTACGCCGAGGAACTGGAACCGGAAGCGATGGCGGAAGCGAAGAGCGAAGACACGAAGCTAGAGAAGTAGCCACGCGAAATTTGGAAGGGCGACGGCGGCAGCGCTCAATCGATCGTTGTGATCGCCGCGATCGCCGTGCCGGCCGTCACGTAGGCGCCCTGCTCCGTTGTCAGCTTGATCCGCCCCGCGCGGTGCGCCGACACCTGCATCTCCATCTTCATGGCTTCCATCGATGCGATCGGGTCGCCGGCTGCAACGGTGTCGCCATCGGTCACCTTCCATGATTGAATCGTGCCGGTGATCGGCGCGGCCACCGCTGCCGGATCGGCTTCGGTGACCGGGTCCGCCGGCGCTGTGACGGACGCCGCGTCGCCTGCGGACGCCGACTGCAAGCCGCGCAGCAGTTCAGCCGGCAAGCCGAGCGACACGCGACGGCCATCGATCTCGACGGCGGTGCGCACCAACGGCGCATCGGACACCGTCGGCTCGGATCGCACGGCCGCAGCGAGCGTGTTCGCGAAGTCAGTCTCGATCCACCGCGTGTGCACCTTGAACTCATCCGCCGAGGTGAAGTCCTCGTGCGCCATCACTGCACGATGGAACGGCAGCACTGAGGCCACGCCTTCGATACGGAACTCCTTCAATGCCCGGCGCGCACGTGCAATCGCCTGCGCGCGCGTAGCGCCGGTGACGATGAGCTTTGCCATCAATGAATCGAAAGTGCCGGGCACGGTCGACCCTGCCATCACGCCGGTGTCGATGCGCACGCCCGGGCCCGACGGTGCATCGAACACATGCACCGGCCCAGGCGCCGGCAAGAAGCCGCGTCCCACATCCTCGGCGTTGATGCGGAACTCGAAGGCATGGCCGCGCGGCACAGGCGTTTCGGTGATCGACAGCGGCAGGCCATCTGCCACGCGCAACTGCTCGACCACGAGGTCGATGCCCGAAGTTTCTTCGGTGACCGGGTGCTCGACCTGCAGCCGCGTGTTCACCTCCAGGAACGAGATCGTGCCGGAAGGACTGAGCAGGAACTCGACCGTCCCGGCGCCGACATAGCCAGCCTTGGCACACACGTCGCGCGCCGACTGGTGGATGCGCTCGCGCTGCGCAGCGCTCAAGAACGGCGCGGGCGCTTCTTCGACCAGCTTCTGGTTGCGCCGCTGCAGCGAGCAGTCGCGCGTGCCCAGCACGACGACATGGCCGTGCGTGTCTGCGATGACCTGCGCCTCGACATGACGCGGTCGATCGAGGAACTGCTCGACGAAACACTCGCCGCGGCCGAA
>CAXTCC010000309.1:0-3698 GCA_964242015.1 uncultured Variovorax sp.
ACGAAGGCGATGCCCTGCAGCACCAGCACCGATGCATCGGGCAAGCCGAGCCGCCGCTGCAACAGGCTGCCGGCCGCGCCGAAGCCGCCGAACAGGATGGCGACCGGGATGATCGCGATCGGGTTGTGCCGCGCGATGAACGAGACCAGGATGCCGGCGTAGCCGTAGCCCGCGATGAGCGATGCGTTGGCGTTGGTGTGCACCGCGGCGACTTCGACCGCGCCGGCCACGCCGGCACAGGCACCACCGACGCCGCACGCGGCGAGGATCAGTCGGGTCGCAGGCAGGCCGACCAGTTGCGCGGTGCGCGGATTGCCGCCCACCACGCGAATCGAAAAGCCCGACGCGGTGATGCGCAGCCAGAGCCCGAGCCCGATGCAGGCGACGACGCCGATGACCAGGCCCCAGTGAATATCGGAGCCGGCGATGCCGCCGATAAGCAAGGCCTCCGGCAGCGGATGGGTCGAGGGCTTGTTCAGGCTGGCCGGGTCGCGCAACACGCCTTCGACCAGGTGCTTGAAGATGCCGATCGCGATGTACGCCAGCAGCAGGCTGCTGATGGTTTCGTTGATGCCGCGGTACTGCCGGAGCCAGCCCGCCAGCATGATCCACAGAGCCCCCGCGACGGCACCGGCCACGCACACGAGCACGGTGCCGACGACGTTGCCCGGCAAGGGAACGGCATAGGGCAGTGCAGCACATGCAAGCCCGCCCAGCACCACCGCGCCTTCGCCGCCGATGATGACCAGGCCGGCGCGCGCCGGGATGGCGACGCACAGGGCAGTGAGCATGAGCGGCGCCGCGCGTTGCAGCGTGTTCTGCCATGAGAACCAGTCGCCGAACGCGCCCTTGAAGAGCACGACCCACACCTCCACCGGATCGACCCCGGCAAAGGCGACCAGCAGGCCGAAGAGCAACAGCGCCGCCGCGATGGCGAACACCGGAAGGGCGATTTCGCGAAGGGCGTTGCGCATGGCGGCCTGCTCTCTGGTGATGACTTAGAAACTGCCGTTCACGCCTTCGACCAGGTAGTTCATCTTCTCGAGTTCGATGTCGGTCTGCTTTTGCACCTTGCCCGAGGCCAGCACTTCCTTGCCCTTGTTGTCCTTGAGCGGGCCCTTGAAGATGTCGAAGCTGCCGGCCATCATCTTGGCCTTGATGTCGTCGGCCTGTTTCTTGGCCGCGTCGGTCACGGCCGGGCCGTAGGCCGACATCTTCACGTAGCCCTCTTTCAGGCCACCGCGCAGGAAATTGGGATGCGGCTTGCCGGTTTGCGCGGCGTCGATGATGGTCTTGTAGGCAGTGAGCCAGTTCCACTCGGCACCGGTCAGGTAGGCCTGCGGTGCCAGCTTGGCCTGGCTCGCGTGGTAGCCGCACACCATCTTGCCGCGCTTGGCCGCGGTCTCGACCACCACCTTGGGGCCGTCGACGTGCATCGTGAAAACATCGCAGCCCTGGTCGGCCAGGCTGTTGGTGGCTTCGGCTTCCTTCACCGCCATCGACCAGTCGCCGGTGAAGATCACGCTGCAGGTGATGCCCGGCTTGACCGAGCGCGCACCGATGGTGAAGGCGTTGATGTTGCGCAGCACCTGCGGGATCGGCTTGGCCGCGACGAAGGCGATCTTGCCGCTCTTGCTCATGTGGCCGGCGATGACGCCGTTCAGGAACTGGCACTCGTCGATGTAGCCGAAGAAGCTGCCCGCGTTCTTGGGCATGCCTTCGCTCCACATGCCGCCGCAATGCGAGAAGCGCACGTCCGGGTTCTTGGGGGCGAGCGCCAGGATGTGCGGATCGAAATAGCCGAACGAGGTCGGGAACAGCAGCTTGGCGCCGTCCTGCGAAATCATGCCGGTCATGGTCTTTTGCACGGCCGCGGTCTCGGGCACGTTCTCTTCTTCGACCACCTTGATGCCGGGCAACTTCTTGACTTCAGCGGCGGCCTGGGCGTGCGCCTGGTTGTAGCCATAGTCGTCGCGCGGGCCGACGTAGATCACGCCAACGGTGAGCGGCTTCTGCGCATTGGCGAGGGCGCTGAACCCTCCGAGGGTGCCCGCTGCGCCGAGCGCGGCGAGCGACTTGAGGGAATCGCGACGGTTGAATTGACTCTTCATGGCTCTCTCCGGTTTTGGGCTGCTTGCGGGTTGATCCTGAGACGGATCGCTGGACCGATCCATCTTGGATACAAGAAGGTATGCACGAAGTGTGCCGAGCCGGCGCGCACCGGAATCGGCACGACGTCTACAGCAGGCTCACGTGCGCTGCGACCACGCGCCAGCCCTCTGGCGTGCGCATCCAGGTCTGGCTCTGACGGCCGGTGCGTTCGCTGCCGGTGCGCCGAAATTCGCAGTTGGCCGTCGCGAAGTCGTGCCCATAAGTGGTGATGACGGTGCGCAAGAGCTCGCGCGCAAGCCCCACGGCGGGGCGCCCGGCACGGAACGCCTGGATCTCGGCATAGCCGTAGAGGTTTTCACCGGCGCCGTAGCGCAGCGTGAGCGGGCTGGCCCAGAACAGTTCGTCGAGGACGTCGACCTTGTTGGTGACCAGCGCGTCTTCGTAGCGCTCGAATGCGGCCGCGACTTCGGCGACGACGTCGGGCAGGTTGATGGCGGGTTGCAGTGACATGGCGAATCGTTTTCAGTTGAGCGTCGCGACGGGCGCATGCACCACGTCGGCGGCTTCGAGTGCGGCGGCCACGCGCAGCACCAGGTCTTCGCGCCAGGGTGCGCCGATCACCTGCACGCCGATCGGCAAGGTTGCGTGCGCGCCCCACACCGGCACCGCACACACCGGCAGCCCGATGCACGAGATCGGTTGCGTGAGCAGGCCCATGTTGGGCCGCACCGGCAGGCGCTGGCCGTTGATTTCGAACCACTCCGCGCCGATGGGCGTGGCGGCCGAGGGCGTCGCCGCCGCCAGCAGGATGTCGTAGCGCTCGAAGACACGCGCCACCGCCTCGGCATAGGCCCGGCGCACGCGTTGCGCGCGTGCCACCCAGGCGGCAGGCAGCAGCGCGCCGGCCAGGAAGCGATCACGCGACAGCGGCTCGAAGTCGTGCGGCCGCTTGCGCAAGTCGTTCAGGTGCAGCGCGGCGCCTTCGGAGTTGGTGATGAGAAACGCGGCCGCACGGCCGGCATCGACCATCGGCAACATGACGGTGTTGACCGCACCCAGCGCATCGGCCACGCGGTCGACCGCGGCCAGCGCCTCCGGCTGCGCGTTCTCGCGAAAGTACCCGCCCAACACGCCGATGCGCAGGCCCTGCGCGCCGAGGCCCAGGTCCTTGACCACCGGCTCGATGTCGCGCTGCGCGCAGCCAGGGTCACGATGACCGAAGGCCTCCGGCCCCTGCATCGCGTCGTAGGACAGGGCCAGATCGCGTGCCGAGCGCGCGAACGGGCCAAGATGGTCGAGGCTGGAGATGAACGGGTAGCTGCCCGTGCGCGGCAAGCGGCCGAAGGTCGGCTTGAGCCCGAACACGCCGCACAGCGACGACGGCACGCGGATCGATCCGTTGGTGTCGGAGCCGAGGGTCAGCGGCACTTGCCCGGCCGCCACCGCGGCACCGGAGCCGCCCGACGAGCCGCCCGCGATGCGGCTGCGGTCGTGCGGGTTGTGCACCGGTCCGACATGGCTGTTCTCGGTGGTGAAGCCGTAGGCGTACTCGTCCATGTTGAGCGCGCCGACCAGCACCGCGCCGG
>CAXTCC010000310.1:0-3672 GCA_964242015.1 uncultured Variovorax sp.
TCGGGCACCGCGCACAAGCAGGTCGGCAAGGGCTATGCGAGCAACAAGTACCGCGCCTGGTTCACCGGCATGGCGCCGATCGAGAAGCCGCGCATCATCGTCGGCGTGATGATCGACGAGCCGAGCGACGGCAACTACTTCGGTGGCATCGCCGCAGCGCCTGTGTTCAGCGAAGTCGTGCAGCAGACGCTGCGCATGATGAACGTGCCGCCCGATCTCGCAGTGAAGCCGCTGGTCACGACCAACGGCGTGGACGAGAGCTTCTGATGCCGATGACGACGTTCACCAACCCGGCCGAAGCGGCAGCTTGGCTCAAGTCGCGTGTGCGCGGCGTGCTGCATGCCGACAGCCGACCGGTGAGCGCGGGCGACGGCTTCATCGCCTGGCCCGGTGCCGCGACCGATGGTCGCAAGCACGTGGCAGCGGCGCTGGCGCAAGGCGCGGCTGCCTGCCTGGTCGAACACGCGGGCGTCGAGGCTTTCGGCTTCGAAGGCGAAGGCATTGCCAGCGAGGCCATCGCCAGCTATGCGGGTCTGAAGGCCGCGACCGGCCCGATCGCTGCTGCGTACTACGAAGCACCGTCGCGCGCGCTCGACATCCTGGCCGTCACCGGCACCAACGGCAAGACCTCCACCGCCTGGTGGCTGGCCGAAGCCCTGATGCACGCGCGCAAAGCACCGTGCGGCGTCGTCGGCACGCTCGGCATCGGCGTGCCGCCCGATCTGAACTACACCGGCCTGACGACGCCCGACCCGGTCGTGTTGCAACGCGAACTGCGCGCCTTCGTCGACCGCGGCTTCGGCGCCTGCGCCATCGAAGCCTCGTCGATCGGTATCGCGGAGCGCCGCCTCGACGGCACGCGCATCGCTGTGGCGGTGTTCACCAATTTCACGCAGGACCATCTCGACTACCACGGCGACATGGACGCCTACTGGCAGGCCAAGGTCGAACTGTTTCGCTGGCCCGGGCTGCGCGCGGCGGTCGTCAATCTCGATGATGTGCACGGTGCCAGCCTGGTCGGCAATCTGGTCGAATCCGGCGTCGGCTCGCTCGATGTCTGGACCGTGTCGGCCGCCGGCGCACCTGCGCGCTTGATGGCGAAAGACATCGGCTACGACGCGGCGGGGCTGCAGTTCTCGGTGGTCGAGCAGGGTGCCCCGAGCCAGCGGCTCGCGACCCAATTGATCGGCCAGTACAACGTCGACAACCTGCTCGGCGTCATCGGCACGTTGCGCGCGCTGGGTGTGGGCCTGGCCGATGCGGTCGATGCCTGCCGCCATCTGACCAGCGTGCCCGGCCGCATGGAGCGCATCGCCGTGCCGGGCCATCCGCTCGCTGTCATCGACTACGCGCACACGCCCGACGCGCTCGACAAGGCGCTGGCCGGCCTGCGGCCACTGGCGCAACAACGCGGCGGCGCGCTGTGGTGCGTGTTCGGTTGCGGCGGCGATCGCGACGCGGTGAAGCGGCCGTTGATGGCGGCGGTGGCGGAGGCACGTGCCGACCGTCTGGTCGTGACCAGCGACAACCCGCGCAGCGAAAAGCCGGGCGCGATCATCAGCCAGATCCTCCTCGGCCTGGCGCGTCCGGACGCGGCGCAGGTGGAGGCCGATCGCGCTTCTGCCATCGCGAACACGATGGCGCAGGCAGCGCCCGAAGACGTCGTGCTGATCGCCGGTCGTGGTCATGAAGCATGGCAAGAAATCGCCGGCGAGCGCATCGCGTTTTCGGACCGTGCGCACGCGGTCGATGCGCTGACGCAGCGAGGTGCCGCATGAGTGCGGTACCGCAGAATTTGCCCATGATGACCTTGGGTCAGGTCCAGCGATGGCTGCCCGAAGCGAGGCTGATCGGCGATGCCGCCACGCCCATTCAGCGTGTGCACACCGACACGCGCACGCTCGCCGCGGGCGATCTCTTCGTCGCACTCAAGGGCGAGAACTTCGACGCCAACGAATTCCTGGACGCTGCCAAGTCGGCGGGTGCGGTCGCGGCCATTGCACATGGCGGCCTCGAAGCCGCAGGGTTGGCCGGATTCGAAGTGCCCGATTCCCTCCTTGCGCTGGGCGGTGTCGCCGCCGGCTGGCGCTCGCAGTTCGACTTGCCGCTGGTCGCAGTGACCGGCAGCAATGGCAAGACCACGGTCACGCAAATGATCGCGACGATCCTGGTCGCAGCCTGCGACGACCGCGCGCTCGCCACGGCCGGCAACTTCAACAACGAGATCGGCGTACCGCTCACGCTGCTGCGCCTGCGCGCACGGCACACCCGCGCCGTCGTCGAGCTCGGCATGAACCATCCCGGCGAGATCGCACGGTTGGCCGCCATGGCCCGGCCCACCATCGCACTGGTGAACAACGCGCAGCGCGAGCACCAGGAATTCATGGCGACGGTCGAAGCCGTGGCGCAGGAAAACGGCGCGGTGCTCAGTGCGCTGCCGGCCAACGGCACGGCGGTGTTTCCGTTCGGCGACGTCTTCACGAAGCTCTGGCGCGACCTCGCGCAACAGGGCGCTTCACGCCGCTGCCTGACCTTCGGCGAGCACGAGAGTGCCGACATCGCGTTGCTGTCGGCCGACTGGCAAGACGGTGCCTGGCGGCTCGAAGCGCGCACGCCGCTCGGGCCGTTGCAGTGCACCTTGCGCATCGCCGGTCGACACAACGTCGTCAACGCCCTGGCCGCCATCGCGTGTGCGCTGGCGAGCGGCGTGTCGCTGGAAAAGATCGTCGAAGGACTGGATGCCTTCGAACCGGTCAAAGGGCGCTCGCGAGCCAGTGCGTTGAAGCTCGCGAACGGACACGCCATCACGCTGGTCGACGACACCTACAACGCGAATCCCGACTCCGTGCGTGCGGCCATCGACGTGCTCGCAGCGCTGCCCGGTCCGCATCTGCTGGTGCTGGGCGACATGGGCGAAGTCGGTAACCAGAGCGCGGGCTTTCATGCCGAGGTCGGCGCCTGGGCGCGCAAGTGCGGCATCGAAACCTTCTTTGCGCTGGGGCGGGATTCACGGCACAGCATCGATGCTTTCGATGCGCGCACCCATGTCACGCGTCGGGCGGTCGGTCAGCATTTCGATGACATCGAAGCGCTCGACGCCGCGGTACTCGCCGCGCTGCCGAACATGTCCAGCGTGCTGGTCAAGGGTTCGCGCTTCATGCGCATGGAGCGCGTGGTGCAGGCCATCGAGACCGCCGCCAGAACATCGAACGACAACAATAACGACGAGGAGGCCGGACATGACGCATGAACCGCGCACGCACACCCCATGCTGATGAGCCTGGCCCAATGGTTGCAGACGCTCTCGCCCGAGTTCGGGTTCTTGCGCGTGTTCCAGTACCTGACGTTTCGCGCCCTGATGGCCGCGACCACCGCGCTGCTGATCGGCCTCGCGGTCGGCCCGTATGCGATCCGCCGCCTCACCGCACTCAAGATCGGCCAGCCGATCCGCGGCTACGGCATGGACACGCATCTGACCAAGAGCGGCACGCCGACGATGGGCGGCGTGCTGGTGCTGTTTTCGATCGCCTTCGCAACGCTGCTGTGGTTCGACCTGTCGAATCGTTTCGTCTGGATCGTGCTGTGGGTGACGCTGGGTTTCGGCGCCATCGGCTGGGTCGACGACTGGCGCAAGGTGGTGCGCAAGGACCCGGAAGGCATGCGCTCGCGCGA
>CAXTCC010000311.1:0-3628 GCA_964242015.1 uncultured Variovorax sp.
AACGCACGACCTGCGTGCCGCCGGCGTTGGTCGCCAGGTTGCCGCCGATGGTGCAACTGCCTTCGGCCGCCAGGCTGAGCGGGAACAGGAAGCCGGCCTTCTCGGCGGCCTCCTGCAGCGTTTGCAGGATGCAGCCGGCCTCCACCGTCATCGTCAGGTTGGCGGCGTCGGTGGCGCGAATCGCGTTCATGCGCTGCAGGCTCAACAACACTTGCGTGCCGCTGGCATCGGGCGTCGATCCGACCGCCAGGCCGGTGTTGCCGCCTTGCGGAACGATCGATGTGCCGACCGCGGCGCAGGCCCTGACGACCGCGGCGACCTGCTGCGTGTCGCCGGGACGCACCACCGCCAACGCCTTGCCACGTTCGCGCTTGCGCCAGTCTTGCTCCCACGCGGTGAGGTCGCCGTCGGTGAGGACGTTGGCTGCGCCGACGATGGCGCGCAGTTGTTCGATGAGTTCGGTCAAGGCGCGGAAACCTCCAGATTGCCCACATTTCTAAGAGCGGCCGCCTGGCTCAGGCGCGTGCGAACGTGCCATGCGCAGGCGACGAAAAGCGAGAGACACAAGGCGACCTCGATGAGTGCCAGCACCTGGCCGACGCCGTTGCGGTCGCTCCATGCGCGCACCACGCCTTCGATGAAATAGAGCCAGATCATCAGGCTGACCCAGCGGTAGGTGTACATGCGGTTTTTGAGCAGGCCCGCGAGCGGCACGACCAGCGGCAGCACCTTGAGCGCGAGCAGCGATCCGCCCGGCCGGATCGGCGCCAGCCAAAGCTCCCACACCAGGCCCAGCACGATCAGCCCGATCAGGCTGCCGACGGCGAGCCGGCGTGTGGTGACGACCGTGGACATGACCGGGACGGCGGCGATGGTGGCAGCCGTAGGAGCGGAGGCGGAAGAGGGCTGCGGCGAGGTGTTTTTCATGTTCTGAACGACCCTTGAAACCGGCGTTCATCGGGCCGCGCAGGGGTTCACTCCTATGATACCGACCATGGATCGACTGCAGCTCTGGAAAGGCTTTGCCAGCTTTCCGTGGCGCAATACCGCCGCGGTGCTGGGCGAGCGCTTTCGCGAAGACCGGCTCGGGCTGACGGCGAGCAGCCTGACCTTCACCACCACCATCGCGATGGTGCCGTTCTTTACCGTCGCGCTGGCGCTCTTCACCGTCTTCCCGATGTTCTCGACGCTCGAAGGGCGCCTGCAGCGCTGGTTCATCCAGAGCCTGATCCCGGACAACATCGCGCGACAGGTGCTGGGCTACCTCACCCAGTTCTCCAGCAAGGCCAGCGGGCTCGGCATCGCCGGCCTCGTGGTGCTGCTGGTGACCGCCATCGCTCTCTTCCTCACGATCGACAAGACGCTCAACAACATCTGGCGCGTGCGCTCGCCGCGGCCGTTCGCGCAGCGGGTGCTGATCTACTGGGCCGCCATCACGCTCGGGCCGGTGATCCTCGCCATCAGCCTGTCGACGACCTCGTATGTCTTCGCTGCGTCGCGGGGTGTCGTCGGCGATGGCGGTGGCTTCCTCAAACTGATGTTCGACACCTTCGAGTTCGTCTTGCTGGCGGCCGGCATCGCGTCGCTCTACCACTTCGTGCCCAACACCAATGTGCGCTGGTCGCATGCCTGGGTCGGTGGCTTCTTCGTGGCTGCTGCCATCGAAATCGCCAAGCGCGTGCTCGGCTACTACCTGCGCCTGGTGCCGAGCTATTCGATGGTGTACGGCGCATTCGCGACATTGCCGATCCTGCTCGTCTGGATCTATGTCGCCTGGGTCATCGTGCTGATCGGTGCGGTGATCGCGGCGTATCTGCCGAGTCTCATCGCCGGCGTCTCGCGGCGCGGCAATGCGGCCGGCTGGCCGTTGCAACTCGCGGTCGAAGCATTGCAGCATCTGGCGCGAGCGCAGGGCACTGCGCGGCGGGGCTTGAGTGCCGAAGCGCTGGTGACGACGATGAAGGTCGATCCGCTGCAACTGGCCCCGGTACTCGAGACACTGGTCGCACTGGACTGGATCGCGCCGATCGCCGAAGAACCCGACACCGGCGATGCGCGTTATATCCTGCTGGCCGACCCCGCCACGCCACTCGAGCCCTTGCTCAAGGAGCTTTTGATGCCGATGGCTGCACCGCTCGAGAATCTGTGGCAAAAAGGGCCGCTGCGTTCGCTGCGCCTGCGCGATGTTCTGGCGAATGCGGTGCCCGCCAAACCTGAAATTGCCAAGCTTCCGCCTCGTGACCGCTTCGCCTGACGCCATCGACGCCCCCGCTGCAAACGCCGCGCCGGCTGCGCTTGCGCCGCCCGATGCCAGCGCACCGTGGGTCGTCTGCCTGTGCGCGGAATGGTGTGGCGCATGTCGTGAATACAAACCGCTGTTCGAGCAGGTAGCGCGCGCCAATCCGACGTTCCGCTTCGCGTGGGTCGACATCGAAGACCACGCCGACATCGCCGACGATTTCGATGTCGAGACCTTTCCGACGCTGTTGGTGGCCGGCCTGGACGGCACGCGCTTCGCCGGCCCGTTGTTGCCGCATGCGGAAACATTGAACCGGTTGCTGTCGGCGCTGCAACCGGCGCAACCGGCGGCGCCGGAAGTGACCGTGCTGCTCGAAGCGCTCGAAGCCTCGCCGGCAACCTTCTCTGTGGCGGCGTCATGAAGGTCGTGATCTTCGGCGCGACCGGCATGGTCGGGCAGGGCGTGCTGCGCGAATGCGTGCGCGATGCGGGCGTCGAGCGCGTGCTGTGTGTCGGGCGCAGGGCTTCCGGCGTGGTTCATCCCAAGGTCACCGACCTGATCGTCGAAGACCCCGGTAACCTGGGCGCTGTCGAACGCCAGCTCACCGGCCTCGACGCCTGCTTCTTCTGCCTCGGCGTGTCGTCGGTCGGCATGAAGGAAGCCGACTACCGCCGCATCACCTACGACCTGACGCTCGGCGCTGCCACGACGCTGGCCCGGCTCGATCCGCAGATGAGCTTTATCTATGTGTCTGGCGCCGGCACCGACAGCACCGAGCGCGGCCGCAGCATGTGGGCCCGCGTCAAGGGCGCAACCGAAAACGCGTTGATGCGGCTGCCCTTCAAGGCGACCTACATGTTCAGGCCCGGCGGCATCCAGCCGATGCACAAGGTGCGCTCCAAGACGCCGCTGTATCACGCAGCCTATTGGCTCGCATCGCCGTTGCTCGGCTTGCTGGCCCGCACCGCGCCGCGCTGGTTCACGACGAGCGAGCAAGTGGGTCGTGCGATGCTGGTCGTGGCAAGACGCGGCGCGCCGTCACCGCTGGTCGAGAGCATCGACATCAATACGCTGCGCTGAGCGCGACGTCGGGGGCGCCGCTTGCAGCCGGCTCCGTTCTCAATCAGCCTGCAGGAAATCCCGCAACGCGAACAGCACGTCGTCGGGCGCCTCGCTCATCAGCGCATGGCCGGCATGCACCGTCACCACCTTGGCGGTCGGCACCTTGCTCGTCAGCGTCTTGGTGGCGCGCGGTTGCGTCATCTGGTCGGCATCGCCCAGCAGAAAAAGCACCGGGCATTGCACCGCCGAAATGGCCACCTCGCCGCCCGCATAGTCGTTGCACGCCTTGAATCCGACGTGGAACACGTTGACGTCGCGGTTGCTCAG
>CAXTCC010000312.1:0-3611 GCA_964242015.1 uncultured Variovorax sp.
GCGAGGAGCAGATTGGATTTCAGATCCTTGCTGGGGAGCACCTGGGTTGCCATAAGGATCGGACCATGTCGTGTCGATGCCTCACGTTAGAGCTTTCGTCCGATATCGAACATACGACTTTCGGCCATCGGCAGAATCGACGTGTGTCGTATCCCGGCGCAATCTACGACCCCACGCGTTCACAACCCCGCACGCACCAACACCACCATCAGCATCGACACGCCGCACATCGCAATCGCCAACGCGATCCGCTTCCACCGATCGTCCATCGCTTTCTCCGTTGCTTGCGGCTGATCTTCCGCGTTTGTCCGGTCGCGTGGATTTGGCGTTATCCCGCTGACTACCAAATGACTCATGGCGACGGGCGGCACTGACGCAGCGGACTAGAGCGCCTCGGCCAACCCCTTGTTCGGATTGAGCAAGAACTTCTCGCCCGTCGCCGCCTTGCCGTAGACCGAAATCGCATCGAGCTGCAGCATCTCCGCCAGCGACACCTCACGTGTGTAGTGGCTGGCAAAGGTCGTCTTCAACTCGTCGGACACGCGCTTCTTCAGGCGTGCGACATCGGCCGGTGCGAGCTTCTGCAAGAACGGGAACAGCAGCCAGCCGCCCATGCCCCATGACATGCCGAAGGCGCGAGTGAACTCGGTCGGGCTGCGGTCGAGGCCGCCGTAGAGGTACACCTGCTTGTGGGTGGTCGAGCCGTAGCGGCTGTATTCCTTGGTCGTGCGGTTGATCGCGGCTTCCATGGCCGTCAGGATCTGGCCGCCGAGCTTGCCGCCGCCGGTGGCGTCGAAGCCCAGCGTGGCACCGGTCGCGGCAATGGCATCCGTGAGGTCTGCCATGAAGGTGGGCGACGTGGCATTGCACACGTACCTGGCGCCGATCGATCGCAGCAGCGCCTCTTGCTCGGGCTTGCGCACGATGTTGACCAGGCCGATGCCGTCCGCAATGCAGATCTTGTTGAGCATCTGACCGAGGTTGGATGCGGCCGCGGTGTGCACGAGGGCCGTGTGTCCTTCGCGCCGCATCGTCTCGACCATGCCGAGCGAGGTCAGCGGGTTGACGAAGCAGGATGCACCTTCGGCTGCGGCCGTGCCTTCGGGCAGCACGAGGCACTGGTCGGCCGGAAACGCGCGGTACTGCGAGTACATGGCGCCGCCGATCACCGCGACCATCTTGCCGAGCAAGGCCTGCGCAGCCGGCGACGCGCCGGCGCGCACGACGGTGCCAGCGCCTTCGTTGCCGACCGGCATCGACTGGCCGAGCCGGCCGGCCATCGCGGGCATGGCGCGCTCGGGCACGGTGGCGGTGACGACGGGCTTGTCGGCCGTGCCCGTGACCTTGGCAGTGCTCATGTCGGCCGCGCCGAAGAGCAGCCCGAGGTCCGATGGGTTCATCGGCGAGCCTTCGACGCGCACCAGCACGTCGTCGGCACCGAGCTCGGGCACCGGCACGTCGACCAGAGAAACTTCCAGTTGGCCGTCGGTCCCGCCACTGCCTTCAGGTTTGATGAGGGAACGGAGTTGAAGTGCCATGGTGTCTGCCTCGTGTGTTGGGGAGTGGGCAGGCAGTATAGGAACGGCTCAACGGCGTCGCGTGGTCGCGATCGCAATGCCCGCCAGAACCATGGTCATTCCGACGACGAGGCTCCAGCGGATCGGCTCGTCGAGCAACACCGTGCCGACCAGCGCCGCCGCGATCGGGTTGAGCGTGACCGACAGCGCGACCAGCGTCGGCGTGGTGCGGCCCAGCGCAAAGGCCCACAGGTAGAAGCCGATGGCGCCGCCGAACACGCCCAGGTAGCTCACCGCCCACCACTGTGCCGCACCGAACTGCGCGACCGGCGCGAAGCCACCGCGCGCCGCTGAAATCGCGGTCAGGCACACCGCCCCGACGCCCATCGCGACGACGGTGAAGCCGATCGGGCTGGAACGGCCGATGAGGGGTTTCGAGCCGACGTTGTAGAGCGCCATGCACAGTGCGGCCGAGATCATCAACAGGTCGCCGCGCCACGCACCGGCCGGCGCGGACGACAGGCCCGACACCAGCGCCGCCACGACGCCGGCCATCGCGATCAGCACGCCCAGCGTCTTGCGACCGGTGAGCCGCTCGGTGCCGATGGCGGCGCCCGCGAGCATGGTGAGCAGCGGCAGCGTCGACAACGCGATGGCCCCGCGCGCCGCCGTGGTGAAGGCGAGCGATGCGTTGAACAACGCAGGAAAGAGACCGAAGAACAGCAGGCCGAGGCCGACGACGCCCGCCCAGTCGCGCCGGGCCGGCCAGCGCTCGTGGCGCCACACGGCGACGGGCCACAGCAGCAAGAAGCCGATGCCGAACCGGAAGACGCCGAGCGTCAACGGATCGGTCTTGCCGATGACGAAGCGGGTCACGCCGATGGCGGTGCCGCCGAGCGTGCTCGACAACATCGCAGCCCACACGCCGAGGAGTTCGCCCATGAACCGATGCTAGATCGTGACGCTTCGATATGCAGGGCGAATGCTGTAATACGCGCCAGGTTGTCGAGCCGACGAGACCGTATCGCCTCGCTCTCAAGAGGCACCGCAGGGATTACTCAACGTCATGACCAAACTACTCATCCTCAGCGTGAGCGCCGGCAACGGCCACGTTCGCGCAGCGCAGGCGCTCGCGGCCACGGCCGACGCGCTCCAGCCGCCACTTCAGGCCACGCACATCGACGCGATGCAATACGTGGCGAGCGGCTTTCGCAAGGTCTACACGGACTGGTACATCCAGCTCGTGAACCGTGCGCCCGAGGTGTGGTCGTACATCCATCAGAAGGCCGACAGCACGCCGCACAGCGCGACCTCGCAGCGCCTGCGTCGCGGCATCGAACGGGTGAGCGCCGGCGCGTTGCTGCGCGAGGTGCAACGCGTGAAGCCCGACGCCGTGATCTGCACGCACTTCCTGCCGGCCGAGCTGTTGATGCGCGAACAGACACGCGGGCACATCGATTGCCCTGTGTGGCTGCAAGTGACCGACTACGACCTGCACAACATGTGGATCGTGCCGGGCATGGCGGGCTATCTCGCTGCGACCGAAGAGGTCGCGTTTCGCATGCGCGCACGCGGGCTCGCGACCGACCGCATCCACGTCACCGGCATCCCGGTGATGCCGGCGTTCTCGCAGCCCGACGCGCCCGAGCTCGCGCGCGATGCGTGCGTGGCGCGGCTCGGGCTCGACCCGGCGCGCAAGGTGGTGTTGATGGCGTCGGGCGGAGCCGGTGTCGGCGATCTGCCGAGCATGGTCGAGCGCGTGCTGGCGCTGACCGGTCCAGGCAGCGACTTTCAGGTGATCGCGGTGGCGGGGCGCAATGCCGCGGCGCATGCGTCGCTCACTGCATTGGCCAAGCGCATGCCCGGTCGGCTGGTCGCCATCGGCTTCACCGACGAGATGGAAAAGCTCATGGCCGCGGCCGACCTGGTGGTGACCAAGCCCGGCGGTCTCACGATCTCCGAATGCCTCGCGCTCGGCAAGCCGATGCTGCTGGTCGCGCCCATTCCGGGACAGGAAGAGCACAACGCCGGCTTCCTGCTGGAAGAAGGCGCGGCCTGGCTGGCGTACGACACGATCGGCCTCGAATACAAGGT
>CAXTCC010000313.1:0-3611 GCA_964242015.1 uncultured Variovorax sp.
AGATGGCGACCGCGCAGGGCCTGGTGTCGCTGCACTTCGTCAACGTGCTGTCGCGGCCGGTGGTCGCGCCGTGGGGCGGCGGTGATGGGCGCTTCGGCACCAACCCGTGTTGCATCGGCGTGCCGCTGCCCGGTGCCGAACCCTTCCTGCTGGACTTCGCGACCAGCCGAGTGGCGCAGGGAAAGATGCGAGTGGCGCACAACAAGGGCGAGCAGGTGCCCGACGGCTACCTCATCGACGAACACGGCGCGCCGACCAACGATCCCGGCGTGGTGGTCGTGCCGCAGAGCAACGGCCTCTTCGGCGCGCTCATGACCTTCGGCGAGCACAAGGGCTACGGCATGGCGATCGCGTGCGAACTGCTGGGCGGCGCGCTCACCGGTGGCGGCACCTGGCACCGCCCGGCCGACACCGCGCGCAGCGTGTTCAACGGCATGCTGACGGTGCTGATCGATCCGGCGAAGCTGGGCACGCAAGCGAGCTTCGAGAACGAGGCGCGCGAGTTCGTCGAGTGGCTGCGCCAGAGCCCGCCGGGCGCCGGCTTCGACGCGGTGCAGATCGCCGGCGAGCCGGAGCGGCGTGCGCGCATCGAGCGCGCGCGCGACGGCATCTGGCTGGACGATGCGACGTGGGGCGAGATCGTCGCGGCGGGCGCCAAGGTCGGGGTGACCGTCCGCGTCTGACCTCGTGCCGCTCGGCAGCCGCTCAGTTCAGCCGAGCAGGCCCTCGAAGCGCGCGCGGTTGGCCGCGTAGCGCTCGACCGCCACCGCATTGGCGACGATGTGGGCGCGGCTGTACATGCCCGCGATCACCGCGCCCGACGGCCCGGCTTCGTGGCAGGCCCAGGCGAACATCGCATCGACATGCGACAGGCCCGCAGTACGAGCGACCGCGACCAGCGCCGGGTCGATGCGCGTGCTGTCGCCGCCTGCCATCGGCTGCGTGATGAAGCGAAATCGTGTCTCGCGCCGCACGTCGGGCTGATGGTCACGGTTCGAGGGGGTACGCCGCGCGGCACCGAAGCTCGACGGTTGCTGCAGCACGGTGCCGAGCCCCTTCAATGTGGCCACCGGGCTTTTCAAATCCTCCACCGGATGCGCGACACCCCAGGCGCGAATCTGGCCAGCACGCACGCGCCCTTCCATGAAGTCGTGCAAGGCTTCGCGCTCGGGCAAGTGCGTCAACGACGGCTCGTGCAGCAGATAGAAATCGAGGTAGTCGGTACCGAGTTCGCGCAGCGATTTCTCAAGGCACTCGCGCGCATAGCCGACGTCGTGCCGCGTCGCGCCCAGCAGCTGGCCAGAGGCCGCACGCATCTGGCGGCGCAACGGTGCGAGCACGCTGCGCAACGGCCTGACCACCGGTCGCGCGATGCGCTGCCAGGTCTTCAGTTGCGGCGCCACGATGCCGAACTTGGAGGTCACGGTGAACTTGTCGCGTCGCCCTTTGATGAAGTGGCCGAGCACCTTTTCGGCATCGCCGAAACCGTAGGAGCGCGCCACGTCGAAGTGCGTGATGCCGTGATCGACCGCGCAGGCCATGGCGTCGAGCGACTGGCCACGCCCCACCCGGCCCATGACCGACGCGCAACCGAAGCCGAGCAACGACACGTGCGGTCCGTCGGGGCCGAAGGATTCAACTGTTCGCACGAGCGCCTGCGATGTGTTCGGCCTGGCGAATGGCAAAGGCCATGATCGTCAGCGTGGGGTTGGCCTGGCCGGAGGTGGGAAACAAGGAACTGCTGCAGGCATAGAGGTTGTCGGTCCCGAAGATGCGGCCGTACGCATCGGCCACACCTTCGTCTGCCGAGCGGGCCATGCGGGTGCTGCCGATTTGATGTACGCCGTCGCGCGCGTGATTCAGCACGACGTCGACGCGCTCGTTTTCAGGGTAGTGATAGGCCAGCTCGCCGACATCGTGCTGGCGCAGATGCGCATCGAGCAGCGCATGGGCCGCGACCACAGATTCGGCATCGTTCCGATGAAAGCGCAAATCGATGTGGGCGCGCTGCAAACCCAGTTTGTCGCGTGCGGCGGCGAGCGTGATGCGACTGTCGGCCTGCGGCGTTTGCTCGGCGTGATAGTGAATGGCGTAGCGGTTGCCGGGGCTGTGCACGAAGAAGCCGGGCAGTCGCGGCTTGGCGATATAGCGTCCATGCAGGAAGCGCGCGACAAAGACGGCCGTGCCAATCGGAGAGCGCAGCAGGTTGCGGATGTGTCGCGTCATGCTCGGTTCGGAGAAGGCGCCCAGCACGATCCTACGGATGGCCGGGGCCGCCAGCTTGTCGCGTAGCACCGGTGTACGCAAGCCGAAATAGGCGGCCGACAAAATGCCTGAACCATGTGCCGGATCGACCGGCGATGGGTTGTCGAGCCACAGAGCGATGTTGAGCAGCTTGCCGGCCCGCAACGCCGTATCGCTGATGGTGAAGCGCCGGCGCACGTAGTAGCCGCCGGAGCGCTCGAACCCGTAGCGCGTCTGCGCGGGGTCGCCGCGCAGTTGCACCGAGGCGATCTTGCCGGACAGGTGCCCCATGTAATAGCGGCCGAGATGCTCGGCGCCCTCGAGCGCGATGTCGCCGGCTTGCTGAGCCAATAACAGCAGGCGCGTGGTTTCGACGCCGCCGCAGGCCAGCACGAAAGCGTCTACCGCGATGCGTGGCAGAGACTCGGCACTTCCATCAGAGCGGCGCAGTTCCAGCGCCGCCACTGTGCCTTTGCGCTCGCCAGGGACGATCTTGACGACGGTCGCTCCCAGCATGCAATCGATCGACGGCTGCTGATGGATCAAAGCGCCCAGACGACGCACCAGCACCGGGTCGGCGCTCCAGCGTTCGAGGCTCGACGAGATCACCTCGCCTTCGACGAAGCGCGGTACCAATGGGCCTGTAGCCACACCGTCGACCGCAGCGTCGTAGTCGAAGCCGGCTTCGCCGCAGTCGGCATGGGCACAAGCGCGCGACCAGTACGGCTGCAGCGCATCGGCCTCCATGGGCCAACCTGCCGCGCGGACCGGCGGCCGTGGTTCGAAGTCGATCGGGTCGTAGGGAACGCAGCGCCCACCCCACAGATGGCTCGTGCCGCCGAAGCGGCGATGCACCGCGTCTGCCATGGGGATGTGCGTGCGGCTGTCGGCCGGTTCGGCATTGGACAGCGACTGGGCTTCGGGGCTGTGCGCCTCGAACCCGCTCTCAATCAGCGTGACGCGGCAACCCTGCTGCGCCAACTCCAGTGCCAGCACCATGCCGGCGGGGCCGCTGCCTACGACCGCCACATGCGGCAATCCGGAACGGGGCGAATCAGCGAGAGACTGGCAACCACGCATGCCAGAAATGATAGGAGGCAAACGAAGGGTCTGGACGATTCCCGCTCAAAGCATCAGGGCAACCGTCGCCTCGAGATGTTCAGAAGGCAATCGCCGGAAGCCCGACCGCGCAAAGCGCTGCAGCCGCCCAACGGCAAACGACGTCAGCGCAGAAGCCCGCACCTGCGCATCCACCGATGGCGTGGCCGATCCTTCGGCCGACGCGGCGCCACGCAGCGCCTGGCGCAGGCTCGCTTCGATCTTGTCGAAGAACTGGTTCATGCGCTGCTGCAGGCGCTCGTTTTCAT
>CAXTCC010000314.1:0-3578 GCA_964242015.1 uncultured Variovorax sp.
TTCTCGACCTGCACCGCGGCGAACCAGGTCTTGTTCTGGCGCGTCCAGTCGCGAATCAAGAACGACCCTGGCAACGTGGCGGCCAGTTCATCGGCGACTTCGCGGGCCTGATGCAGGTCCTTCAACTTGATGCGCAGGCCGCTGGGGCCGTCGAGACGGAACACGCGTTGCGCGTCTTCTTCATGAATCATCGCCAGCGCGGAGTCGTATTCGTAGTGGCCCGAATCGAAGGTACCGACGACGGTGAACTGCTTCAGCCGCGGCACCACACCGGCCGGCGTCACCTGGCCGCCGGGCGCGATCAGCGTCACCTGGTCGCCGTCGCGCACATAGAGCGAGCGCGCGAGTTCGATGCCCAGCACCACGCCGAACTGGCCCGGCACCAGCTTGTCGAGCGCGCCTTTCTGCGCGGTCATCGAGATGTCGGTCACCTGCGGTTCGAGCTTGGGGTCGATGCCGCGAATCAGCGTGCCCTTCATGTCCTCGCCGCGCGCGATCAGCGCCTGCGATGCAATGAAAGGCGCGACCCCGATCACTTCCTTGTTCTTGCGCGCCGCAGCGGCGATGGCGTCGATATCGGCCAGCGCCTGGCCGTCGCGCGAGGTGATCTCGATGTGCGAAATCACGCCGAGCATGCGGTCGGTCACTTCTTTCTGGAAGCCGTTCATCACGCTGAGCACGATGATCAACGCGGCCACGCCGAGCGCGATGCCGAGCATCGACACGCCGGAAATGAAGGAGATGAAACCGTTGCGCCGCGTCGCCCGGCCTGCGCGCGTGTAGCGCCAGCCGAGTTGCAGTTCATAGGGGATGGGCATAGGCCGGCGATTGTGGCATCCCGGACAATAGGCCCATGGTTGCCACCGCCTCTTCAAGTTCGCCCGGTTCGTCCCCGCGTCATCTGCTGATTCCCTACGCAGGACGCAATTCGCCTGCCTGCACCGTGGAGCTCGTCAACCTGCGGCTTCCCAATCTCGAAGCCCTGCTGGCCCGCGCGATGCTCGCCGACGACGACACGCAGGCAGAGACCACCCGCTCGCCGCCGCACGAGCGTGCGCTGGCGCAGGCGCTCGGCTTGGCGTCGGACGACGGCTGCATTCCGTGGGCTGCCCTCGAAGCGCGGCGCAGCAAGGTGGCGGAGGCAGACGACACAGCAGCCTGGGGCTGGGCCACGTTGTGCCATTGGCAGGTCGGCATCGACGACGTGGTGCTGGGCGACCCCGCCGCCATCGAGATCGACGCGGCCGAATCCGATGCGTTGCTGAAGGCGGCGCAGCCCTTTTTCGAAGAAGACGGCATTGCATTGCACGCCTCCGCCGTGCCCGGCCGCTGGCTGGCGCGCGGCGCTGTCTTCGACGGGATCGCGACCGCATCGATCGACCGCGCCATCGGCTGGCCGATCTCGCAGTGGTCGCCGCTGTCGGACAAGGCGCGGTCGCTGCGGCGCCTGCAAAACGAAATGCAGATGCTGCTCTACACCCAGCGCGTGAACGACGATCGCGCTGCGCGCGGCGTGCCGCCGATCAACTCGTTCTGGCTCAGCGGCACCGGCGCCTTGCCGCCGAACCTGCTGCCCTTCGATGTCGATGCGCCGGACGTGATCGGCACCTTGCGCCCCGCCGCGCTGCGCGACGACGGCGCCGCCTGGGCCGACGCCTGGCGCGCGCTCGATGCCGGTCCGATCGCCGACGCGCTGGCCGCGGCGACACGCGGCGAAGAGGTCACGCTGACGCTGTGCGGCGATCTCGCAGCCAAGCGCTTCATCACGCACAAGCGCACCTTCGGGCGCTGGTTGAAGGGCCTGTTCGAGCGCCCTTCCGCGGCCACCTTGCTGGCGACGCTGTGAAGATCGTCGCGAGGGTCATCCCGCCGCGCAGTGCCTGGGCACTGGAGCAGGCCGGCGTGCATCCGCTGCTCGCGCGCCTGTATGCCGCCCGCGGCGTGCTCGGCAAGGACGAGCTGGACGATGGCCTGGCCCGCCTGCTGCCGCCCGACACACTGCGCGGCACGCGCGAAGCGGCGGTGCTGCTGGCCGATGCCATCGCCGCCGACCAGCGCATGTGCATCGTCGCCGACTACGACTGCGACGGCGCGACCGCCTGCGCCGTCGCCGTGCGCGGGCTGCGCCTGCTCGGCGCGAAGAACGTGACGTACCTCGTGCCCGATCGCGTGATCGACGGCTACGGCCTGACGCCGCCCATCGCCGAACGCGTGGCCGACCGCGGTGCCGACCTGCTCATCACCGTCGACAACGGCATCGCCAGCGTCGAAGGCGTGGCGGCGGCACAGGCGCGCGGGCTCAAGGTGCTGGTCACCGACCATCATTTGCCCGGCCCGCAGATTCCGTCGGCAGAGGTGCTGGTCAATCCGAACCAGCCCGGTTGCGACTTCGAGAGCAAGAGCATCGCGGGCGTCGGCGTGATGTTCTACGTGCTGCTGGCATTGCGTTCCGAGCTGAGGACGCGTGGCGCGTTCACCTTGGCGAATCAACCCAAGCTCGACGTGCTGCTGCCGTTGGTCGCGCTCGGCACCGTGGCCGACGTGGTCAAGCTCGATGCCAACAACCGGCGCCTGGTGGCGCAGGGCTTGCGACGTATTCGTGCGGGCGCGATGCCCGCGGGTATCGCAGCGCTGTTCAAGGCCGCAGGCCGCAATGCACCGACCGCGACGACCTTCGACTTCGGCTTCGCGTTGGGCCCGCGCATCAACGCCGCCGGACGCTTGGCGGACATGACGCTCGGCATCGAATGCCTGCTCACCGACGATGCCGCGCGCGCCGATGAACTCGCCCGCACGCTCGACGGAATCAACCGCACGCGGCGCGACATCGAAGGGGGCATGCGCGACCAGGCGCTGCTGCTGGCCGAGACGCTCTTCGACGCTGGCGGCGATACGAACGAGGCGCCGCCGCCTGCGATCAGCGTGTTCGACGCAGCGTTCCACGAAGGCGTCGTCGGCATCGTCGCATCGCGGTTGAAGGATCGCTTTCATCGGCCGACCTTCGTCTTCGCGGCCAGCGCTGCACCCGGCAAGTCGCTGGAGCTGAAGGGCTCCGGACGTTCGATCCCCGGCTTCCATCTGCGCGACGCGCTCGATCTCGTTGCCAAGCGGCACCCCGGCGTGTTGCTGCGCTTCGGCGGTCATGCGATGGCCGCCGGCTGCACGGTGGCGAGCGAGCATTTCGAGACCTTCTCCAAAGCCATCGCCCAGGTCGCGCAGGAGTGGCTCGCCGCATCCTCGCTGGTGCGCCAGATCGACACCGATGGTCCGCTGGCCCGCGAATACCTGCGCGTCGACCTGGTCGATACGCTGCACCGCGAGGTGTGGGGCCAGGGCTTCGCGCCGCCGACCTTCAGCGAAGAGGTCGAGGTGCTGTCGCAACGTCTGGTCGGCGAGAAGCACCTGGCGTTGAAACTGCGCCATCAAGGCCAGCCGATCGACGGCATCTGGTTCGGTCATACCGACCCGTTGCCGCCGAAGGTGATGCTGGCGTTTCGGCTGGATGCGGACGAGTGGCAGGGGGTGCGGCGGGTGCGGTTTCTGGTCGAGGGGGCTGAGGGGTGAGGTTGATTGGGTGA
>CAXTCC010000315.1:0-3567 GCA_964242015.1 uncultured Variovorax sp.
GCCGTTGAATCGGGTCCGTTTGTTTCGGGTATCGTCGATACCCCGTTGCCCGGATGGTGAAACTGGTAGACACATCGGACTTAAAATCCGCCGCTTCCTGAATAAGGGGCATGCCGGTTCGATTCCGGCTCCGGGCACCAACCAGACACAAGGGAGCACTTCATGCCTCGCTACAACGCTCCGTTCGAAATTCATGTGCACGGCGATGTGCCGTTGCGCGCCGATGTGACCTTTGCGCAGATCCAGGAGGCGCTGACACCGCTCTGGCGGTACGCAGGTGCCAAGTCGCTCGCCGACGGCGCTACCAGCGTTTATGAAGAAGAGCCCGGCATCCGGTTCGAGCAGAAGGAGCATGTGCTCCAGATGTGCTGGACCGTCGCCGGCGACGAAGATTTCCGCCAGGCGCTCGACGAGATGGCCATGGCGCTCAACGAGTTGTCCGATCGCGGCGCGGCGATCGAGATCACTTTCTACGACACCGAGTTCGATGAAGAGGAAGACGGCGATCCGGAAGATGAATCGCGCGACGACTTCATCATGCTGTTCGTCGGCCCCAATCCGGCCGCGATCATGCAGGTGCAGCGCGACCTGCTGGTCGAAGACGTGGTGAACCTGATGGAGCGCCACTTCGACGGTGCCGAACTCAGCGGCGTGGTCGCAGAAATCGACAAGCTCTTCGGCGAGCGTTTCGACGCGCTCGTCAATTCACTGGAAATCGGCAAGCGGCCACGGGGCACCGGCGGCAGCGGCGGATCGGGCGGTGGCGGTCATGGTGGCGGACGCCGGCCGCGGCACCTTCACTGAACGTTGATTTCCGATGCACGGTACGCCGTGCCGTCGAAGCGCAGGGTTTTCGAGCCGAACTTCGTCGGCCGTTCCTGCGACATGCATTCGTCGCCCTGCGCGATCGACCGCGTGCCAGACCGGGTTTGATGCAGCACCAGATCGGCATAGCCGTTGCTGATCGTGCGCGCGATCGACAGGCTGCCCTGCACCGTCTCGAAGCTGCCGTTGCAGTTGGTGTCCCATTCGCCGCGCTCCAGCGTCGTCTCCAACTTGTCGAGCACCTTCACCAGCTTCGGTCCGTGCGTCACGTAAAGGGTCAGTGTTTCGTTCGAGAACGGGTTGGCGCGCGAACTGCCCTGGCGCACGACGCGCAGCCCGAAAGCGCGCACTTCCGGCGCCAGCGTGTAGCGCGCGGTGTCGACCTTGATGTCTGCGATGCGTACTGCATCTTCGGAGAGCGCGGATTCTTCGAACACGCGGCTGACGACCTTGGCCCGATCGGTGTTGCCGTTGTCGGCCTGCTGCACGACCATGATGTCGAGATCGAAATCGGCCATGTCGGCTTCGGAGCCCGGCCGGACCAGCGGCAGCACGACGATGAAGCGCCCCGGCAGGCCGCGCCACGGCTGGCAGACGGCGCGCTCGTGATCGAGCTGGCGCTTGGGATGCAGCTTCTCGTGCATCCGCTCTGCGAGGCCGCTGTCGCATGACGCGTGGCTGGCAATGCTGACGCCGGCCAGCACCGCAGCGATAAGCGGCAGGCGCATGCGGGCGATCCAGTGGATCAACTGCGCCATCCGGGTCACGTTTTTCATGCAGGGCGGGCGCAGCACCTTGATCATGTCGATCAAGCCGCAGCCAAAACCGCTGCTGAAAACGCGGCTGCCGGCGCCGCCGGTCGAAGCAGCCACCGGCTCGCCGCCGCGTCCAGTTGCGCCGGGTCGCCGCTGCTAAAGAGCAAGGTCGCCTTGGCGCCTTTGGCCGAGACCATGGCATCGGCTGTGCCGACCACGTCAGCCACGTCGATCGCGCTTGCGGCGAGCTGCTGCGACGCCGTCAGCAACCGCCGCGTCTGCTGCGCGACCGGCGCGCCCGTGTCGATGAAGTGCACCTCGGCCCCCGTGCGCGCACGCAGTTGCTCGGCGACGAACGGATAGTGCGTGCAGCCGAGCACCAGCGTATCGAGCTGGCCGGCCGCGTTGCCGAACGTACCGGCCGCCGCTGCGTACCGCGCACAAAGCGACGCGGTGACGGCAACGTCGTTCGCTTCGATGGCCGCTGCGAGACCGTCGCACGGCACCAGGCTGAAATCGGCCTGCGCTGCGAGCGACGCATGCAGCGCCTTGAACTTGGCGCTCGCCAGCGTGCCGCGCGTCGCGAGCACGGCGATGTGGCGCGTGCGGGTGATCGCCACAGCGGGCTTCAACGCGGGTTCGACGCCGACCAGAGGCAGGGCAGGGTGGTCGGTGCGCAGCAGATGGATCGCCGCGGCGGTGGCGGTGTTGCAGGCGACCACCATCGCCTTGATGTCGTGCGCGTCGATCAGGTAGCGCGTGACCGCGCGGGTGCGTGCCGCCACGTAGTCGTCACCGCGCTCGCCGTAGGGCGCGTGGGCGGTGTCGGCGACGTAGACGAAGCGCTCGTGCGGCAGTTCGGCCTGCAACGCGTTCAGTACGCTGAAGCCGCCGATGCCGCTGTCGAACACGCCGATCGGGCGATCGGCGTTCATGGCCTTGGTCGGTCGATCGGCGTTCTCGGCCCCGTCGACGGCGCGATCGCTCAAACCGCTTCCAGCGCGATCGTCTTGAGCGCGCCCGACGCGATGCGCTTCTGCCACTCGGCCGGGCCGGTGATGTGCACGCTGGTGCCGCCCGCATCGACCGCCACCGTCACCGGCATGTCGACCACGTCGAACTCGTAGATCGCTTCCATGCCGAGGTCCGCGAAGCCGACCACCTTGGCGGTCTTGATCGCCTTGCTCACCAGGTACGCCGCTCCGCCGACCGCCATCAGGTAAGCGCTCTTGTGCTTCTTGATGGCTTCGATGGCGACCGGTCCGCGCTCGGCCTTGCCGATCATCGCGATCAGGCCGGTTTGCGCCAGCATCATCTCGGTGAAGCCGTCCATGCGCGTGGCGGTGGTCGGGCCAGCCGGGCCGACCGCTTCGTCCCGGATCGGATCGACCGGTCCGACGTAGTAGATGACGCGGTTCTTGAAGTCCACGGGCAATGGCTCGCCCTTGGCCAACATGTCGGCGATGCGTTTGTGCGCGGCGTCGCGGCCGGTCAGCATCTTGCCGTTGAGCAGCAGCGTGTCGCCGGGCTTCCAGCTCGCCACCTCGGCGGGCGTGAGCGTGTCGAGGTCGACCTTTTTGCTCGTCTGGTAGTCGGGCGCCCAGTCGACGTCGGGCCACAAATCGAGCGAGGGCGGCGTCAGGTACACCGCGCCGCTGCCGTCCATCACGAAGTGCGCATGCCGCGTGGCGGCGCAGTTGGGAATCATCGCGACCGGCTTGCTGGCCGCGTGCGTCGGGTACATCTTGATCTTGATGTCGAGCACCGTCGACAAGCCGCCCAGGCCCTGTGCGCCGATGCCCAGCGCGTTGACCTTTTCGTACAGCTCGATGCGCAGCGCCTCGACCTTGGTCAACTCGGCGCCCGACGACTTTTTGGCCTGCAACTCGTGCATGTCGAGGTCGTCCATCAGGCTTTCCTTGGCCATCAGCGCGGCCTTCTCGGCCGTCCCGCCGATGCCGATGCCCAGCATGCCGGGCGGGCACCA
>CAXTCC010000316.1:0-3555 GCA_964242015.1 uncultured Variovorax sp.
TCGTAGTCGATCGCCTGCTGCATGAACTTGAAGCTGTTCAGGTTCTTGATCTCACGGCGGGTGCCGAGCGGCTGCCCGGGCTTGCGCACCGACACGTTGGCGTCGCAGCGGAAGCTGCCTTCCTGCATGTTGCCGTCGCAGATGCCGATCCAGGTCACGATCTTGTGCAACTCTTTCGCATAGGCCACGGCCTCGGCGGTGGAGCGCATGTCCGGCTCGGTCACGATCTCGAGCAGCGGCGTGCCGGCGCGATTCAAATCGATGCCGGACTGGCCGATGAAGTTCTCGTGCAGCGATTTGCCGGCGTCTTCTTCCAGATGGGCGCGAACCAGCCGCACGGTCTTGGGTTCGGGCGCCTGTCCTGCGCTCGACGAGGGTACGAAGAACGCGACCTCGCCACCTTGCACCACCGGAATTTCGAACTGGCTGATCTGGTAGCCCTTGGGCAGATCGGGATAGAAGTAGTTCTTGCGCGCAAACACGCTGCGCGGCGCGATGGTCGAGCCGAGCGCGAGGCCGAGCTTGATGGCGCGTTCGACGGCGCCCTTGTTCATCACCGGCAGCGTGCCGGGCAACGCCAGGTCGACGGCGCAGGCTTGCGTGTTGGGCTCGGCGCCGAAGGCGGTCGAGGCGCGGCTGAAGATCTTGCTGGCGGTCGACAACTGCGCGTGTGTTTCGAAGCCGATGATGACTTCGTAGCCACGCACCAGCGGGCCGGTCGGGCGGCCTTCCTGCATCTGTTCGAAAGAGTTCATGACGGGTTGGCTCATTTAGAAGCCCTCCGGCGTTCGCGTGTGCCAATCGGTCGCTTGCTGGAAGCGATGGGCCGCGTTCAACAGCTTCGCTTCACCGAAGTAGTTGCCGATCAATTGAAGGCCGACCGGCATGTGCCCATCGAAACCGGCCGGCAGGCTCATCCCAGGCAACCCGGCGAGTGAAGCGGGCAGGGTGAAGATGTCGGCGAGGTAGTCCGCGACCGGGTCGTTGCCGTGCTCGCCGAGCTTCCATGCGACCGTGGGCGCCACCGGGCCGGCGATGACGTCGCACTGCGCGAAGGCTTGCTGGAAGTCGTCGGCGATCATGCGGCGAACCTTTTGCGCCTGCAGGTAGTAGGCGTCGTAGTAGCCGTGGCTCAGCACGTAGGTACCGATCATGATGCGGCGCTTGACCTCGTCGCCGAAGCCTTCTTCGCGCGTCTTGCCGTACATGTCGGCCAGGTCTTTGTACTTGGCCGCGCGGTGACCGAACTTGACGCCGTCGAAGCGGCTCAGGTTGCTCGATGCTTCGGCCGCGGCAATGATGTAGTAGACCGGGATCGACAATTCAGTGCGTGGCAGGGTCACTTCGACGCGCCGGGCACCGAGCTTCTCGTATTCGGCGAGCGCGGCATCGACTGCCGTGCGCACGCCGGGCCCCACGCCATCGCCCAGAAACTCTTTGGGCACGCCGATGCGCAGGCCATCGAGCGATGCGCCGAGCGTCAGCGAATAGTTCTCGACGGGCCGGTCGATCGAGGTCGAATCGCGGTCGAGGTCGGGTCCGCACAGGGCCGACATCAGCAAGGCGCAGTCTTCGGCCGAGCGGGCCATCGGGCCGGCCTGGTCGAGGCTCGACGCGAAGGCCACCATGCCGTAGCGCGAGGCGCGGCCGTAGGTCGGCTTGATGCCGGTCACGCCGCAGAACGATGCGGGCTGGCGGATCGAGCCGCCGGTGTCGGTGCCGGTGGCGGCCGGTGCCAGTCGTGCGGCCACGGCGGCTGCACTGCCGCCGGAAGAGCCACCCGGAATGCGCGCGCGATCCCATGGGTTTTGCACCGGCACGACGGCGTTGCCGCCGACCGCAGGCACGGCGACGTTCTCGTTGGCCGAACCCATCGCGAACTCGTCACAGCTGAGCTTGCCCAACGTCACCGCGCCGGCTTCGGCCAATTTGCGCACGACCGTCGCGTCGAAAGGCGAGCGGTAGCCGGCCAGGATGCGCGAGCCGGCCGTGGTCGGGAAGTCGAGCGTGGCGAAGATGTCCTTGTGCGCGATCGGCACACCGGTGAGTGCGGCAGCGTTGCCGGCTGCAAGCGCCGCGTCGGCGGCTCGGGCCTGGGCCAGCGTGACCTCCGGGTCGACCGCGACGAAGGCGCCGAGCGCCTCGTGCGTCTTCATGCGACCGAGGAAATGCTGCGCGACTTCGACCGCCGACACGTCGCGGGCTGCAAGCGCGCGTGCCAGTTCGGCCACGCCTTTGTCGTGAATCTGCGTGCCGCTCATTCGATCACCTTCGGCACCAGAAACAGACCCGATTCGACCGCGGGCGCACTTCTTTGATTGGCTTCGCGGTTGTTCGGCTCGCTCACCACGTCGTCGCGCAGCCGCAGCGTGATGTCTTCGATGGCGGCGACCGGATGCGCCAGCGGCTCGATGCCGGCGGTGTCGACGGCACGCATGCGTTCGACCAGTTCGAAAAAGCCGTTGATCTGCCCTTGCAGGCGCTCGCTCTCGTCAGGGGCGAGTTGCAGGCGCGCCAGCGAAGCGATGCGCGCAATATCGGAAGCGGAAAGTGACATCGGGAGAGTGGCTTGACCCGGTGAAAGCACCGGTGGCATTGCACCCTTGCGGGGCGTGCAAACATGAGAAAGACAGGGGATTCGGTTATTATCCCGCCTTTGCCGCAACCCCCGCGAACGCGCCGGCTTTTGCCGCAAAAACACTCAATTTCACCTGTCAAAACAAGGGCGATGCCATGCCGAAGCGCATGCCATGCCCGCAGAGGACCCCTCAATGTTCGGTACTTTTCGTCGGTATTTCTCTACCGACCTCGCGATTGACCTCGGCACTGCCAACACCCTGATCTTCGCGCGAGGCAAAGGCATCGTGCTCGACGAGCCGTCGGTCGTCGCCATCCGCCACGAAGGCGGCCCGCACGGCAAGAAGGTGATCCAGGCGGTCGGCCGGGAGGCCAAGGCCATGCTCGGCAAAGTGCCCGGCAACATCGAGGCGATTCGCCCGATGAAAGACGGCGTCATCGCAGACTTCGTGATCACCGAGCAGATGATCAAGCAGTTCATCAAGATGGTGCATCCGCGCACGTTGTTCACGCCCAGCCCGCGCATCATCATCTGCGTGCCCTGCGGTTCGACCCAGGTCGAGCGCCGTGCCATCAAGGATGCGGCCGAAGCGGCTGGCGCCACGTCGGTGTATCTGATCGAAGAGCCGATGGCCGCGGCGATCGGTGCCGGCCTGCCGGTGTCGGAAGCGTCGGGCTCGATGGTCGTCGACATCGGCGGCGGTACCACCGAAGTGGGCGTGATCTCGCTCGGCGGCATGGTCTACAAGGGCAGCGTCCGCGTCGGCGGCGATCGCTTCGACGAAGCCATCATCAACTACATCCGTCGCAACTACGGCATGTTGATCGGCGAGCCGACCGCTGAAGTCATCAAGAAGACGATCGGTTCGGCGTTCCCAGGCTCCGAGGTCAAGGAGATGGAAGTCAAGGGCCGCAACCTTTCTGAAGGCGTGCCGCGCAGCTTCACCATCAGCAGCAACGAAGTGCTGGAAGCGCTGA
>CAXTCC010000317.1:0-3549 GCA_964242015.1 uncultured Variovorax sp.
GGCCGCGCGTTGCAGATCTTCTGCACCTTGCTGCTCGACAAGGAGCATCACCATCCGGACGAAAAGGTCCGCAAGGACTCGGGCGAACTGGTCGCGCTGCTGACGCCGATCGTCAAGGCCTTCATCACCGACAACGGCCACATCGCGACCCACGCGTGCATGCAGGTGTTCGGCGGCCACGGCTTCATCAAGGAATGGGGCATGGAGCAGTTCACCCGCGACAACCGCATCAACATGATCTACGAAGGCACCAACACCATCCAGTCGCTCGACCTGCTGGGCCGCAAGGTGCTGGGCAACAACGGTGCCTCGCTGAAGAAGTTCGGCAAGCTGGTCGGTGCGCTGGTGGCCGAAGAAGGTGTGAACGAGAAGATGAGCGAGTTCATCACGCCGGTCGCGATGCTGGGCGAACAGCTGACCAAGTTCACGACGGAGATCGGCTTCAAGGGCTTCCAGAACCCGGATGAAGTGGGCGCGGCGGCGGTCGATTACTTGCGCGTGGCGGGGCACTTCGTGTTCGGCTATCTGTTCGCTCGCATGGCGCAGGTCGCGTTGCGCGAAATCGCTTCTGGCAACACCGATCCGTTCTATGTCGCCAAGCTGCAGACCGCGCGCTTCTACTTCGCCAAGCTGTTCCCCGAGACCGCGACGCTGATGCGCACTGCGCGCGCGGGCAGCAAGGTGTTGATGGACACCGACGCGGCACTGGCATGAAGGCCACGCTCGTCACCCTCGCGCTGCTTGCCGGCGCCACCGCGGCGCTGGCGCAGAGCTCGCCCGTCGGACTCTGGCGCAACGTCGACGACAAGACCGGCGAAACCAAGGCCGAGATCCGCATCGTCGAAAAAGGCGGCGCGCTCGACGGCCGCATCGAGAAGTCGCTGAAGAAAGATTCGGCCGCCGACGCGGTGTGCGAAGAGTGCACCGACGAACGCAAGGGCAAGCCCATCGTCGGCCTCGACATCATTCGCGGCGGCAAGAAGGTCGAAGGCAAGGACGTATGGGAAGGCGGCAAGATCCTCGACCCCGAGAACGGCAAGGAATACCGCGCCGCGTTCACGCCGATTGATGGTGGCAAGAAGCTGGAAGTGCGCGGGTATCTTGGCCCGTTCTGGCGCACGCAGACCTGGGTGCGCGCGCAATGATCAACGCTGAAAAAATCATGTCCACATTCAATGTAAGAAAAGTCGCCGTACTCGGCGCCGGCGTCATGGGTGCGCAGATTGCGGCGCACCTCGTCAATGTTCGCGTGCCGGTCGTGCTGTTCGACCTGCCCGCCAAGGAAGGGTCGAAGAACGGCATCGTCACCCGCGCCATCGACAACCTGAAGAAGCTCAAGCCGGCGCCGCTTGGCGACGTGACCGACGCGGCGTTGATCGAAGTCGCCAACTACGAAGACGATCTGTCGAAGCTCGGCGAGTGCGACCTGGTGATCGAAGCGATCGCCGAGCGCATGGACTGGAAGCTCGACCTGTACAAGAAGATCGCGCCACACGTCGCCAGGCACGCGATCCTGGCGTCGAACACGTCGGGCCTGTCGATCACCAAACTGAGCGAAGCGCTGCCCGAACCACTGAAGCCGCGCTTCTGCGGCATTCACTTCTTCAACCCGCCGCGCTACATGTTCCTGGTCGAGCTGATCAACACGCCGACCACGCAACCCGCGGTGCTCGACCAGCTTGAAACCTTCGTCACCAGCACGCTCGGCAAGGGCGTGGTGCGGGCGCACGACACGCCCAACTTCATCGCGAATCGCGTCGGCATCGCAGGCATGCTGGCGACGTTGAAAGAGGTCGAGAAGTTCGGCCTGACGCCGGACATCGTCGACGACCTGACAGGCAAGAAGCTGGGCCGGGCGAGCTCGGGCACCTTCCGCACCGCCGACGTGGTCGGCCTCGACACGATGGCGCACGTCGTGAAGACGCTGCAAGACAACCTGAATGCAGAGAGCGACCCGTTCTATGCCAACTTCCAGACGCCGCCGGTGCTCGCGAAGCTGCTGGAGCTGGGCAACCTCGGGCAGAAGACCAAGGCAGGCTTCTTCAAGAAGGTCGGGCGCGACATTCTGCGATTCGACCTGAAGGCCAACGAAGGCCAGGGTGGCTACGTGCCTTCGGGCGAGAAGGCCGACGAGGTCTACGGCCGCATGCTGAAGAAGCCGGCGGCCGAGCGACTGAAGTTGCTGCGCGAAAGCGAAGGACCGCAAGGCCAGTTCCTATGGGCCATCTTGCGCGACAGCTTCCACTACGCCGCGGTGCACTTGGCGACCATCGCCGAGAGCGCACGCGACGTCGACTTCGCGATGCGCTGGGGCTTCGGCATGAAGCAGGGGCCGTTCGAACTATGGCAAGAAGCAGGATGGCTGCAGGTCGCGAAGTGGATTCAGGAAGACATCGATGCCGGCAAGGCATTGAGCACGGTGGCGTTGCCGAAGTGGGTCTTCGAAGGTGCCGTCGCCAAGGCTGGCGGCGTGCACACGCCCGAAGGTTCGTGGAGCGCATCGCAAGGCCAGTTCGTGCCGCAACGCAAGTTGCCGGTGCATGCGAGGCAGCTGTTCCCCGAGAGTGTGCTGGGCGCGAATGCGGTCGACGCCAACAAGGCTGGCACCACGATCAGCGATGAAGGCGACGTGCGCGTCTGGACGCTCGATGGCGAGGTCCTTATCGCCAGCATCCATTCGAAGATGCACGCGATCAGCCCCGACGTGGCAGAAGCGCTGGGCGCTGCGGTCGAGCTGGCCGAAGCCGAATACAAGGGCCTGGTGATCTGGTCGCCCGACGAGATGTTCTCGGTCGGCGCCGACTTGCAGGCGATGCTGCCGGCCTTCGTGGTTGCCGGCATCGGCGCGGTCGAAGGCGCGGAAGCCGAGCTGCAGAACGTCATGCTGAAGATTCGCTATGCCAGCGTGCCGGTGGTTTCCGCCGTTCGCGGCCTGGCGCTGGGCGGCGGCTGCGAGTTGGCGGTGTATTCGGCCAAGCGCGTGGTGGCGATGGAAAGCTACATCGGGCTGGTCGAGGTCGGCGTCGGGTTGATTCCCGGCGCCGGTGGTCTGACGTACATCGCGCGCCGTGCAGCCGAGAACGCGGCAGCGTCGACCGGCAGCGATTTGCTGCCGTTCCTGACCGAAGGCTTCACTGCCGCCGCGATGGCGAAGGTCGGCACCGGCGCGCTCGATTCGAAGAAGCTCGGCTACGTGCTCGACAGCGACGTGATCGTGCCGAACAAGGACGAGCTGCTGTACGTCGCGCTGCAGCAAGCGAAGGCCATGGCCGATGCTGGCTACCGCGCACCGTTGCGCCGTACTTTCCGCGTGGCCGGCCGCAGCGGTGCCGCGACGATCAAGGGCCAGCTGGTCAACATGCGCGACGGCGGCTTCATCAGCGCGCACGACTTCCACATCGCCAGCCTGATCGCCGAGGTGGTGACCGGCGGCGACATCGACGCCGGCTCGCTCGTCACCGAGGAATATCTGATGACGCTGGAACGTAAGGCGTTCTGTTCGCTGATCGTGCATCCGAAGACGCAGGAGCGGATCATGGGGATGCTGAG
>CAXTCC010000318.1:0-3499 GCA_964242015.1 uncultured Variovorax sp.
GTGCGATCGGGCACGTCGTCCGAGTGCGCAACGACCCAGTTCGAATGTTCTTTGGCTTCGCGGATCGCAAGCTTGAAGGGGCCGGAAGTTCCGCCGGGCGGCTGGATGAACCAGCGCTTGGAAGAAAAAAGCGCCTCGGGTTGGGCGCTGTGGGGCAAGACCTTGAACCAGCCTTTGATGCCCCAGGCATCGGCAATGCGCCCCACCTCGATCGCGTCCGCCGGCAGCGCAGCGGTTTCGAGCGTGGGCAGCATCACCTGCAGCCGATCAGGCTGCTGCCTTGGGTGCCGCAGCAGCGGCTTGCTTGACCAGACGCATGACGGTTGGCGAAGCTTGTGCGCCGACGCTCTTCCAGTAGGTCAGACGGTCTTGAGCAATGCGGATGCTCTCTTCGTTTTCCTTGGCGGCGGGGTTGTAGAAACCCAGACGTTCGATGAAACGGCCATCGCGGCGAACGCGCTTGTCCGACACGACGATGTTGAAAAACGGACGACCTTTGGAGCCGCCGCGGGAGAGTCGAATGACGACCATGATTTATCCTTCGGGTGGTGCAGCAAGCCGGGAAAATCCCGATAAGGCTTGCACACAGTGTTCTTCCAGCGTCGAGACACGCGACATGGCCACCCGGCCAGCGACACGCTGAAAAGCCCACGATTATAGCCCGCCCGCCTGTTTTCAAGACTCGGCGCGTCCCGCTCTTTGTGCCACTGCCACCACAACTCGCCTCTAAGTACCTCGATGACCACCATTCGCCCGAGCCGTGAAGACGATCTCCACGCCATCACCGCCATCTACGCACACCATGTACTGAACGGCACCGGAACCTTCGAGACCGAGCCGCCCACGCTGGCAGACATGACCGCTCGCCGCGCTGATGTGCTGTCCAAGGATTTGCCCTATCTGGTGGCGGAGAGCGAAGCTGGCGAGGTGGTGGGTTTTGCGTACTGCAACTGGTTCAAGCCACGGCCGGCCTACCGGTATTCGGCCGAAGACTCGATCTATCTCGCCGACAGTGCCCGCGGCCAGGGGCTCGGCACCCAGTTGCTGGCAGCTTTGACACAGGCAGCCGAAGCAGTCGGGGTGCGCAAGCTGATCGCCGTCATCGGCGACTCGGCCAACCTCGGCTCGGTCGGGGTTCACCGGGCACAAGGCTTTTCGCACGTCGGCGTGTTGAAGGATTGCGGCTGGAAATTCGGCCAATGGCGCGACGTCGTGTTGATGGACAAGGTCCTGGGTCAGGGAAGCGACACCGCCCCGGAGTAAAAGGGCGCGATGAAAAACAAGACCCTGACCGCGTGGCTCACCTTCATCGGTGGCCCGCTCGGCCTGCATCGCTTCTACCTGCGCGGCTTCGGCGACACGCTCGGCTGGTTGCTTCCGATCCCGACGGCGCTCGGGATCTACGGCATCGAACGCGCACGCCTCTACGGCCTGGACGATTTATGGAGCTGGCTGCTGATTCCGCTGATCGGCTTCACGATCGCCGGGTGTGCATTGACCGCCATCGTCTACGGGCTGATGACGCCCGAAAAATGGAACGGCCGCTTCAACATCGGCGCGGCACCGGATGCGCCGCCGGGTCGCACCGGCTGGCTCACCATCGGCGCCATCGTGGTGTCGCTGCTGATTGGCACCACGGTGCTCATGTCGAGCATCGTCTTCAGCTTTCAGCGCTACTTCGAGTACCAGGTCGAAGAAGGCCGAAAAATCTCACAGTAACTTCGCGCTCGCCGCCGGACAGGCTTCGATGGCCTGCTAGAAAATCTGAAGGCTGATCCAGTAGGCGATCGCGGCGACGAAGGCCGACGCGGGAATGGTGAAGATCCACGCCCACACGATGTTGCCCGCCACGCCCCAGCGCACGGCACTGGCGCGCTGCGTGGCGCCCACACCGACGATGGCGCCCGTGATCGTGTGCGTCGTCGACACCGGCACGCCAAGCGCCGTTGCCAGGAACAGCGTCAGCGCGCCACCCGTCTCGGCACAGAAGCCGCCGACCGGCTTCAGCTTGGTGATCTTCTGCCCCATCGTCTTCACGATGCGCCAGCCGCCGAACATCGTCCCGAGCGCGATCGCGGTGTAGCAGCACACGATGGTCCACGTCGGAGGATTGGCGTCGTTGGCGTTGGCGTAGCCGGTGGCGATCAACAGCATCCAGATGATCCCGATGGTTTTTTGCGCGTCGTTGCCGCCGTGGCCCAGGCTGTAGGCGCCGGCCGAGACGAGCTGCAACCGCCGGAACCATCGATCGACGCGAGACGGCGTCGAGCGGCGAAACACCCACGCGACCAGGATCATCATGAAAGAGCCGAGCAAAAAGCCCAGCAACGGCGACACGAAGATGAAAGCCACCGTCTTCCAGATGCCCGACGCCACCAGCGCGCTGGAGCCCGCCTTGGCGATTACCGCACCGACGATACCGCCGATGAGCGCATGCGACGAGCTGCTCGGAATGCCGTAATACCAGGTGGCGAGGTTCCAGCTGATGGCGCCGATCAGCGCGCCGAAAACCACGTGGACATCGATCACGCTCGGCTGCGCGATGCCTTTGCCGACCGTCGCCGCCACGCTCAGGTGAAAAACGAAGATCGCCACCAGATTGAAGAACGCCGCGAAGACCACCGCCTGCCCCGGCTTCAACACGCCGGTCGACACGACGGTCGCGATCGAATTCGCGGCGTCGTGAAACCCGTTCATGAAGTCGAACAGGATCGCCAGCACGACCAGCAAAACCACCACCCACACGCTCACCTGAACTGCTGCCATGCGCGTTTACCGAATCACGAGTTCTCGAGGACGATGCCCTCGATCACGTTCGCCACGTCCTCGCACTTGTCGGTGATGGTTTCGAGCAGTTCGTAGATCGCCTTCAGCTTGATGACCTCGCGCACATCGGGCTCTTCGCGAAACAGCTTGCTCATGGCGCTGCGCATCACGCGGTCGGCGTCGGATTCGAGGCGGTCGATTTCTTCGCACGTCTTCAGCACCGCCTCGGCCACGGCCGGGTCGGCGATCTTGCCGAGAAACTTGACCGCGTCTTTCAGGCGGTCGCAGCATTTCACGCTCAGCGCAGTGAGACGGACGATCTCGTCGGTCATGTGGCGCACGTCATACAGCGCCATGGTCTCGGCCGAGTCCTGGATCAGGTCGGCCACGTCGTCCATCGTGTTGATGAGCTTGTGGATCTGCTCGCGATCGATCGGCGTGATGAAGGTCTTGTGGATCAGCCGGTTGACGTCGTGCGTCACGCGGTCGGCGGCGCGCTCTGCGTTGTCGACGTCGCGGTTGTATTGCTCGCGCAAATGCACGTCGTTGTAGTTCGCGACGAGATTCTCGAAAGCCCGCGCGGCTTCGACGATGCGCTCGGCATGCTGGTTGAACATCTCGAAAAAATTCCCCTCGCGGGGCAGCAGCTTGCCGAACATGGCGCTCTCCTGAATGCGCGGCTAACACACGTTCATGACGCCGCTGTGAAAAACCGCGCAAGTGTAATGGCCGG
>CAXTCC010000319.1:0-3485 GCA_964242015.1 uncultured Variovorax sp.
GCGCGCGCCAATGAATTCGACTTCGTTATAATCAACGAGTTATTTGAGCGCGCGCTTTTTGACCTGAAAGCCATTGTTCACGCGCAGCGGCTTCGGTACTCCGCACAGCGCCGCGCGCGTGCCGACACCTTCGCAGCGCTCAATATCCCCTGATTCAGCATCCGTGCTCAACGACCGAAAGATTTTCATGGCCCGCATTACCGTCGAAGATTGCCTGTTGCAAATCCCGAACCGCTTTCAACTGGTGCTCGCCGCCACCTACCGCGCGCGCATGCTGAGCCAAGGCCACGCGCCCAAGATCGAGAGCAAGAACAAGCCTTGCGTGACCGCTCTGCGTGAAATTGCCGAAGGCAAGATCGGCATTGAAATGCTCAAGAAGGTTCCGGGCTGAGTTGACTCCCGGCTCCGCACAAACAAGCACCGTTCGCGGTGCTTTTTTTGTGTCCGATCGCTTCATTGCAACGTGCACGCTAAAGTGGTGCTCATGAGCGCGGTCGTCAAACCTCATTCCAGTGTCCCGAAAGGCTCGCCCCGTCCGAGCCCGGCAGCGCTCAACGCGGCCGCTGCGAGCTTCGCTGCGCTCACCGCCCGGCTCGACTATCTGAGTGCAGAAGACACCGAGCAGGTACGCCGCGCCTATCGTTTCGCGGACGAAGCGCACTTGGGCCAGCTGCGCAACAGCGGCGAGCCCTACATCACCCATCCGATCGCTGTGGCGGCGCAGTGCGCCGAATGGAAGCTCGACGCCCAAGCCTTGATGGCAGCGCTGCTGCACGACGCGATCGAAGACTGCGGCGTCACCAAACCCGAGCTGATCGAACGCTTCGGTGCCCCCGTCGCGGAGCTGGTCGATGGTCTTACCAAGCTCGACAAGCTCCAGTTCAACACGCGCGAAGAGAACCAGGCGGAGTCTTTCCGCAAGATGCTGTTGGCCATGGCACGCGACGTGCGCGTCATCCTGGTCAAGCTGGCGGACCGCACGCACAACATGCGCACGCTGGACGATGCACCGCGTGAAAAATGGGCGCGCATCGCCGGCGAAACGATCGAGATCTACGCCCCGATTGCACACCGGCTCGGGCTGAATCAGACGTACCGTGAGTTGCAGGAGCTGTCGTTTCGATATCTGCGCCCATGGCGCTACGCCATACTCGCCAAGGCCGTCTCCAAGGCGCGTGGACGGCGGCGCGACCTGATTCAAAAAGTCCAGCGCGAGCTTGAAAGCACGTTCACGGCCGCAGGCATGGTGGTGCGAATCGCCGGTCGCGAGAAAACGCTCTATTCGATCTACCAGAAGATGGAAGAAAAGCACCTGAGCTTCGCGCAGGTGACCGACATCTACGGCTTCCGGATCATCGTGCCGAACGTCATCGCCTGTTACACCGGGCTCGGCATCCTCCACCAGATGTACAAGCCGCTGCCCGGCAAGTTCAAGGACCACATCGCGATCGCCAAGCTCAACGGCTATCAGTCTTTGCACACGACGCTGGTCGGACCCTCGGGCGTCAGCGTCGAGTTTCAGTTGCGCACGGAAGCGATGCACGTGGTGGCCGAGTCAGGCGTTGCCGCCCACTGGCTCTACAAGGCAGCGGAGCCGAACGCCACCGGCGCGGATCGCCTGGGTACGAAATGGCTGCAGTCGCTGCTCGACATCCAGCACGAGACACGCGATGCCGCCGAGTTCTGGGACCACGTCAAGGTCGATCTGTTTCCGGACGCGGTCTACGTGTTCACACCCAAGAGCCAGATCATGGCGCTGCCGCGGGGCGCGACCGTGGTCGACTTCGCCTATGCCATTCACAGCCGCATCGGCGACCATACTTCCGCGGCCCGCATCAACGGCGACCAGGTGCCATTGCGCACGGAACTGAAAAACGGCGACGTGGTGGAAGTGATCACCGCGCCGGTGTCGACGCCGAATCCGGCGTGGCTCGGCTTCGTGCGGACCGGACGCGCGCGATCGAAGATTCGGCACTATCTGAAGACGCTCGCGCACGCTGAATCCGAAGGCCTCGGCGAAAAGCTCTTGGCGCAGGCGCTGCGTGCAGAAGGCCTGGGCACGCTGCCATCGGCCGAGCCGGCCAACCAGGCCATCTGGGAAAAGCTGTTGCGCTTTACCGGAAGCCGCACGCGTGCCGAACTCCTGACAGACATCGGCCTCGGCAAGCGCATCGCCAGCATCGTGGCCAAACGTCTGATGGCTCTGCTGGCGGAGCGCGGCGAAAAGCCAGATGCGCTGCTGCTCAGCCGCGAACGTTTCACCGCGCAGGAAACCGTGTCGCAAGGCGCGGTGACGCTGGATGGCAGCGAGAACTCGTCGGTGCGCTTCGCTCTTTGTTGCAGGCCCATTCCAGGCGACGCGATCGTCGGCTATCTGGGTCACGGCGAAGGCTTGGTGGTGCACACCGAGGCCTGCGGTGTCGGCCAACGGCTTCATTACAAGGACAGCGAGCGATTCTTCGCGGTCGAATGGGCGGACGACCCGGTGCGCGCATTCGAAACCGGCGTCGTGGTCACGGTGCGCAACGACAAGGGCGTGCTGGCGCGGGTCGCTGCGACCCTGGCGACTGCAGAGGCGGACATCACGCACGTCGAGATGGCCGATGAGACGCCGCAAGAAATGACCGACATGCGATTCGTCATTGCTGTGCGAGACACGACGCATCTTGAAGCGGTGCTGCGTGCGGTGAAGCGGACGCCTTCGGTGCTTTCCGCCGCGCGCACGGTACCCGCGCCCTGAAGGCCGGAATCTATGGCCCGGTCAGGACGGCGCGTCGCTGTCCGGCGCGGGACGTGGCTCGGGGTATGCCACTGAGACCACTTCGACTTCGCTCACCCCGGCCGGCGTTACGAGCTTGACGACATCGCCTTCTCGGGATTTCAGCAGCGCACGTGCGATGGGCGAAATCCAGCTGACCTGCGCCTGCGCGCTGTCGGCCTCGTCAATGCCCAAAATGGTTACCGTGCGCTCATCGCCGCTCTCGTCGGCATAGCGAACCGTTGCCCCGAAAAACACCTGGTCGCTGCCGTGATGGACGGCAGGGTCGGTCGGCACGGCAATCTCCAGTCGCTTCGTCAGAAACCGGATGCGCCCATCGATTTCGCGCAGGCGCTTCTTGCCGTAGATGTAATCGCCGTTCTCCGAACGGTCGCCGTTCTTTGCAGCCCAATGAACGGCTTCGACAACCTTGGGCCGTTCTTCGTCCATGAGTTGGAGCAATTCGGCACGCAGTCGCGCGTACCCTTGCGGCGTGATGTAGTTCTTGCCGCCGGGCGGAAGCGGCACGGACAACGCGGCGGTGCCGTCGTCCTCATCGTCCGAGTCGCTTTCCTTCGTGAATGCCTTGCTCATCCAGGATGCTCCAATGAAAAAAGCCCGCAACAGATGTTGCGGGCTTTCCTTGATGGTGGTGCGGCTGGCAGGAATTGAACCCACGACCCCTTGGTTCGTAGCCAAGTACTCTATCCAACTGAGCTACAGCCGC
>CAXTCC010000320.1:0-2143 GCA_964242015.1 uncultured Variovorax sp.
CAACTGCGGCCACGTGGAGCACATCTTCGGCGCCGACGGCGGCAAGAAGATGGCGGCGCAATACGACATGGCGTACCTCGGCGCGTTGCCGCTCGACATCAACATCCGCCTGCAGGCCGACAGCGGCAAGCCGACGGTGGTGGCCGACCCCGATGGCGAAGTCGCGAACCTCTACAAGGCCGTCGCGCGGCAGGTGGCGGTCGGCATCGCGGAGAAGGCCAAGGACTTCTCTGCCAAGTTCCCGACCATCTCGATCAGCAAGAACACCTGAAAACGCAACACCTGCTGAAGCGATGAACCTGCTTGCCTCGATGCGCTACCTGGTCGCGTTGAGCGAGCACCGTCATTTCGGCCGCGCGGCCGAGGCGTCGCACATCACGCAGCCTGCCCTGTCTAACGCGCTGCGCGCACTCGAAGAAGAGTTCGGCGTGGTCATCGTCAAGCGGGGCCGCGCCTATGTCGGGCTCACGCACGAAGGCGAGCGCGTGCTGGCGACAGGCCAGCGCATGCTGCGCGACAACGAGGTGCTTCAGCAAGAGCTGCGCAGCGACGAGGCGCACCCGCGCGGGCACTTGCGCATGGCCGCGGTGCCCACCGCCATCCCGATGCTGGCGCGCTTTGCCGCGCTGCTGCAGCAACGCCATCCGGGCATCGTGCCGACGGTGCTCTCGATGAGCTCGCAACAGCTCGAAATGGGTCTGGAGAACCTCTCGCTCGACCTCGCACTCGGCTACACCGAGCGCATGCGGCTGAAGAGCGTGAAGCTCACCGCCTGGCCGCAGAGCATCGAGCACTACTACCTGCTGCGCCGCGCGGCCAAGCCGTCGAAAGACAAGCTGCGCATCGGCGCACCGATGCGATGGGCAGAGGCTGGCGCGCTGCCCTTGTGCCTGCTCACCCCCGACATGCACAACCGCACGATCATCGACCAGGCACTGCACGACGCCGGTGTCGAGGCCAGCCCGGCGATCGAGACCAACTCCGTGCTCGCGCTCGCACTCGCTGTGATCGCAGGCGACGTGTGCAGCGTGTTGCCAGGCGCCATGGTCGCTGCCGTGCGCGGTTTGCGCGAGCTCGAGGCGCTGCCGTTGGTCGAGCCTGAAGTGCGCACGCCGATCGGCTTCTTGACGCAAGACGGTGTGCGGCCGTCACGTGCGCTCGGCGCGGCGATCGGACTGCTGCAGACTGCCGAGTGGACCGCGCAGATCGCGCAACACAGCGGTGCGCTGGATGCGTAGCAGGCGCCGCGCCGTTCGGCTAAGGTAACGACGATGTCCGTGCCAGCCACCGCCCCTTCTTCCGTCGCCGCCCGACTCGACGCGCCTTCCGAGCTGTCGGAGTTGTCCGAGCTATCGATTGCGCCGGTCGAGCGCCGCTCCGTCCGCGTCTTCGGCGAGAAGTCCGCGCCGGCCGAAGGCGTGTTGCGCGACGACACGCTGGCCGCCGAAGTGCCGGTGGCGCTGGTCTTCAACGGCGTTTCGCACGCGGTGATGATGGCGACGCCGCAAGACCTCGAGGCCTTCGCGCTCGGCTTCGCGCTGAGCGAAGGCATCCTCGACGCCGCGGCCGATTGCCGTGGCATCGAGGTGGTGCCGATCGCGGCGCGCGACGCCGGCTTGCCCGACGGCATGCCCGGCATCGAAGTTCGGCTCGACATTTCGACGCGCAGCTTCGAGCGCCTGAAGGACCGGCGTCGCAGCCTGGCGGGCCGCACCGGCTGCGGCATCTGCGGCGTCGAAAGCTTCGCGGCACTCGACCTCACGCCGTTGCCGTTGCCGCCGCGCGAGTGGATCGAGCGCATCGACCTCGCGACCGTGCTTCGGGCCTTCGATGCGCTGTCGCCGCGGCAGACACTGAACCGCGAAGCCGGCGCCATCCACGCGGCCGGCTGGGCCACCGTCGATGGCGACCTCGTCGAGGTGATGGAAGACGTCGGCCGCCACAACGCACTCGACAAGCTGTTAGGCCGCCTCGCGCAGACGGGGCGCCTGGGCGAGCCTGGCTTCGTGTTGATGTCGAGCCGCGGCAGCCATGAGCTGGTGCGCAAGTGCGCGCGGCTGGGGTTGAGCGCGATGGCGACCATCTCGGCACCCACCGCGATGGGCGTGCGCATGGCCGAGCTCACCGGCCTGCGGCTGTGGGG
>CAXTCC010000320.1:2243-3385 GCA_964242015.1 uncultured Variovorax sp.
GCGCCGGAGGCCGAGCCGATCAGCCAGCCCCAGTCGCCGACGTTGAACATCAACCCGAACGCGCCGGCCAGCGACAGGCCGATCGACAAAGCACCGGAGAGCGCCAGCGCGATCAATGCTTTCGGGTTCCATCCGCCCTGGAAGTGCAGCGAGCCATTCGGCGACATCGTGTACAGGTCTGCCAGCACGATGCTCTGCTTCTTCACCAGGTAGTAGTCGGCCACCATGATGCCGAACATCGGGCCGAGCACGGCGCCGAAGATGCTCACGAACACCGTGATGGCGTGCGGGCTCGACACGAAGAACCACGGGCACACCATGACCGACAGGATCGACGTGATCAACCCGCCCATCTTGAAGTTGATCTTCTGCGGCGCGAGGTTGGCGATGTCGTAGGCCGGCGAGACGAAGTTGGCGACGATGTTGATGCCCATCGTCGCGACGATGAAGGTGATCGAGCCGACGATGGTCGCGATCGGATTGTTGATCTTTTCGACGATCAGCACCGGGTCCATGATGGCTTCGCCGAAGACTTTCATCGAGCCGCCCGTCACGATCACCGTGATGATCGCGAACAGGATGAAGTTGACCGGCAGTCCCCAGAAGTTGCCCTCCTTCATTGCGCTCTCGCTCTTGGCAAAGCGTGAGAAGTCGCCGAAGTTGAGCAGCAGCGCCGCGAAGTACGCCACGATCAACATCGATGCATTGGCCATCAGGCCGATCGATTCGATGCCCGTGTAGTGCTTGTCGGAGAGCTGCATCGAGAAGCTCGACATGCCGGTCTTCCAGATCATCCAGCCGGCCAGCACGAACATCACGAGGTAGACGATCGGCCCGCAGAAGTCGATGAACTTGCGGATCGATTCCATGCCCGACAGGAAGATCACGAGCTGGAAGAACCACATGAACAGGAAGCTGCCCCAGCCCAGGGTGGACAGGCCGAAGACGTTGTTGTGCGTGAACTCGGCCGCGGACGGAAACAGCGTGATGACCAGCACCTCGACCGCCTTCGACGCGAAGTACGTCTGCACGCCGTACCAGACGATGCCGACGATGCCGCGCACGATGGCGGCGAGGTTGGCGCCCATCACGCCGAACGCCATGCGCGCGAACACCGGGAACGGCACGCCGTATTTCTGCGA
>CAXTCC010000321.1:0-3381 GCA_964242015.1 uncultured Variovorax sp.
GCTGTCGATGGCTGTCGATGGTCGGCCATCGGCGCAACACATGAAACAACACGGTCGGCTTCGCGAAATGTGCCGGCGACATCGGCTTTCTACATTGGTTCCTCTCCGATACCAATGCAAAAGCTGTCATGAACATTCCTTCGATCTTTCCTACGACGCGCACCCGTTTTCCGAGTGTGCTGCTCGACCGCATCACGCTGGCAGACGGCCGCTGCGTGATCGTGCGCCCGATGGTCGCCATCGACGCGCCGGCCGAGCAGGACTTCGTGCGCGGCTTGTCGATGGAAACACGCCGCAAGCGCTTTCATGTAGCGCTGCAGGAGCTGTCGCCCGACCTGCTGCGCCAGCTGACCGATGTCGATCACGTGGGCCACGTCGCGATCGTCGCCGAATCGCTGTCCAATGAAGACGAGGGAGACGACGAGGCGACGATCGTCGCCGACGCACGCTATGTGAGCGAACACGGCGAGACGCACCTCGCGATCACGGTCGCCGATGCATGGCAGGGTGTGGGCCTTGGCCGCGCGTTGCTGCAACGCCTGTTGCGCTACGCCGCACGTCGCGGCGTCGAGCGATTGGTCGCCGACATGCTGCGCGACAACACGGCGATGGCGCGGCTGGCCGTCGCCTGTGGCGGCCATCTCGGTCCGTCCCCGCTCGAGCGGGGACTCCGGCGCGCCACCTTTCTGTTTCCGCGCGTCAGTGCACCAGATCCCATCCCATCATCAACGCTGCGAATCCCATCAGCGCCGTGCCGCCCCACCCCAGCCAGCGCGTCTTGCGGCCCGAGGTGAAGCGGCCCATGACATCGGCACGCGTGGTCAGCACCATCATCGCCGCCATGATCGGCACTGCGACCACGCCGTTGATGACGGCGCTCCAGTAGAGCGCTTTCATCGGGTCGACCGGCGTGAAGCCGAGGGCGGTGCCGACCAATGTGGCCACCGCGATGATCGCGTAGAACTGCTTGGCCTCGCGCCAGTGCCGCTCCAGCCCTTCTTCCCAACCGAAAGCCTCGGCCACGGCATAGGCGGCGGAAGACGCGAGCACCGGCACCGCCAGCAGGCCGGTGGCGATGATGCCGCCGGCAAAAAGCCAGAAGGCGAAGTCGCCGGCCAGCGGTCGCAGCGCTTCGGCCGCCTGGGCGGCCGAAGTGACGTCGTGCACGCCGCCGGCATACAGCACCGAGGCACCCACCACCATCACGAAGAACGCGATGATGTTGGAGAAGGTCATGCCGATCCAGGTGTCCTGTTTGACGCGAGCGAGGTCGCGCCACACCTCTTCGTCGGTGCCGGTCGTATCGCCCTTGCCTGCTGTGACGCTCCGCTTGAGCCGCAGCTCTTCGACCTCCTGCGAGGCCTGCCAGAAGAACAGGTAGGGCGAGATCGTGGTGCCGAGCAGCGCGACGATCATCATCCAGTAGTCGCCGCTGAACTGCAGCTTGGGCACGACCAGGTCGTACAGCACGCGGCCCCAATCGACATGCACCGCGAACACGGTGACCACATAGGCGAAGAGCGTCAGCGTCAGCCACTTGAGCACGTGCGCCAGCTTGCTGTACGGCACGAACACCTGCAGCAGCACCGTGACGACGCCGAACATGAGCGAATGAAAGTGCGCCGAGCCGCCGATGACGAGCTTGAGCGATTCGCCCATGGCCGCGATATCGGCCGCGATGTTGAACGTGTTGGCGACCACCAGCAGGCCCACGAGCACCGCCAGGAACGGCGCCGGCAGATGCTGCCGCAGGTTGGCCGCGACGCCCTTGCCCGTGACCCGCCCGATGCGCGCCGACACCAGCTGGATCGCGATCATGAAAGGCAGCGACAGGAAGACTGTCCACAGCAGCCCGGTGCCGAACTGCGCACCCGCCTGCGTGTAGGTCGCGATGCCCGACGGGTCGTCGTCGGCCGCGCCCGTGATGACACCGGGGCCGACGTGGCGCAAGAAAGAGGGGATGTACTTTTTCACCGGCGGATCATGGCACCCGGCCCTGACCGGGCGATGACCAGCCACCGGGCGATCGACGCGAAGCAACGCCGCGCGGCACCGGCTTCAGGGTGTGCCGTGCACCAGTCGCTCGAACACGTCCTCGTCGCCCATCTGCCCGCCCTTGAGCATCAGCTCGATGCCGTCGAGCGCAACGTCATCGCTATGAACGCGGCACAGCGGCGCGCCGGGCGACAGCGTGGCGAGGTACGACAGGCCCCAGGCATCGAGCGCCTGCACCGCATGGCTCGACGTGTCGCCTCCCGCAACGCCGACACGGCGCACCGGCGTGACAGCGAGCACGCGGGCGAGCAAGGCACCGCCGGCATGGGCCAGCGCGCGCGCCGAGAGGCTGGCATCGGCACCGGTCGCAGGCGAAGCCGTGCAGGCCAGCACGTTGTGGCCGGCTGCGAGCAGAGCGGAAAGCCGAGCGGCAACGGCATCGAGGTGCGCAGGCTCGGCGCCGGCGAGCGCCACCGGATCGAGCCAGACCGTTTCGTAGGAAGCCGCGGCTGCGACCTGCTTCGCGGTCACCGGCGACAGGCTGCCGGCGAGCACCAGCACCGGGCCTTGTGCCGGCGTCACGCGCGATGCTGTCGGGTTCAGCGTCGAGTTCAGCGCTGCATCAGGCATCGCCCGCATCTGCGGTGCGAATGCCTGCAGCACGCTGCTCGGGCCGACGACCAGCATCGAGTCACGTGGTTCATGCGACGCAAGGCGGCCAGCCGCGGTGCGCATCGACAGTGCTTCACCGAGCGTGGCCAGGTCTTCCTGCCGAGCGACATCGAACAGCACGCCGCTCGCGCCTTCCGACACCATCGCTTCCGCGGATGCATGCACCGCTTCCGCGCCTTGGGCATACGCCGGATAGGCCATCGAGCGCAGCCCGTCGAACCCCTGCAGCGCCAAGTGCCGCCGCAGATCGGCCTCGTGCATGGGAGTGACCGGATGCCGGCTCATGGTCGGATGCCGGTCGATGCGGTGCACCTCGCCACCATGTCCAGCCGCGGCAAAGAGGTTGCCGAAGACGCAGTAGCGGCGCAGCTCCGGCTGGCCACCCACCACCGCGACCCAGGGCTGCGCAACGGCGGAGCGCAACACCTCGACGGCGACGCCGATGCTGCCGACCTGCGGCGCGCTGTCGAAGGTCGAACAGCACTTGTAGTGCAGCACCGAGGCGCCGAGCTTTTCGAACCAGCGCGCGATGGGCGTCAGCTCGGCGCGCATCTCATCCGGCGACATCGAGCGTGCCGCGCCGGCGATGCCGACGCAGTCGAGTGCGCCGGCACGTTGCACGCGCTCATCGTCGGGCAGCGACAAGAACAGCAACGTTCGCAAGCCGGCGCGCGTGGCGGTGCCGAGCGCATCGGTCGCGCCGGTGAAGTCGTC
>CAXTCC010000322.1:0-3360 GCA_964242015.1 uncultured Variovorax sp.
GCGAACAGGTCGTCTTCCTTCATGACAAGCAGCTCGTCGCCATCGACCTTGACGGTCTGGCCGCTGTACTTGCCGAACAGAACGCGGTCGCCGACCTTGACGCTCATGGCGAGCAGTTCGCCCTTGTCGGTCTTCTTGCCCGGGCCGACGGCCAGAACTTCACCCTGATCGGGCTTTTCGGCGGCGTTGTCGGGGATCACGATGCCCGAGGCAGTCTTGGTTTCGCTTTCAATGCGCTTGACGATCACACGATCGGCCAAAGGACGAAGTTTCATTGCATCTCCTGAATAGAAACGGATTTTGGTTTGCGGGTGCCGCACCGAACGGCTGGCTGCCCAATCGACTGGAGGTGAGCGCTGTTAGCACTCGTCCTCAGCGAGTGCTAATGATAAGGGCATTCGTTCACGTTTCAAGGGCGGATGTGTGTCGATGTGGGCGCGATGTAGGCGGCCGCTGGCATCGGCTCGCGCGGTTGACTGCGCCATTTTTGTGCGTCACCTGCACGAAAGTCGTGCGTCATCAAAAATAATCAGGAGACGACAAATGGACTTCGAAGGCATCTATTGCTTCGACACGGCTTCGGTGCGCTTTGCGTTCTATCCGGACGGCGACGACGGCGCCCGCATTCTCGGCCTTATCTCAGAACAAACCTTGCGCGACGTTTGTGGTGCGCGCGACGGCAGTGGTGAGAGCTTGCTGGCAACCTGCCGCAGCCATTTCAGCTTGATCCGTGACAAGGCGATCGAGCGCTACTCGGCTGAGCCATCGCGTGCCGTCGTGTTGACGACGGGTGACTTCGCACGCCCTGCAATGCCGGCAATGCAAGCGTCCATGTTTTCGACGCAAGCAGCCAGCGCTGCCGCCCTGGCCTGAACGCACAGCGCGCGCCGCACACACGCGCTGCTCTCCGACACGCGAAGGCGCCCGGTGCCCTTCGCGGCGCTCGCCTTTGCCCCAACAATGGCCTTGAACTTGCGGTCGTTGTCGTCGATTCCCGGCCATCGATCATCGATTGAACGCAGCGAAAGTCTCTCTCGTGCTTCCAGAAATCCGATCTCCCGACACCCAGAATCGCCAGGCCAACGACGCCTATCTCTTCCGCGAGGGCACTCACGCACGGCTCTACGATCTGCTGGGTTGCCATGTCGACCCCGAAGGCGGCGCGTCGTTTGCAGTGTGGGCCCCGAATGCCGAATCCGTCTCGGTCATCGGCGACTGGAATTACTGGTCTGGCGACGCCGATCCGCTGCAACTGCGCGACGACGGCACGGGCATCTGGCAAGGCTCGGTCGCCGACGCGCAGCCAGGCCAGACTTACAAGTACCGCATCCGCTCACGCTTCAACGGCTACGTCGTCGACAAGGCCGATCCGGTCGCGTTCTATGCAGAGCACGCACCCGCCACGGCCTCGCGCATCTGGTCGATGGACTACGAGTGGAACGACGACGCATGGATGGCCTCGCGCGGTGCACGCAATGCGCTCGACGCGCCGATGTCGACCTACGAACTGCACCTCGGCTCATGGCGTCGTCACGATGGGGAGTTTCTGGGCTATCGCGAGATCGCGCATCAGCTCGCCGAGTACATGCTGAAGATGGGCTTCACCCATGTGGAACTGATGCCGGTCACCGAGCATCCGTTCTACGGCTCGTGGGGCTACCAGACCACCGGTTACTTCGCGCCGACGTCGCGCTTCGGCACGCCGCAGGACTTCATGTACCTGGTCGACCATCTGCACCAGAACAACATCGGCGTGCTGCTCGACTGGGTGCCTTCGCACTTTCCGACCGACGAGCACGGCCTTCAGTATTTCGACGGCACGCACCTGTTCGAGCATGCCGATCCGCGCCAGGGCTTTCACCCCGAGTGGAGCTCCAGCATCTTCAACTACGGGCGCAACGAGGTCCGCAGCTTCCTGACGTCGTCGGGCCTGTTCTGGCTCGACAAGTACCACCTCGACGGACTGCGCGTGGACGCGGTGGCGTCGATGCTCTACCTCGACTACGCGCGCAAGCACGGCGAGTGGATTCCCAACAAGTGGGGTGGCCGCGAGAACCTGGAAGCCATCGAGTTCCTGCAGACGCTCAACCGCGCCGTGTACCGCGAGTTTCCCGACACGGTGACGATCGCCGAAGAGTCGACGGCGTGGCCACGCGTCTCGCGCCCCACCGACATGGACGGTCTCGGCTTCGGCATGAAATGGAACATGGGCTGGATGCACGACGACCTGGCCTACATGAAGGAAGACCCGGTCTATCGCAAGTACCACCACGGTCAGATGACGTTTTCGATGGTGTATGCCTTCAACGAAAACTTCGTGCTGCCGCTCTCGCACGACGAGGTGGTGTACGGCAAGGGCTCGCTCATCAACAAGATGCCGGGCGACCCGTGGCAGCAGTTCGCCAACCTGCGGGCACTGTTCGGTTTCATGTGGGGCCATCCCGGCAAGAAGCTGCTCTTCATGGGCGGCGAGTTCGGCCAGCGCCGTGAGTGGACGCACGACGGCGAACTCGAATGGTGGGCCACTTCGCTCGAAGGCCACTCGGGTCTGCAACATTTCATGGCGGAACTCAACCGGGTGTACCGTGACACGCCGGCGCTTTATCAGCTCGACTTCAGCGCCAACGGTTTCGAGTGGATCGCGGCCGACGACGCTGATGCCAGCGTCTTCGCGTTCCTGCGCAAGGGGCACGACGGCACTGCGCCGGTGCTGGTGGTGAGCAACATGACGCCGCTGCCGCGGACCAACTATTTGCTGGGCGTGCCGCTGGGCGGCGAGTGGCGTGAACTGATCAACAGCGATGCCGGGGAATTCGGCGGTGCGGGATGGGGCAATCTGGGTGGTGTCGAGTCATCGCCGGTGCGCTCTCATGGCCGGCCGCATTCTGTTTGCCTGACCTTGCCACCTCTTTCGACCCTCATTCTTCAATACGTGCCCCATGCCAAAAAAGACAGCACCGCCCTCTGAGGTCACCACAGTTTCCAAAGTCGCCAAGGCGGTCAAGGCGACCGCCGAGACCAAGCCTGAGAAGTCATCGAAGGCGACGAAGCCAGCCCGGACAGCGGCTTCTGCGATGCCGGCTGAAACCGCGAGTGCCGCAGTGGCAGCGCCGCCGAGTGCGCCTGCAGCGATGCCGGTCCAGCCGGCCTCGGCGCCAGCACCCGCAGTAGCGTCCGCCGCTCGACTTTCTTTGCCCTCCGAAAGCGTCGGCGACGGCCGCATCCGTGCTGTCATCGATGCCGTGTTGCCTGCGGTCGACGCCGGTCGTTTCGCAGTCAAGTGCGTCGCCGGCGACACGGTCCAGATCACCGCGCATTGCTTCACCGACGGCCACGACGTCGTGCGCGCGATGCTGTGCT
>CAXTCC010000323.1:0-3329 GCA_964242015.1 uncultured Variovorax sp.
TCGCGAAACTTGTGCGTGATGATGAGCACGGTGCACATGCCGCTCCTGGCGAAGTCGCGCACATGGCCGAGCACCTCGTCGGCCTCCTGCGGCGTCAGCACCGAGGTCGGCTCGTCGAGGATCAACAGGCGGGGCCGCAGGTACAGCTGCTTCAACAGTTCGAGCTTCTGCTTCTCGCCGGCCGCCAACGACGACGGCGTGACGTCGAGGTCGAGGCTGAAAGGCGTGGTCGCGAGAAACGCCTTGAGGTCGGCGCGCTTGGCTTTCCAGTCGATCAACGCGGGCGTCTTGCCGCCGGCCAGCAACAGGTTCTCCGCCACCGTCATGCCGGGGGCCAGCGTGAAGTGCTGGTACACCATGCCGATGCCCAACGCACGCGCGACGATCGGGTTGGCGATGTCCTGCTCGCGGCCATCGATGAGGATGCCGCCCTCTTCGGCCCGCTGAAAGCCCGCCACGCACTTGACCAGCGTGCTCTTGCCTGCGCCGTTTTCGCCGAGCAGCGCGTGCACCGTGCCGGGCTCGACGTGCATCGTGACCGAGTCCATCGCGGTGAAGGCGCCGAAGCGCTTGGTCAGCCGGTAGGTGTCGAGCATCAGCGCGCCGGTGCCCGCGGGCAAGGCGCCGATCGGGTGCGAGCGCTCTGCGATTTCTGCGGGGATGGCGGCCATGGTGTCCTTCAATGCTCGAGTGCCGCAAGCGCGTCGATCAACGCCGTGGACGTGGCATGCGCACCGAACACGCCGCCCTGCATCGTGATCATCTTCAGCGCCGCCAGGTGATTGCCGTGGTCCGTCGCCGCGGTGCAGTCGGACAGCAGCAGACACTCGAAGCCGCGGTCGTTGGCATCGCGCATGGTCGTGTGCACGCACACGTCGGTCGTGATGCCGGCGAGGATCAGGTTCTCGATACCGCGGGTGCGCAGGATGAGTTCGAGGTCGGTCGCGTAGAACGAGCCCTTGCCCGGCTTGTCGACGACGACTTCGCCCGGCAGCGGCGTCAGTTCGGGGATCAACTCCCAGCCCGGCTCGCCGCGAATCAATATTCGGCCGCACGGTCCGTCGTCGCCGATGCCGACGCCGTTGGCGCCGATCTGTCGCGAGCGCCAGCGCTTGTTGGCCGGCAGGTCCGCCAGGTCGGGGCGATGGCCTTCGCGCGTGTGGATGATGTGAAAGCCGAGCGGCCGCAGCACGGACAGCAGGCGTGCGATCGGCGCGATGGGCGCCTGCACCAAGGCCAGGTCGTAGCCCATCACGTCGACATAGCCGCCCTTGCCGCAGAAGTCGGTCTGCATGTCGATGACGATGAGCGCGGTGTTGGCCGGACGCAGGTCGCCGTTGTAGGGCCAGGCGTAGGGTTCGGCTGCAACGTGCAGCGCGGGCAAGGTAGCGGTGTCGGTCATGCGTCCAGGGCCCTCCGGTGCGACGAGTCGGGTTCCTGCGGAATGTCCGGCACCGTGGCAGGCAGCTGCGGCACCAGCGGATGCGTTTCGTGGCCCTTGTAGGCACGCAACGGCGCCGCGAAGCCGCACGAGGTGCCGTCGACCACCTGCACCTGATCGCTCCACGGCAGCTTGTAGTTGCCCGCCGCCATGTCCTGCATGTAGGTGTACGGGCAGTCTTGCGCGCCGCCCTTCACCGCCACGTAGCCGCGGTGATAGAGCTGGTAGATGTTGTTTTCGACGCCCCAGCCGGTGCGGGCTTCGCGCACGAGATCGGGCCGCAGCTCGCAAGTGATGATCTCGTCGACGCGGGCACCGCCCTCGACCATCACCGTGCCGTCGAAGCTGCAGAACATGCCTTCGCCCATCGAGTCGAAAGTGCCGTCGCTGCCGCACAGGCAGACGCTCGCGGTGTAGGCCAGGTTGCAGAAGGCGTTGGCCTGGTTGGTGATCTTCCAGGCATGGCGGATCGGCGCCGTGTAGCCGGCCGTGCGCAGGATGATCTCGGCGCCCTTGTACGTGGCCTCGCGCGCCATCTCGGGGAACATGCCGTCGTGGCAGATGATGAGCGCGAGCTTGCTGCCGTTGGGGCCGTCGCACACCGGCACGCCGACGTTGCCGGGTTCCCACGGCTCGACCGGCACCCACGGATGGAGCTTGCGGTAGTAGAGCCTGATGGCGCCCATGTCGTCGACGATGAGCCCGGTGTTGTACGGGTTGCCGCCGGGGTTGGCTTCCATGATCGAGAAGCAGGCCCAGATGCTGTTGTCGACGCACGCCTTGCGCAGCGCTGCCACTTCGGGGCCGTCGAGCTCGCACATGATCTCGGGCGAGGTGTCCATCGACAGGCCGTGCAGCGAATACTCCGGGAACACGACGAGGTCCATCGTGCCCTGATTGCGCCGCGCCTTGCCGACCATGTCGCAGACCCGCTGTGTCTGCGCCGTGAGATCGGCCTTGGTCTTGACCGTGGGCAACTGCAGTTGCACCAGGCCGATGACGACGCCGTTCTCCGATTTGTTCAAGCCACCGAATCCGCTCATTTCAATACTTCCTGCAAGGGTTCGCGCGCTGCGTCGTGTGTCGCAAGGCGTCAGCGTGTTGAAGACAATTCGCCAGGACTGCCGATCGCGACACTTCCGGGCTTGCACGTGATCACCAGAATCACCAGCGTGAGCACGTAGGGCACGGTGTTGAAGAGGTGGTAGCCCCAGCCGACGCCCACCGATTGCAGCGCCGGGCCGATGGCGCCCGCACCGCCGAAAAGGAATGCCGCGCCCACGCAGCGCAGCGGGCTCCAGCGCGCGAAGATGACCAGCGCCACCGCGATCAAACCCTGGCCGCTGGAGATGCCTTCGTTCCAGCTGCCGGGATAGAACAGCGTGAGCGATGCGCCACCGAGCCCGGCGATGAAGCCGCCTGCCGTGGTCGCCGCGATCCGGATGCCCGACACCGAGTAGCCGAGCGCCCGCGTCGCATTGGCGGAATCGCCCGCCATGCGCACCAGCAGCCCGGCGCGCGTGCGGGCGAAGGCCCACCACAGGAAGACGGCCAGCACGAGTCCGACCGGCACCAGCGCGTTCAGCTGCAACGCCGACCGCACGACCGGGTTGTCGCTCCAGTCGCCGAGCGGAATGGCAGGGATCTGCGGTGCCTGCGGCTGGATCAGCGGCTTGCCGAGATAGAACGCGAGGCCGGTGCCGAAGAGCATCAGCGCGATGCCGGTGGCGACGTCGTTGACCCGATCGAGCGAGCACAGCAAGCCGTGCAGCAAGGCGAGCGCCGCGCCGGCGCAGGCACCGATCAACACGCCGAGCCAGGGCGAACCGGTGAAGTAGGCGCCGCCGAAAGCCGCCATCGCAGACAGCACCAGCACGCCTTCGAGGCC
>CAXTCC010000324.1:0-3310 GCA_964242015.1 uncultured Variovorax sp.
GGCGATCCTGAAAACGCACCTTGAAGCCGACCACGTCGCCGAGCGGCGTCTTCAGTTCTTCGGCGATGCGCTTCGCGACCGAGCTGGCTGCAATGCGCCGCGGCTGCGTGTGGCCGATCAGCTTGCCCTGACCCGGCGGCTTGTTCAGCTTGCCGCGGCCGAGCAGCAAGGCGATCTTCGGCAACTGCGTGGTCTTGCCCGAGCCGGTCTCGCCACAGACGATCACGACCTGGTTCGCCTCGATGGCGGCGGCAATTTCGTCGCGCCGGGCAGACACCGGCAGCGATTCGGGGAACTCGATCTTCAAAGGGGGCGACGACAAGGCAGGCAGTTCGGGGAAAATCGCCGATTATCTTGCGCTTGGCCGCATCGGCCCCTGCTCGGCATCACCCACCCTTCAATGTCCACTGTCTTCAATTTCACCTTCGTGCCCTGGTTCCGTTCGGTGGCGCCCTACATCCACACGCACCGGGGCAAGACCTTCGTGGTGGCGCTGGCGGGCGAGGCGATCGCGGCCGGCAAGCTGCAGAACATCGCGCAGGACCTGGCGCTGATCCAGTCGATGGGCGTCAAGGTCGTGCTGGTGCACGGCTTTCGACCCCAGGTCAACGAGCAGTTGCGCGCCAAAGGCCACGAGGCCAAGTACTCGCACGGCGTGCGCATCACCGACGAGGTCGCACTCGATTCAGCGCAAGAGGCCGCCGGCCAGTTGCGCTACGAGATCGAAGCGGCCTTCAGCCAGGGCCTGCCGAACACGCCGATGGCCGGCTCCACGGTGCGCGTGATCTCGGGCAACTTCATCACCGCGCGGCCGGTCGGCGTGGTCGACGGCGTCGACTTCAAGCATTCGGGGTTAGTGCGCAAGGTCGACGCGGTCGGCATTCGCCGCACGCTGGACTTCGGCGCGATGGTGCTGATGTCGCCCTTCGGCTTTTCGCCGACCGGCGAAGCTTTCAACCTGACGATGGAAGAAGTCGCGACCAGCGTCGCCATTTCGATCCAGGCCGACAAGCTGATTTTCCTGACCGAGGTGCCGGGCATCCGCATGGACAGCGAACTGCCCGAGAGCGAAGACAACCCGATCGACACCGAGCTCCCGCTCGACGCCGCCGAAAAGCTGCTGGCCTCGCTGCCGCCGCCCCAGCGCCCGACCGACACAGCCTTCTATCTGCAGCACTGCGTGAAGGCGTGCAAGGCGGGTGTGGAACGCAACCACATCCTGCCCTTCGCGCTCGACGGTGCGTTGCTGCTCGAGGTCTATGTGCACGACGGCGTCGGCACGATGGTGATCGATGAAAAACTCGAGTCGCTGCGCGAAGCCACGGCCGACGACATCGGCGGCATCCTGCAGCTGATCGAGCCCTTCGAGCGCGACGGCACGCTGGTCAAGCGCGATCGCACGGAGATCGAGCGTGACGTCGGCCAGTACACCGTCATCGAGCACGACGGCGTGATCTTCGGCTGCGCGGCGCTGTATCCGTACCCAGAGGCGCGTACCGCAGAGATGGCGGCCCTGACGGTGTCGCCCAACGTGCAATCGCAAGGCGACGGCGAGCGCATCCTGAAGCGCGTCGAGCAGCGCGCCAAGGCGATGGGACTGGAGAGCATCTTCGTCTTGACCACGCGCACCATGCACTGGTTCATCAAGCGCGGCTTCGAGCAGGTCAACCCCGAGTGGCTGCCGGATGCGCGCAAGCGCAAGTACAACTGGGATCGCAAGAGCCAGGTGCTCGTCAAGAAGCTCTGAGCGAGCGCCTTGCGCCAGACACGCCGATTTTCGGTGGCCGTTCGCCATCGGCCGATCGGCGAATGGGCGACACGGCCTCCGCTCCGCACAATGGCCGCTTCAACCTAAGGAGCGAAACCATGTGGCCATGGATGTGGATCAACTACGCTCCCAACTATCGGCTCGCGGGCACCGGCGACTGGGCTCAGCAGGTTGACACCAATACCGTGATGGACGCGTTGACGCGCAGCGGTTCGACCAACCCGGCTGTAGAGCGCAAAGCCATCGATATCGCGAGCTATGGCAAGCAGCTCGGCTGGATCACCGAGGTGCTGCTTGGGCTGGACGCAAAGGACGACGCCGACGTGCAAAGGCAGGCTGTTGCGTCGCTGCAGCAACTTCGGGTCGTTCATCAGAAGATCGACGCGCTCAAGCCTGTTGGGCCGGCCCCCACCGCCGTTGACCTCACCGAAGCTGCGGCCATGGCATTGATGAAGCTTTTCGAAGCGGATCGTGCTGCGTATGAAGCCTTGCTGGCGCAGGCCAACACGGCACCGCAACGCCGAACGCCCGCGCGCCGCCGATAATTCGGTGGATGAATCCCCTGCTCGCCAAACTGCAGCCCTACCCGTTCGAGCGCCTGCGAAAACTCTTCGACGGCGTCGTTCCCAACCCGGCTTTCGCACCCATCAGCCTCGGCATCGGCGAGCCCAAGCATCCGACGCCGCAGTTCATCAAGGACGCGCTGACCGCAGGTCTCGGTGCACTGTCGGCCTACCCGGCGACCGCGGGCGATCTGAAACTGCGCACTGCCTTCACCGACTGGCTGCAGCGCCGCTACGGCGTGACGCTCGATCCGGCGACACAGGCGCTCCCTGTCAACGGCACGCGCGAAGCATTGTTTTCGCTGACGCAGACGGTGGTCGATGGCACGCGCACCCCCGCGCCCATCGTCATCTCGCCCAATCCGTTCTATCAAATCTACGAGGGCTCGGCGCTGCTGGCCGGCGCCGAAACCTGGTACGCGCCGAGCGATCCCGCGCGCAACTTCGCGGTCGACTGGGACAGCGTGCCGACGGAGGTCTGGGCGCGCACGCAACTGGTTTTCGTCTGCTCGCCCGGCAATCCGACCGGCGCCGTGATGCCGCTCGAGGAGTGGCAAAAGTTGTTTGCCCTGTCGGATCGCTACGGCTTCGTCATCGCCTCCGACGAGTGCTACAGCGAGATCTACTTTCGCGATGAACCACCGCTCGGCGGCCTGGAAGCGGCTGCCAAATTGGGCCGCAAAGACTTCAAGAACCTGATCGCCCTGACATCTTTGTCAAAGCGCAGCAATGTGCCGGGCATGCGCAGCGGCTTCGTGGCGGGCGACGTCGACATCATCAAGAGCTTTCTGTTGTACCGGACGTACCACGGCAGCGCGATGAGCGGCAGCGTGGGCGCCGCCAGCATCGCCGCCTGGGGCGACGAAACGCATGTGGTCGACAACCGAACTCTGTACCGGAGCAAGTTCGCGACCGTGACACCGATGCTCGAAGCCGTGCTCGACGTGCGGCTGCCCGACGCGGCGTTCTACCTTTGGGC
>CAXTCC010000325.1:0-3278 GCA_964242015.1 uncultured Variovorax sp.
ATGCGCTTTCGCTGCATGTCGTCTCGCGCAACCGTCTCGGCCAGCCGATCGCGACGGGGCGACTGCTGCCCGCCGAAGAAGGGATGTCGCGCATCGGTCGCATCGCGGTGCATCGCACGCTGCGCGGCGGTGGCCACGGTGCGGCAGTGGTGAAGACGCTCGAAGACGCGGCCCGTGCACGGGGCGATCGCGAGGTCGCGCTGTATGCGCAACGCAGTGCGGAGGCCTTCTATCGGCGGCTAGGCTATGCGGTGTCGGGCGAGCCGTTCGACGAGGCCGGCATCGCGCACATCGAGATGCGGCGCGGACTGTGACGCGGCCGAGAGGGCGATGCGAACCGCGTCAGCGGCAAGCGAAGCTGCTCGCGCGTTCCGCGTCGCCGCCGACGTAGCGAGCGACTGCCGGGTAGGCGCACAGCGGCCGACTGCGATTCGCCGACCAGCCCGAGGGCAGTTCGGCGTTGACCCCGTTGGCGCCGGCGCCCCGCGCCGTTGCCACCACCGCATCGGGCGCGACGCCTTGCTCGACCCATGCCACCAATGGCCCGAGCATGTCGAACTGATCCGTGGCCGGACCACCGGCGCAATGGTTCATGCCCGGCACCGGGAAGTAGCGCGCGAACGACGCGGCATTGCCGCCGTTCGCGGCCTGCACCCGCTCGTACCAGGCGGACGTGTCGTTGGAGGAAAACACTGGATCACTGGTGCCGTGGTAGACGATGATCCGGCCGCCACGCTGGCGCAATGCGGTGAGGTTGGCCGCGTCGGGCGGCGTCATGAAAGAGAGGGATGACTGCGCATAGGCGCCGGCGGAGGCTGCGATGGACGGCGCGTCGCGGTCCATGTCGAAGCCCAAGGCGAAAGGCAGGCCCTGCGGCCGATCGGCCATCGGCGGCGTCGAGAAGATGAAGCCGACGGCGCCGGTGTCGCGGCTCTGCGAGCTGGCGAACTTCCACTCGCGCCAGTTGCTGCCACCGATGCCGGCGTCGTAAGGAAAGCTGCTGTACAGCGGCGTGCCGCTCGTGTTGCGCGCGCCGGTGAAAACGTTGGCGAGCGCGGTTTTCTGCGGCGCCGTCAGGCATTGGCCGTCGCGTGCGCCGGTGCAGGTCGGCACGTCGGTCGCGAGGTCGAAGCGCGACTGGCACGCCTTGACATCCGACACGATGCCGTCGGCCAGACCGTCGAGCGCATCGCAGCGGGCCAGCACGCGGTCCGATACCAGCTTCAGCTCGGCCGGGTTGAAGGCCGACTGCAGGTCCGGCGCACCCGCGGCCGTCGTGGCGCTCGCGACCTTGGCGTATTGCTGCGCGCCGTAGAGCTGGGCGACGGCCGCCTTCGGCAAGTTGAAGCCAGGATCGCCCGCGATGATGCCGTCGTACTCACCGGCCGAACGCACGGCGGCCACCATGGCGTGGCGGCCGCCGTTCGAACAACCGCCGAAGTAGGAGCGGTCCGGTCCGCGGCCGTAAGCCTTGGCGATCAGGTTCTTCGCCATCGGCGTGAGTTGTGCGACGGCGTTGTAGCCGTAGTCGAGCCGCGCCTGCGGATCGATGCCGAAGCGCGGTCCGAGCGACCCCGCATGACCCGCGTCCGAGCTGATCACCGCAAAGCCCATCTGCAAGGCGCTGCTGCGCGGCGCACCGCCGCCGATGCCGCCGATGGCAGGCACCACGACGCCGTCGAGTCCGCCATTGGCCTGATAGAAAAAGCGCCCGTTCCATTCCACCGGCAAACGCATCTCGAAGCCGATGGCGTAGGCGACGCCATCGAGCGGACCGACGCGCTCGTTCATGCGGCCTTGCACCAGGCAGTGGGCCGGTGCAGCCATCGCAACGCCGCTGACCGTGACGGTGCCTGCGGGGACGGCGGTGACGCTGGAGTACACGGTGCCCGGCCTCGCGGCGCGTGCGGCCAGGTCGGTGCAGGCCTGCAGCTGGCCAGGCCGTGCAGCGGCCATCGGCTTGCCCGGATCGGTCGCCTGGCTGGTGCAGCCGACAGTGAGGACAGCAAGGGCAACAAGGGGAACAAGGGCAGCCAGGCCGCAAGCAGCCGCTGGTCGCTGACCGCGGACGAGAGAGGAACGCTTCATATGTCTCCAGAAAGGCACTGTCGCTGCAGCGCCCTGGGGACAATTATGGTTATTGAAAATAACCAATTCAAGGCCCTCGGACTGGTTCTGAGTCAGGGCTTTCCCGTAGGATTCACGACGCGTGCGGGGCCTGTCGGACGCCCCGGCGCCGCTCAGGCATAGCGTTCACGCGCCAGCGCTGCACCCTGCGCCAGCGCTTCGAGCTTCTTCAACGCGATGGCGCGATCCATCGGCGCCAGCCCGCAATTGGTACAGGGCAGCAGCCGTTCCTTCGGCACGTACTGCAGCGCCAGCCCGATGGTGTCGGCCACCTGCTCCGGGGTTTCGACCGTGTCGCTCGCGACATCGATCACGCCGACCATGACGTCCTTGCCTTCGAGCAGTTTCATCAGATGCGGCGGCACGTGCGAGTGAAAGCACTCGAGGCTGACCTGCTGAATGCTGCTTTTTGCCAGCGCCGGGAACACCGCCTCGTATTGCCGCCACTCGTCACCGAGCGTCGCCTTCCAGTCGGTGTTGGCCTTGATGCCATAGCCGTAGCAGATGTGGACCGCGGTGGTGCAGGTCAGGCCCTGCGCTGCGCGCTCCAATGCCGCGACGCCCCAGTCGGCGGCGTCTTTCATGTAGACGTTGAAGGCCGGTTCGTCGAACTGGATGATGTCGACGCCATCGGCTTGCAGCGCGAGCGCTTCTTCGTTCAGCAGCTCGGCGAAGGCCATCGCCATCTTGACGCGATCGCCGTAGAAGCGGTCGGCGACGGTGTCGACGATGGTCATCGGGCCGGGCAGGGTGAACTTGATCTTGCGGTCGGTGTGCGCACGCAGCAGTCTTGCTTCGGTCGCGTGCACGCGGCCTTTGAGCTTGAGCGCTGCGACCACTTGCGGCACTTGCGCGTCGTAGCGGTTGTTGCGGATGCCCATCGTCACCTTGTGCTCGAAGTCGATGCCGTCGACCTGCTCGAGAAAGCCATGCACGAAGTGCTGGCGCGACTGCTCGCCATCGCCGATGACGTCGAGCCCGGCGTCTTCCTGTGCCTTGATCCAGAGCAGTGTGGCGTCTGCCTTGGCTTGCGCGAGATCGGCGCCTTCGGACTTCCATTGCGGCCAGAGCTTTTGTGTTTCGGAGAGCCACGATGGCTTGGGCAGGCTGCCGGCGATGGTTGCGCTGAAGAGGGTGCGGGACATGAATGA
>CAXTCC010000326.1:0-3185 GCA_964242015.1 uncultured Variovorax sp.
ACGCCTATCGCCGGGCCATCGAACTCGACCCGAAGTACACCGACGCGCACACCAATCTCGGCGGCCTGCTGCAGGCCTTGCTACGCAACGAGGAAGCGCTGGAAGCGCTGTGCAAGGCACTGGTGCTCAAGCCGCGCCACGGCAGGGCGCGACAGGCGCTCGGCATGGCGCACTACATGCTCGGTCACTTCGAGGAAGCCGCGCAGGTGTACCGCGACTGGCTGAAGGACGAGCCCGGGAGCCCCGAGGCGTTGCATCACCTCGCAGCTTGTTCCGGCGAAGCGGTGCCGACGCGCGCCGCCGATGCCTACGTCGAGACCGTGTTCGACGGCTTCGCGGACAGCTTCGACGCCAAGCTGGCGGTGTTGAACTACCGCGCACCCGAGCTCATCGCGCAGGCGCTGCCGGCGCTGGTCGGCGAGCCCTTGTGCAATTTGACGGTGCTCGATGCGGGCTGCGGCACCGGCCTGTGCGGGCCGTTGCTGGCGCCCTATGCGAAGCGCCTCATCGGCGTCGACCTTTCGGCACGCATGCTGGCCCGCGCGGAACCGCGGCAGGTGTACGACGCCTTGACCAAGGCCGAGCTCACCGCGTTCATCGAAGGCGAGCCGGCGCAGTCGTACGACCTGATCGTGTCCGCCGACACCCTGTGCTATTTCGGCGATCTGGCGGCTGTTGGGCGCGGTGTGGCGCGCGTGCTGCGGCCGGGCGGCTGGCTGGTCTTCACGGTGGAGTCCGTTCCCGACGATGCGGCCACCAAGGAGAGCTACCACCTCAATCCGCATGGCCGCTACAGCCACCGTGCGGAGTACCTGCGCGAGGTGCTCGGCGATGCCGGCCTCGTCGTCCGTGACGTTCAGCCGGTGCATCTGCGCATGGAAGCGGCCAGGCCGGTCGAAGGCTTCGTGGTCTCGGCGCGCGCACCTTCCTGAAAAAAACATGCGAAGCGCACCGGCATCGATCGTCTTGAATGCAATCCAGCTTGGAAAGCAAAGACGTGGCTGACCTCCAGTTCCTCATCAAAAGCGATTCGCCGGCCAATGGCGATCTGATGTTCTGGACCATCGTCGGCCAGGAGTCGCTTTCGCGCGCGTCCGCCTATGAACTCACCGTGCTGTCGACCAACGAGAAGATCGACGCGAAAGACATCCTGGGCCATGCGTTCGACGTGGTGATCGAATTCTTCGACAAGGACGGCGGCAAGCACGAGCGCCATTGCCAGGGCCATGCGGTGCGCTTCATGCGCCGTGGCAGCGTGGGCCGCTACTTCGAGTACCGCTTCACATTGCGCTCGTGGTTCTGGCTGCTCACCAAGCGCATCAACTCGCGCATCCTCCAGGACAAACCGGTGCTCGGCATTCTCGACGCCGTGTTCGAGGACAGCCCGATCAAGCGCTTCAACAAGCTCAAGTCGGACAAGGTCATCGGCTCGCACGAGGCGCTGCGCTACAGCGTGCAGCATCAGGAGAGCGACTACAGCTACCTGTCGCGCCTGCTGGAAGACGAAGGCATCTACTACTGGTTCGACGCGCATGACGAGCCCGGCACCATGCGCCTGGCCGATGTGAGCGACGTTGCGCACACGAAGCTGCCGGCTGCCGGAACGCTCAACTACGCGGCTTCGGGTGCCAGCGAAGCGCGCTTCAACGAAATAAGCCGCTGGGTCGATTCACGCCGCCTCGACACCGGCAAGTACGCCTCTCGCGACAGCGATTTCAAAGCCATCAAGCGCAAGCTCTTTGCCGACAAGGGCGACCCCGACACGCACGAGCTGGCTGATTTCGAGGCCTTCGAATTCGAAGGCGGCTACTTCCGCAACGACGACACCGACGACGCCGGCAAGGTGCGGATGGAAGAGCTGGCCGCGCGCCGCCGCGTGAACTGGGCCGTGACGCAATGGCCCGACGTGGCCACCGGCATGAACTTCACCTTTCACGGCCACCCGCTGGGCGACCCGGACACCGACTACTTGTGCGCCGCCTGCACCTTCATCGTGACGCACCCCGGCTACGAAAGCATGGGGCCGGACGACGGCAACGTGCAGCGACAGGGCGCCGTGCTGCTCGAACTGCTGAACGACGACCCCGTCAACGCCAGCTGGCTCGAGGCCCTGCACGAGATCGTGCGGAGCGAGCCTGGCCTGGCCGCGCCGACGCGCGGCAACGGCACCTTTCTGCTGACCGCATTGCCGGCCGACACGCCGTTCAGGCCGCCACGGCTGACGCCGCGCATCGTCATGCCGGGCCCGCAAAGCGCCATCGTCGTCGGCCCCGCGGGTGACGAGATCCATGCCGACGATTTCGGCCGCGTGAAGGTGCACTTTCACTGGGATCGCTACGACGAGAGCAACGAGAAGTCGACGTGCTGGGTGCGTGTGTCGCAGCCGTGGGCCGGCAAGGGCTGGGGCGGCTACTTCATCCCGCGCATCGGGCAGGAGGTGATCGTCGACTTTCTGAACGGCGACCCGAACCGACCGATCATCGTCGGCCGGGTCTACAACGACGACCAGCCCAAGCCCTTCGACTCGCACACCCAGAGCGGTTTTCGCACCCGCTCCACACCCAAGGGCAGCGCCGCCAACTGCAACGAGTTCCGCTTCGACGACAAGAAGGGCAGCGAGCAGGTCTACCTGCACGCCGAGAAAAACCAGGACATCGAAGTCGAGAACGACGAGACGCACTGGGTCGGCCACGACCGCAAGAAAACCATCGACCACGACGAGACCGTGCACGTGAAGCACGACCGCACCGAGACGGTGGACAACAACGAGAGCATCACCATCGGCGTGAACCGGGTCGAGAAGGTCGGCAGCAACGAGACCATCACCATCGGCGTCAACCGCACCGAAAGCGTGGGCGCGAACGAGACCATCACGATCGGCTCGAACCGCAGCATCACGGTGGGATCCAGCGAGACCGCGACGGTTGCGCTGCAGCGCACGCACAGCGTGGGCGTGAACGAAACCATCTCGGTCGGCGCGGCGCAGGAAATCAGCATCGGCGCGACGCAGGCCGTGACGGTGGGCGCGAGCCAGACGGTGAACGTCGGCGCGAATCAGTCGACCAGCGTGGGGTCGAACCGGTCGGTGGATGTGGGGTCGGATCTGTCGACCAACGTTGGAGGCGACGAATCGCGCTCGGTCGGCGCAGGTCGCAGCACGGAGGTGGCAAAGGACGACGCGCTGA
>CAXTCC010000327.1:0-3174 GCA_964242015.1 uncultured Variovorax sp.
AAGCGCGAGCGTTTCAGCGATCACTCGCGTGAGACCTTCGATGCGGTGCTCGACACCTGCGAGCGCATCGCGCGCGAGAAGTACGCGCCGTTCAATCGCACGGTCGACGTGCAGGAGCCGCATTTCGATGGTGAAAAGGTCATCCTGCCGCAGGCCACGCACGACGCGCACAAGGCATTCGTCGACTCCGGAATGATGAGCGCGGCGCAGGACTACGACATCGGCGGCATGCAGTTGCCGTACACGCTGAGCGCGGCGGCCAACAGCTTTTTCGCGATGGCGTCGGTCAGCATCGGATCGAACATGCTGACCAGCGGCAACGCCAACCTGCTGATGGTGCACGGCACCGACATGCAGAAAGAAGTGTTTGCCAAGAACGAATTTTCAGGGCGCTGGGCGGGCACCATGTGCTTGTCGGAGCCGCAGGCCGGATCGTCGCTGAGCGACGTGTCGACGCGCGCGGTGCCCGATGGCGTCGACTTTCAGGACGACCCGCTGGGACCGCGCTACCGCCTCACCGGCAACAAGATGTGGATCTCGTCGGGCGATCACGAGTTGACCGAGAACATCGTGCACATCGTGCTGGCCAAGATCCCGGATGAAAACGGCAAGCTGGTGCCGGGCACGCGTGGCATTTCGCTGTTCATCGTGCCGAAGCGCATGGTCGATACGTCCGGCGAACTCACCGGCGAGCGAAACGACGTCGCGTTGGCAGGCCTCAATCACAAGCTGGGCTGGCGCGGCACCACCAACACGCTGCTGAACTTCGGCGAGGGCAAGTACCCGGTTGCTTCGACAGGCTCAGGACGAGCGGTCCCTGGCGCTGTGGGTTATCTGGTCGGCTCGCCGGGCAAGGGCTTGCATTGCATGTTCCACATGATGAACGAGGCGCGCATCGGCGTCGGCACCGCCGCGACGATGCTCGGCATGGCGGGTTACTACGCGTCGCTCGACTACGCCAAGGCACGGCCGCAGGGTCGGCTGGTGAAGAAGCCCGCCGATGGCGCCAGCGTCGGTACGGCGGTCGTCAAGGACTCCGCCAGCCCGCAGGTTCGCATCATCGAACATGCCGACGTGCGCCGCATGCTGCTCGCGCAGAAGGCGTACTGCGAAGGCGCGCTGGCGCTCGAGCTGTACTGCGCCAAACTGGTCGACGAACAAAAGACCGCCGACGCGCAGACTGCCGACGATGCGCGTCTGCTGCTGGAAGTGCTGACGCCCATCGCCAAGAGCTGGCCGAGCGAGTGGTGCCTCGAAGCCAATTCGCTGGCCATTCAGATCCACGGCGGCTATGGCTACACGCGCGATTTTCCGGTCGAGCAGTATTGGCGTGACAACCGCCTGAACATGATCCACGAGGGCACGCACGGCATCCAGGCCGCCGACCTGCTGGGGCGCAAGGTGCTGATGGAAGACGGCCGCGGGCTGAAACTGCTGGCCGGCCGCATGACCGACACCGCGCGCCGTGCATCCGAGTTGCCTACGCTGGCCGAACACGCCAAGTCACTGCTTGCAGCGTTGCAACGCATCGGCTCTGCTACCGAAGCGGCCTGGTCGACCGGCAACCCGAACGATGCGCTGGCCAACGCCGTGCCGTACATGCAGGCTTTCGGCCACACCGTGCTGGCCTGGATCTGGCTCGACGTTGCCCAGCGCGCGCTCGAAGTCGATACTTCTCAGTCGAATGCTGCAACGGCCGGACGTCTCGGCGCTGCGGCCTATTTCTTTCATTACGAACTACCGAAGATCGGTGCCTGGCTCAACGTGGTCGAGAGCCGTGACCCGACCTGCACGGCACTGCCGGAAGACGCTTTTTAATGGCCACCAAGCCGCAATCGCAATCAAAATCGCAAACGAAGCAGCTGACGCAACAACGCTCGAATGCGCACGCCACGCTGGAAAAGTGGATCTGGGCGCTGATCTACGGCGGCCTTTTTCTCATGATCCTCGGCATTGCCACGGGTCGAACCCATTCGATGCTCGGATGGTCGATGGCGGTGCCGGGCGGCGTGATCGCGCTGGTCGGCTTCGTGCTCATCTACGTTCGTTCCCGGCTCAGCTGAAGCCCGGCCTGTCCCACATCGAAAACCATCGGAGACTTCGTTCATGACCGCACGCACCACCCAAAAATTGTTCGACCTCACCGGCAAGACCGCCCTCATCACCGGCGGCTCGCGCGGCCTCGGCCTGCAGATGGCGCACGCGCTCGGCGAGGCCGGCGCGAAGATCATGCTGAGTTCGCGCAAGGCGGAAGACCTCGAGCAGGCTGCAGCCGAGTTGCAGGGCGCCGGCATCGACGCGCGCTGGATCGCAGCCGACTGTTCGAAGGAAGAAGACACGCGCCGCCTGGCCGAAGAAACACTGGAACGCATGGGCGCGATCGACATCCTGGTGAACAACGCCGGCGCGAGCTGGGGTGCCGCGGCCGAAGACCATCCGGTGGCGGCATGGGACAAGGTCATGAACCTCAACGTGCGCGGCTATTTCATCCTGGCGCAGCAGGTCGCCAAGAGCTACATGATCCCGAAGAAGGCCGGCCGCATCATCAACATCGCGTCGATCGCCGGACTCAACGGCAACGGCCCGGACATGAAGACACTGGCCTACAACACGTCCAAGACGGCAGTCATCGGCTTCACGCAAACGCTGGCCGCCGAATGGGGCCGCTACAACATCAACGTCAACGCGATCTGCCCTGGCTTCTTCATGACCAAGATGGCATCCGGCCTGATCAAGCAGCTCGGTGAAGAGAAGATGGCCGCCGCCGCGCCACTGAACCGCCTGGGCGATGAAGAAGACCTGAAAGGCATCACGCTGCTGTACGCGAGCGATGCCGGCAAGCACATCACCGGGCAGTGGCTGGCGGTCGACGGCGGCGTCAGCGTGGTGCTCGGGGCATCATGATCGGACCGGCAACATGAGCATTTCCTTCGGCGTCGCCATTCCGTTCGTCGAGCACCTCGGCTTCACGCTGGAGCGCTTCGAGGGCGGCGAATCCGAGCTGCACTACACGGCGCGGCCGGAGCATCTCAACAGCTTCTTCGTGACGCACGGCGGCGCCTGCATGACCTTGATGGATGTCACGATGGCGGCTGCCGCGCGCAGCGTACAGCCCGAGATGGGCGTCGTCACCATCGAGATGAAGACCAGCTTCATGCAACCGGCACGCGGCCC
>CAXTCC010000328.1:0-3158 GCA_964242015.1 uncultured Variovorax sp.
CGCACTGCGTGTCGCGACTCCCACCCCCTGCCGGGGGCGACACCAGCGGCCTGGCTAAGCCAGTTCCGCGGTGTCTCTGGAAGGGCGTTGGCCTTCGGCCTTTCGCTCGCGGGAGTCAGGGGGGACTTCGGATGTTTGAACCGACGTCCTACCGCGGCAGCGTGCTCGCGCGCCGACGCTTGCTCACCTTTGCAAATCCGGTGCGCGTTGTTCTGCGTACAAACCCGATGAACTTCACTCTTTTGCCTTTGCGCTCGCTGGCTTGCGTCGTGTTCGCCGCTCTGCTCACCGCCTTGTTGGCGGCCTGTTCTCCGGTCAAGATCGTCAATGGGTTGGTGCCTACGAGCACCTACCGGTTCGAGGGGGACGTGGCTTATGGCGGTGCGCCGCGGCAGCGCCTCGATATCTACAAACCGCTGGCTTCGGCGATCGCTGCCAACGCCGCGCGGCCGCTCGTCGTGTTCTTTTACGGGGGCACCTGGAGCAGCGGCGACCGGGCCATGTACAAGTTCGTCGGCGAGGCGCTGGCGGCGAGGGGCGTGACGGCGGTGATTCCGGATTACGGCCTGTCGCCGGACTTTCGATACCCGGTGTTCGTGCAGGACAGCGCGCTGGCGACCAAGTGGGCGCTGGACAACGCGGCGCGGCTGGGCGCTGACCCCAAGCAGGTCTACGTGATGGGCCATAGCTCGGGCGGCTACAACGCAGCGATGGTCGCGCTCGACGATCGCTGGCTTTCGGCCGTCGGCGCTGCGCCCAAGCAACTTGCGGGCTGGATCGCGCTGGCCGGCCCGTTCGACTTTTTGCCCCCAGAAGATCCGAAGGTGAAGGCCGCTTTCAACTGGCCGAGCACGCCACCCGATTCGCAACCGATGGCGCACGTGACGCCGGCCGCACCGCGCACGCTCCTCATCGCCACGACCAAAGACAGGCTGGTCGACTACGTGCACAACACCGAGCAGATGGCGAGCCGGCTGCGCGCGGCGGGGGTTCCGGTCGAGTTGCGTGAGTTCGATGACCTGAGCCACATCACGTTGATCGGCGCCGTTGCCAAGCCGCTGCAATGGCTGGGCGGTCCGGTGTTGCCGCCGATCCTGGATTTCGTCGGGTTGCCGGCGGTGCCCGCGACCTCGGCAAAAGTCGGCGCGCGCACGGCCACCGGCAATTGAGTTGTTCCTTGCCGTCCCTCGCGGCATCATGGCCGACAGCCGCCGAACGGGCCGTCGATACAATCTTTCACCATCCGAATACCGCCGTGACCGCTGTGCCATGGCATGAACCAGAGAGAGCGACGCAGTGAATCAGGAACAACTCGACAAAGTCACCCAGGGCAAGGGCTTCATTGCCGCACTCGACCAAAGCGGCGGCAGCACGCCGAAGGCGCTCAAGCTGTACGGCATCGAAGAGAGCGCCTACAAGGGCGACGCCGAGATGTACGACATGGTGCACGCGATGCGCACCCGTATCGTCACCAGCCCGGCCTTCGATGGCCGCCGCGTGCTCGGCGCCATCTTGTTCGAAGCCACGATGGACCGGCAGATCGACGGCGTCGATTCGGCCGAATATCTCTGGAAGCACAAGCAGGTCGTGCCGTTCCTGAAGGTCGACAAGGGTTTGGCGAACGAAGCCGACGGCGTGCAACTGATGAAGGCCATGCCTGAACTCGATGCGCTGCTCGACCGCGCGGCCGGCAAGGGCGTCTTCGGCACCAAGATGCGTTCGGTGGTGAACGGCGCGAACGAGAAGGGCATCGCTGCCGTGCTCGACCAGCAGTTCGCTGTCGGCCAGCAGATCCTCAAAGCCGGCCTGATGCCGATCCTCGAGCCTGAAGTTTCGATCGGCGCGGCCGACAAGGAACAGGCCGAGGTCTTGCTCAAGAAGGGTTTCATCGAGCGCCTGAACGCCTTGCCCTCGTCGACGAAGGTCATGCTCAAGCTGACCATCCCGACGGTCGACGGCTTCTACCAGGAACTGGTCGCGCACCCCCAGGTCGTCCGCGTGGTGGCGCTGTCGGGTGGCTACGAACGGGACGAGGCCAATGCCCGCCTGATGCGCAACCCCGGCATCATCGCCAGCTTCAGCCGCGCCCTGACCGAAGGCCTGAGCGCGCAGCAGTCCGATGCGGACTTCAACAGTGCGCTGGATGCCGCGATCGAGTCGATCTACCGCGCATCCATCAGCTGATCGGCAGCCAAAGGCGACCAGCGAAGCGTCGGCGCCGCCTGCACGCCAGCCACCGTTCGCGGTGGCTTTTTTCTGCGCGCACAATTCAGTCCTCTCGAGATTTTTCCGCGCGTCGCCCGTCCCGTCTTTGCATCGCAACTGCCCATGACCACCGTCCACACTTCCTCCATCCAGAGCCTGCCCCTGCTCGCGCGCGGCAAGGTGCGCGACAACTATGCGGTGGGCAACGACCGCATCCTGATGGTGGCGAGCGACCGGCTTTCTGCCTTCGACGTCATCATGGGCGAGCCGATTCCGGGCAAGGGCGTGATCCTCACGCAGATGGCGCTATGGTGGTTCGATCGGCTCGGCCATCTGTGCCCCAATCACCTGACCGGCGAGGCGCCTGAAAGCGTGGTCACGCCCGACGAAGTGGCGCAGGTCAAGGACCGCTCCATGCTGGTCAAGCGCTTGACGCCGATCCCGGTCGAGGCGGTGGTGCGCGGCTACCTGGCCGGCAGTGGCTGGAAGGAATACCAGGAGAACCAGGCGGTGTGCGGCGTGCCTTTGCCGCCGGGCCTGCGCAATGCCAGCAAGCTGCCGCGACCCATCTTCACGCCGGCCGCCAAGGCCGCGGCGGGCGAGCACGACGAGAACATCAGCTACGACCGCGTGGTCGAGGTCGTCGGGCCGCTCATGGCGCAGCAGATTCGCGAAACCAGCATCGCGATCTACGAAGCGGCCGCGGAGATCGCGCTGGGCCAGGGGATGATCATTGCCGATACCAAGTTCGAGTTCGGCCTGGACGAAGCGGGCACGCTGGTGTTGATGGACGAAGTGCTGACGCCCGACAGCTCGCGCTACTGGCCGATCGAAGGCTACGAAGCCGCGCTGGCCTCAGGCGCCAACCCACCGAGCTACGACAAGCAGTTCGTGCGCGACTGGCTCGAAGCCACCAAGATCAACGGCAAGCCCTGGGACAAGACGCCGCCGGC
>CAXTCC010000329.1:0-3137 GCA_964242015.1 uncultured Variovorax sp.
TCGAAGCCCGCGGCCTCCATCCAGCCGCGAATCTTCTTCAGCTCCACCACGCCATCACCCATCATTCCGCGGTCGGACAGCAGGTCGCGCGTCGGCGTCAACCAGTCGCATACGTGGTACGCCAGAAGTCGTGATTTGCCCGCGCGTTCGATCTGCTGCTGCAGCTTCGGGTCCCACCACACGTGATAGATGTCGAGCGCCACGCCGAGTGCGCCGGTCTTGCCCGCGTCGAGCTCGTCGCACAGGTCCAGCGCGTGTTCGAGCGTGTTGATGCAGGCGCGGTCTGCGGCTTGCATCGGGTGCAGCGGTTCGATGGCGAGCGGCATGCCGATCTCGCGTGCGTACTCGAGCGAGGCGGCGATGCCGTCGCGCACTTCATTGCGCGCGCGGCCGATGTCCTTGTACGCAGCCTTGCCGTCGAGCGCGCCGGGCAGTGCGCCGACCACGAGGACGAGGCAGGGTGCGTTCAACGTTTTCGCTTCGTCGATGGCGCGGCGGTTGTCGTCGAGTGCAGCTTTCAGGCCGGCGGCGTCGAGTGACGGAAAGAAGCCACCGCGGCAGTAGCCAGAGAGGCCCATGCCGTGTGACTTCAGTTGCTTTGCGAGCTTGTCGATGCCGACCGCTGCGACCTGGTCGCGCCAGGGGCTGATCGCGCGGATGCCGCGTTCGGCACATTGGTCGACGATGCGGTCGAGCGGCACTTCAGCGCCGCGTTGCTTTCGCACCGTCGCGGTGTTGATCGACAGCCAGTCGTGGTTCTGCGAGAAGTCGCGCATGACCGCCTCAGGCTTCGACGCCGTGCATCGCGAGCAAGGTCTTCATGCGCCGCACCGCGAGCTCGGGGTGCTCCAGCAGGTTCGCTGCATCCGCCAGTCGGAACAGCTCGGCCAGGTGCTGCAGCGAGCGCGTGCTCTGCTGGCCGCCGACCATGGTGAAGTGCGACTGATGGCCGTTGAGCCACGCCATGAAGACCACGCCCGTTTTGTAGAAGCGCGTTGGCGCCGCGAAGATGTGGCGCGACAGCGGCACGGTCGGGCCGAGAATGGCGTGGAACTTGTCGACGTTGCCCTGTGCCAGCTCGCCCAACGCGGCACTGGCGGCCGGCGCGATCGCATCGAAGATGCCGAGCAGCGCATCGCTTTGGCCGTGCGTCGGCTCGCTGCCGAAACCATCGCCGGCGATCAGCTCCGCATAGTTGAAGTCGTCGCCGGTGTACATGCGAACACCGGGCGCAAGACGCCGCCGCATCGCGATTTCCTTGTCCTTGTCGAGCAGCGAGATCTTGATGCCGTCGACCTTGTCCGGATGCGCCGCGATGATGCCGAGCGCCGTGTCCATCGCCTTGTCGACATCGTTCGTGCCCCAGTAACCGGCCAGCGCCGGATCGAACATCGGGCCGAGCCAGTGCAGCACGACGGGCTGCCTGGCCTGCGACAGCACGCGGTCGTACACGCGCTCGTAGTCGGCGGGGCTCTTGGCGACGCGGGCCAGTGCGCGGCTCGCCATCACGATCAGCTTGCCGCCGAGCGCTTCGATGGCAGCCATCTGTTCTTCGTAGCCGCGGATGACGTCGTCGACGGACTTGACGCTGTCGATGTCGAGATGGTCGGTGCCGCAACCCGAGGCGACGAGCGCGCCTGGTACGTCCTTCGCCGCGTCGAGCGAACGGCGGATGAGTTCGAGCGATGTCGGCCAGTCCAGGCCCATGCCGCGCTGCGCGGTGTCCATGGCCTCTGCGACGCCCAGGCCGAGCGACCACAGATGACGCCGATAGCCGATGGTCGCATCCCAGTCGACCGCGCACTGCAGCCAGGGGTCGACGGCGGCCAGCGGATCTGCGACGACATGCGCGGCCGAATAGGCGATGCGGTTGAACGTGGTGCCGGCCGCCGGCTTGCTCGGCACGGCGCCGCGCAACGCGTAGGCCGCGAGCGCGCCGCCGGCGGTGGGAAGGGTGAGGGTCAACGCCATGGTGCAGGCCCCGTCAGATGTTCAATGCAGGCACGTCGACCCAACGGCGCTCGCCCCAGCTTTCGAGCGCGGCCTCGACCAGTTGCACGCCCTTGACGCCTTCCGGCAACGTCCACTTGTACGGCGCGTTTTCGACGACGTGGCGAATGAAATGCTCCCACTGGATCTTGAAGCCGTTGTCGTAGACCTGCGAGTCCGGGATCTCCTGCCACTGGTCGAAGAAGTTCATCGTCTGCTTCTCGTCCGGGTTCCATACCGGACGCGGCGTGGCGACGCGCGACTGCGCCCGGCAGCTCGAAAGCCCCGCGACCGCCGAGCCGTCCGTGCCGTCGACATGGAAGGTGACGAGGTCGTCGCGCCGCACGCGCGTGACCCAGCTCATGTTGATCTGCGCGATGACCGGCTCGCCGTTGTGGCCGGTGAGTTCGCAGGTGGCATACGCGGCATCGTCTGCAGTCGCCTCGTACGGTTCACCGGCTTCGTCCCACCGTTTGGGAATGTGCGTGGTGCCGAGGCAGCTCACCGACTTCACCTCGCCGAACAGGTTGTCGAGCACATAGCGCCAGTGGCACATCATGTCCAGGATCATTCCGCCGCCGTCTTCCTTGCGGTAGTTCCATGACGGGCGCTGAATGGGTTGCAGATCGCCTTCGAAGACCCAGTAGCCGAACTCGAGGCGCACGCTCAGCATGCGGCCGAAGAAGCCGGCGCGGCGCAGCATGTCGAGCTTGCGCAGGCCGGGCAAGAAGAGCTTGTCTTGCACCGCGCCGTGCTTGAGGCCGGAACCTTGTGCGAGGCGTGCGACTTCGACCGCTTCGTTCAAGTTGGTCGCGATCGGCTTCTCGCAGTACACGTGCTTGCCGGCGCGGATCGCCTTGGCCAGCAACGTGGGGCGCATCTGCGTGGTGCCGGCGTCGAAGAAGATCGTGTCGTCCTTGTTTTCCAGTGCAAGGTCGAGGTCTGTGCCCCAGCGCGCGATGCCGTGCGCCTTGGCGAGCGCCTCGATCTTGTCGGCGTTGCGCCCGATGAGGATCGGGTCGGGCATCACCTTGTCGCCGTTCGACAGCGTCACGCCGCCTTGCGCGCGGATCGCGCAGATGGAGCGGATCAAATGCTGGTTCATGCCCATGCGGCCGGTGACGCCGTGCATGATGATTCCGAGTCGT
>CAXTCC010000330.1:0-3116 GCA_964242015.1 uncultured Variovorax sp.
CCGGCAGCGCGCCGACGAAGCCGTCGACCGGCTGGCCGTCCTTGAACATCACGCAAAACGGGATGCTGCGCACGCCGAACATCTGGCTCAGTTGCGTCGATATTTGCGGCACCGCGTCGGCATCGAGCTTGGCCAGCGTGAAGCGGCCGGCGTATTCGGTTTCCAGCTTTTCGAGCACCGGACTGAGCTGCTTGCAGGGTCCGCACCATTCGGCCCAGATGTCGAGCAGCACCGGAATCGGCGTCGAGCCTTCGATGAGTTCGGCTTGAAAGTTTTCGAGGGTGATGTCGATCATCGGTAATACGCAGGGGTGAAACGTAAAATTGAAACCATGAACGAAACCATTCAGGTCGGTGTGGTGATGGGCTCGAGCTCCGATTGGGAGACGATGCACCACGCGGTCGAGATTCTCGTGCAATTCGGCATCCGTCACGAAGCACGCGTCGTGTCGGCCCACCGCATGCCGGACGAATTGTTCGCCTACGCCGACGCCGCGGCGGGCCGGGGGCTCGCAGCGATCATTGCCGGCGCGGGCGGCGCGGCCCATTTGCCCGGCATGCTGGCGGCCAAGACGACCGTGCCCGTGCTCGGCGTGCCGGTTGCCAGCCGCCATCTGCAAGGAGTCGACTCGCTCTACAGCATCGTGCAGATGCCCAAGGGCGTGCCGGTCGCGACCTTCGCCATCGGCAACGCCGGTGCGGCCAACGCGGCGCTGTTCGCGGTGGCGATGCTCGCGGTCAACGATTCGAAAATGCGCGCGCAGCTCGACGCCTTCAGGGCACGGCAGACCGAAGCGGCCACCGCGATGACGCTACCGCCGACGGGTTTTGAAAGCGCTGGTGCGACCGCGCTGGCAACGCAGGGCCCGCAAGGCGGGAGCGCGCTGTGATCCGCGGTTTGCCCTTGATGCCGGGCACCACGCTGGGCGTGCTGGGTGGCGGGCAGCTGGCCCGCATGTTCGTGCACGCGGCGCAGCGCATGGGCTATTTCACAGCCGTGCTGGACCCGGACCTCGCCAGCCCGGCCGGCCGTGTCAGTCACCATCTGGTCCAGACCGACTACATCGATGTCGACGGCCTGGCGCGTCTCGCCGGTTTCGCCGACGCCATCACGACGGAATTCGAGAACGTGCCCGCGCCGTCGCTCGATCACCTGGCTGCAGCGCGCCCGGTGGCGCCGGCCGCAGCGTCCGTCGCCATCGCACAGGACCGCATTGCCGAAAAGGCGCACTTCATTCGCTGCGGCGTGCCGTGCGCGCCCTACGCGGTGATCGAGTCGACGGCGCAGCTCGACGCGGTCACCGACGATTTGTTTCCCGGCATCCTGAAGACAGCGCGCCTCGGCTACGACGGCAAGGGCCAGCGACAGGTCGCCACCCGTGCCGAACTCGCCGCTGCCTGGGCCGACACCGGCAGCGTCGCCTGCGTGCTCGAAAAGCGCTTGCCGCTCGACTACGAATGCTCGGTCATCGTCGCGCGAGGGCACGACGGGCAGATCGTCAACTTTCCGGCGCAGCGCAACCTGCACCGCGATGGCATCCTGGCGGTGACCGAGGTGCACGAGGGCAACATGCCGGCCGACTGCGCGGCACGTGCCATCGCCGCGACCAAGTCGATCGCGACCGGGCTCGACTATGTCGGCGTGCTGTGCGTCGAATTCTTCGTGCTGGCCGACGGCGAACTCGTCGTCAACGAGATGGCGCCGCGCCCGCACAACAGCGGCCACTACACGATGGATGCGTGCGACGTCTCGCAGTTCGAGCTGCAGGTGCGCACTCTCGCGGGCCTGCCGTTGACGCAACCGCGCCAGCACAGCCCGACGGTCATGCTCAACCTGCTGGGCGACCTGTGGTTCCGGAGTCAATCCACCGACGAACAGACGGAGCCCGAATGGGCCAACGTGCTGGCCTTGTCGGGCGTGCATCTGCATCTCTACGGCAAGACGGAAGCGCGGCGCGGCCGGAAGATGGGGCACCTGAACATCACCGGCGCCGACATCGAAGAAGTACGCGGCACGGCGGATTTCGCGGCCGCGCTGCTGGGTCTGCCCATCCCGCTGTCGGAATGAACGTGCGCATCTCTGCTGCACGGCGAAGCTGGCGATGATCCTCGGCGGCCAATCGACCGAGGCCATCCAGCAAGCCGCGCACACGTTGCGCGCGGGTGGACTGGTCGGCTTTCCGACCGAAACGGTGTACGGCCTCGGCGCGGATGCGACGAGCGACGCGGCGGTGGCCGGCATCTTCAAGGCCAAGGGCCGGCCGAGCGACCATCCGCTGATCGTCCACATCGCCGCCGGCATCAAGGGTGAAGAATCGCTGTCGCGCTTCGCGCAGCCGCTGCCGCCGTTCGCCAAAGCGCTCGCCGACGCTTTCTGGCCCGGCCCGCTGACCTTGATCCTGACGCGACAGCCCGGTGTCGGTGCCGCTGCCGCTGGCGGGCAAGACACCATCGGCTTGCGTTGCCCGGCGCACCCGGTCGCACAGGCCTTGCTGGTCGCATGTGCAGAGCAAGGCGTGCCCGGTCTCGCCGGCCCCAGTGCCAATCGATTCGGCCGCGTCAGCCCGACCACCGCGCAGCATGTGCACGACGAGTTCGGCGACACGTTGCTGGTGCTCGACGGCGGCGCGTGCCAGGTCGGCATCGAATCCACCATCGTCGACTGCAGCCGCGGCGCGCCGGTGCTGCTGCGGCCGGGCGTCATCACGCGGGCGCAGATCGAAGCGGCGTGCGGGCAACCGTTGCGCAGCAAGGCGCAGCTGGCGTCGCCGGACCCCCGCGCGTCCGGCACGCTCGAGTCGCACTACGCGCCGGCTGCCAAGCTGCGCCTGATGGACGCCCGCGCCATGCAGACCGGGCTCGACGTGCTCGGCGCCAATGCACGGCACATCGCGGTGTGGTCGCGCAGCGTGCTCAAGAGCCCGTCGCCGCACATCGTCCAGCGGCGTATGCCCGACGACGCGGTCGCCAGCGCGCACCAGCTGTTCGCCGTGCTGCGGGCCTTCGATGCGCAGGGCGTCAAGTTGATCTGGGTCGAAACGCCGCCGGCCGACGCCGAGTGGGAAGGCGTGCGCGACAGGCTGCAGCGCGCCGCGGCCTGATAGGAACCGTTCGGGC
>CAXTCC010000331.1:0-3095 GCA_964242015.1 uncultured Variovorax sp.
ACTGCCCCAGTGTTCGCAGTCCTCCGCATCGACAACAGGCAGATCTTCGTCGATGCCGGCCCCGGCACACCGGACAGCTTTCGTTGCGACGTCGACGGCACCGGTGGGACAGTCGGCATCGCCAATGCGCTGCGCGTACGATGCTTTGCTAGCAACGACCAAGGTACATTTCGCCCCGATTTTCAACAGTCGCCGCATTGGCATTACCCTGCAGATCGACGAGAGCAGCGGGCAGGTCTACGACGGCAGGCACAGCAATCTTCACCCCCTCTTCAACACGTAGATCCTTGCGATCTCATTCGGTTTACACCCAGGATTTATGCAGACCATCGTCAATTCATTCAAGGCGGCCATGGCCGCCAAGCAGCCGCGCATCGGCTTGTGGCTCGGCCTGGCCAATGCCAACACCGCGGAGATTTGCGCAGGCGCGGGTTTCGACTGGTTGCTCATCGACGGCGAGCATTCGCCGAACGACCTGAACAGCATCCTCGCCCAGCTGCAGACCGTGGCGGCCTATCCCTCGGTGCATGCGATCGCCCGCATACCGATGGGCCACGGGCACATCGGCGAGGCGCTCATCAAGCAGTACCTCGACCTCGGCGTGCAGACCCTGCTGGTGCCGATGGTGGACACGCCCGAGCAGGCGGCTGCGATCGTGCGCGCGGCGCGCTACCCGCAAGACGATGGCAAGGGCGGCATCCGCGGCATGGGCGGGGCGCGTGCGTCGCGTTGGGGACGCAATCCTCGGTACGTTCATGAGGCGAACGCGCAGACGTGCGTGCTCGTGCAGCTCGAAACCCGCTTGGGGATCGACAACCTGCAGGCGATCACGCAGACCGAGGGTGTCGACGGTGTCTTCATCGGCCCCGCGGACTTGTCAGCCTCGCTCGGACACGTCGGCAACCCGGCGCATCCGGACGTTCAGGCAACCATCGAAGATGCGATCCGCCGCATCGTCGCGGCGGGCAAGGCAGCGGGGATACTGACGACCGACGAAGCGCTGGCGCATCGCTATCTGGAACTCGGCGCGACCTTCGTGGCCGTTGGCGTGGACACCAACCTTCTGGTCAAGGCGACCAGCGCCCTGGCGTCGTGCTTCAAGGCGCAAGCACCGGCTTGACGCCGGCTTGGTGCCGGCTTGGCGCCGCTAAAGGACCTTCACCGCCCGCCCGATGTACTGAATCGGGCCCGTCGGCCGGTCGATCGGCGATCCGTTTTCCGGCTCCAGCGTGAGCTCGAACAACTGGTTCGCCTCCAGCGCCGGCAGCTTGCCCAGCGGTACATGGAGCGTCTGCCCTGGCTTGACCAGTCCGAGAGAGACAGGTCCGCGCCACTGGTCGGCCTTGGTCCAGAACTGGAGCGACTTCTGGCTCGGAACCGTCGCGGTGGCCAACGGCACCAGGCTCAGCTGGTGCGCGGCATTGGTCTGGATGACATAGCCGGGCGCCTTGTCCTGCGGCGCGACCAGCACGACCATGTACTCGGGCGCGGGTGGCGTCGCAGGGCGCAAGACAAGCACGGCTGCAAGCACCGCCGCAGTGGCAAAGCCCGCGCCTGTCATGCCGCGCCAGAGTCCGAGGTTGTTCCACCAGCTCGAAGTGCGCGGGCCCTGTTTTCCGGATGGCGGCCTGGAGGGCAACTCGGGGACTGCGGCCGGCGCGGTGCTCCGGACTTCGCCCAGGCTGTCTTCGATGCGTTTCCAAAGCGCCGGCGATGGCTCTGCGGGCGGCGCGAGCGCGACCAGCGGAAGCAGTCTTGCTTCCCATGCCGCCACCGCGTCACGCAGGGCGGGCTCGCGCTCGATCCGCGCTGCGACGGTCTGCCGTGCGGCGACCGCCAGCGTGCCGAGGACGTATTCGCCGGCAAGTGCGTCGAGGTCTTCGCTGGGACGATCAGGGTCCGAAGGAGTGCTGGGCGCGCTCATGTCATGCACTCCCGCAAAGCTTTCATGCCGCGCTGTATCCAGGCTTTGACCGTGCCGAGCGGCGTGCGCGTGCGTTCTGCGATTTCAGCGTGCGAGCAGCCTTCGACGTAGGCGTAGAGGATGCAGTCGCGTCGTGCCGGTTCGAGTCCCGCGAGGCAAGTGTGCAGCCGGCCGAGGTCGGCCCGCAGTTCGAACGGATCACCCGCACTCGCATAAGCCGTCAGCGCGGCATCGTCATCGACGGCTTCGCGGGCATCGTCGTCCAGCGTGGCTTCCCGGGCGGAACTGCGCACCATGTTCAGCGCCGCGTTGCGCACCACGCTGTAGATCCAGCCTCGGCCTTCACCGCGGGTCGGATCGAAGCTGCCGGCACGCTGCCAGATATTCACGAAGGCATCGTGCAGCACGTCCTCCGCGCGATGGTGCTGGCGCACGATGCGCAGGGCCACGCCCAACAGGAAGCGGGCCTCGCGCTGGTACAGCCGATGCAATGCCTGGCGGTCGCCCTGCGCGCAAGCGATGAGCGTAGCGTCGTAGTCGAAATGATCGGCAGGCGGCAAGGTCGATGGCGAGGGCGTGGAGAGGGCCCGATGGTAGTCGAGCCACACCGTTGAACCTCTTCATTCCATGCCGCGGCCGAGGGTCAAGACGCCTTCCAGAAGATGTAGTCGGCCTGGTACTTGACGGTCTGCTTCTGGCCCTTGGTGGCGGGCGTGCAAGGCATGGCGGCCGGTGCGACACCGCCTTGCAGCGCGACGCGCTGGATGTAGGTCACGCCGGTCATCGCGCCGTTGCCCATGGCCGGGTTGGCCTTGACGACCTGGTACGGCAGGCTGGTCGGGCCCGATGGCGCGACGGCGATCTGCGTGGCGGTGAGCTTGGAGCCGTCCATCGATTCCCAGGTGGCGGGCGGGCCGTAGTACCTGCCGACCTGCTTGCCGCTGCGGTCCATCAACCTGGCATCGGGGCCGACGAACACCCATTCGGTCTGGCCGGGTGCGTTGGCCTTGTCTCGGCATTCGTAGGTGATGTCGCCCATGCCCACGGTTTCCATGGCGACCTTGTTGCCCGGCGGCACCTGGATCGGTGCGGGCAGGGACGATTGATTGAACGTCGGACCCATGGACATCGAGCCACAGGCGGTGACAAGGGCTGCCGCGGACAGTGCGAC
>CAXTCC010000332.1:0-3076 GCA_964242015.1 uncultured Variovorax sp.
GCGATGGGCCGCTTCGTCTACACGGTGGTCGCGTGGGTCGATCCGTTCGAGTCTTGGCATCACGAGATGGTGCGGCGCATCGAGCCTGAAGACATTCGCATCGCATCGCAGGTCGGCGCCATCGATATCGACGCCGCGGCAGAGCGGGCGCAAGGCGCAGATCGCGAAACGCTGCAACGCTGGGCCAAGGCCCTGCAGACCGCGGCGCTCGATACCGCTCACGATGCCGACGCGTTGAAGGCGCTGGCACTCGACGAAACGCTGGGCGAATTGGCCGGCCGCTATCCGGACCGTCGCTTCGAGACGCGCTATGCCATCGAGCTGCCGCTCTTCGCCGATCGCAAGCGCGCCCGCTTCAGCAGCTGGTACGAGTTGTTCCCGCGCTCGGCTGCTCCGGAGCCGGGGCGTCACGGCACGTTCAAGGACGTCGAGGCGCGGCTGCCCGCCATCGCCGAGATGGGCTTCGACGTGCTGTACTTTCCGCCGATTCATCCGATCGGCCGGATGCAGCGCAAGGGCAAGAACAACACGCTCGTCGCCGGTGACGACGATGTCGGCAGCCCGTGGGCCATCGGCGCGGAGGAGGGCGGTCACAAGTCCATCCTCGCCGAGCTGGGCACGCCGGCCGATTTCAGGCAGATGCTGCAAAAGGCCAACGGCCTTGGCCTGGACATCGCGCTCGACATCGCGTTTCAATGCGCGCCGGACCATCCATACGTGAAGGCGCACCCGGCGTGGTTTCGCTGGCGGCCCGACGGCACGGTGCAGTACGCGGAAAACCCGCCGAAGAAGTACCAGGACATCTATCCGTTCAACTTCGAGACAGACGACTGGCGCGCGCTGTGGGCCGAACTCAAGAGCGTGTTCGATCACTGGATCGGCGAGGGCGTGAAGATCTTCCGCGTCGACAACCCGCACACCAAGGCGTTTCCTTTCTGGGAATGGGCCATCGGGGAGGTCAAGAAAGAGCATCCCGAGGTGCTGTTCCTGGCCGAGGCTTTTACCCGGCCCAAGGTCATGCACCGCCTTGCCAAACTGGGCTTCTCGCAGTCGTACACCTACTTCACCTGGCGCAACAGCAAGCAGGAGCTGACCGAATATTTCACGGAGCTGTCGGTCGGGCCGGGCAGCGACTACTTCCGCCCCAACGTGTGGCCGAACACGCCGGACATCCTGCACGAGCAGTTGCAGGGCGGCGAGGCGTCGCTCTACATGATGCGGCTGGTGTTGGCGGCCACGCTGTCCGCCAACTACGGCATCTACGGGCCGGCCTACGAGCTGCGCGACCATTTGCCGCGCAACGCCGGCAGCGAGGAATACCTCGACTCCGAGAAGTACCAGCTGCGCACCTGGAACCACGACGATCCGCAAAGCCTGGCGCCCTTCATCGCGCGGGTAAACCGCATCCGTCACGACAACCCGGCGCTGCAGGCCGACCGCAATCTGCGTTTCCTGCCCGTCGAAAACGACCAGCTCATCGCCTACGCGAAGGCTTCGGAAGACGGCGCCAACGTGATCGTCACGGTGGTCAATCTCGACCGGCACAACGTGCAGTCGGGCTGGATCGGCCTGGATGCGGCCTCGATCGGCGTGGAGCCCGGCGAGCCGTTCCAGATGCACGACCTGTTGAGCAACCAGCGCTTCATCTGGCAGGGTGAGTTTCACTTCGTGCAGCTGAACCCGCACACGGTTCCGGCGCATATTTTCGTGGTCCGTCGGCGCAGCCGCACCGAGCGCGATTTCGATTATTTTCTCTAGCCTTTTCGGTTTCAACAAAAAGCCTCGACGCCCATGAATGCACCCGTGCCCGCCCTTGCCCTCGAGACGCAAGAGATCGACATCAGCGACGACCCGCAGTGGTATCGCGATGCGGTGATCTACCAACTCAACGTCAAGGCGTTCTTCGATACCAACGACGACGGCGTGGGCGACTTCAAGGGCGTGACGGCGAAGCTCGACTACGTGAAGGACCTGGGCGTCAACACGATCTGGCTGATGCCGTTCTATCCGTCGCCATTGCGTGACGACGGCTACGACATCGCCGAATACGAAGACGTGCATCCGCAATACGGAACCATCGCCGACTTCCGCGAAATGATGGACGAGGCGCACAAGCGAGGCCTCCGCGTCATCACCGAGCTGGTCATCAACCACACATCGGACCAGCACCCGTGGTTTCAGGCGGCGCGCAACGCGCCACCGGGTTCTCCCGAGCGCAACTTCTACGTGTGGAGCGACACCGACCAGATCTACCAGGGCACGCGGATCATCTTCACCGACACCGAGAAGTCGAACTGGACCTGGGACCCGGTCGCCAAGCAGTTCTTCTGGCACCGCTTCTTCAGCCATCAACCCGACCTGAATTTCGACAACCCCGCAGTGATGGAAGCGGTGCTCAAGACCATGCGCTTCTGGCTCGACATGGGGGTCGACGGGTTCCGGCTCGATGCCATTCCCTACCTCATCGAGCGCGACGGTACCAGCAACGAAAACCTGCCCGAAACGCATGCGGTCATCAAGCAATTGCGCACAGCGATCGATGCCGAATACAAGAACCGTTTCCTGCTGGCCGAAGCCAACATGTGGCCCGAAGACGTGCGCGAATATTTCGGCGACGGCGACGAGTGCCACATGGCGTATCACTTCCCGTTGATGCCGCGCATGTACATGGCGATCGCGCAGGAAGACCGCCACCCGATCGTCGAAATCATGCAGCAGACGCCGGAGATTCCGGAAGGCTGCCAGTGGGCCATCTTCTTGCGCAACCACGACGAGCTCACGCTCGAGATGGTGACCAGCAAGGAGCGCGACTACATGTACACGATGTACGCCGCCGACATGCGTGCCCGCATCAACCTGGGCATCCGGCGCCGGCTCGCGCCGCTGATGGAAAACGACGGCGACCGCGTCAAGCTGATGAACGGCATGCTGCTGTCGATGCCGGGCTCGCCGATCATCTATTACGGCGACGAAATCGGCATGGGCGACAACGTGTTCGTCGGCGACCGCAACGGCGTGCGTACGCCGATGCAGTGGAGCCCCGACCGCAATGCCGGCTTCTCTCGCGCCGACCCGC
>CAXTCC010000333.1:0-3055 GCA_964242015.1 uncultured Variovorax sp.
CGCTCGGCCACGAAGTCTTCGGCCACCAGCCCTTCGGTGACCACCACGTGCGCCATCGCGGTGATCACCGCCACGTTGGTGCCGGGCTTCAACTGCAAGTGGTAGTCGGCCTGCACGTGCGGCGAGCGCACGATGTCGATGCGGCGCGGATCGATCACGATCAGCCTGGCGCCGGCCTCGGTCGCGCTGCCGCGCAGGCGCTTCTTCATGCGTGAGGCGAACACCGGATGCCCGTCGGTCGGGTTGGCGCCGATGACCACGATGACATCGGCCTGCTCGACCGATTTGAAAGTCTGCGTGCCGGCCGAGGTGCCGAGCGTCTGGCCCAGCCCGTAGCCGGTCGGCGAGTGGCACACGCGCGCACAGGTGTCGACGTTGTTGTTGCCGAAGGCGGTACGCACCAGCTTTTGCACCAGGTAGGTTTCCTCGTTGGTGCAGCGCGACGAGGTGATGCCGCCGATCGAATCGCGGCCGTACTCGGCCTGCAGCCGCTTGAACTCGCTTGCCGCATGGTTCACTGCGACATCCCAGCTCACCTCCTGCCACGGGTCGCTGATCTTTGCGCGGATCATCGGCTTCAGCATGCGGTCTTGGTGCGTCGCGTAGCCCCAGGCGAAGCGGCCCTTGACGCACGAATGGCCTTCGTTGGCTTTGCCGTCCTTCCACGGCGTCATGCGCACGACCTCGTTGCCCTTCATCTCTGCCTTGAAGCCGCAGCCCACGCCGCAGTAGGCGCAAGTGGTGATGACGCTGTGCTCCGGCTGGCCGAGCCAGATGACCGACTTCTCCTGCAGCGTGGCGGTCGGGCAGGCCGAGACGCAAGCGCCGCAGCTCACGCATTCCGATTCCATGAAAGGCTCGTCCTGCCCCGGCGAGACACGCGATTCGAAGCCGCGGCCGCTGATCGTCAGCGCGAAGGTGCCTTGCGTTTCTTCGCAGGCGCGCACGCAGCGGTTGCAGACGATGCACTTGGCCGGATCGTAGGTGAAGTAGGGATTCGACTCGTCCTTCTTCGCTTTCAGATGGTTGGCGCCGTCGAAGCCGTAGCGCACGTTGCGCAGGCCCGTCACGCCCGCCATGTCCTGCAGTTCGCAGTCGCCATTGGCTGCGCAGGTGAGGCAGTCGAGCGGGTGGTCGGAGATGTAGAGCTCCATCACGCCCTTGCGCAATTGCTGCAGCTTGGGCGTCTGCGTGCGGACCTTCATGCCGGCCTCGACAGGCGTCGTGCACGAGGCCGGGTAGCCCTTGCGGCCATCGATCTCGACCAGGCACAGCCGGCACGAGCCGAAAGGCTCCAGGCTGTCGGTGGCACAGAGCTTGGGCACCTGGATGCCGGCTTCGACGGCAGCGCGCATCAGCGAGGTGCCCGCCGCCACCGTCACTTCGTTGCCGTCGATTTCGAGCGTGACTTCGGTCGGCGATTCGCGGCGCGGCGTGCCGTAGTCGGTGTCTTCGTGGGTGTCCAGCATGGCTTGTGTCCTGTGGCGATGTTGTCTGGCTTCAGGCCGATTCAGGCCGGTGCAAGCGCGGCGGCGTCGACTGCGGCGATGCCGAAGTCCTGCGGAAAATGGTCGAGCGCCGACAGCACCGGGAAGGGCGTCATGCCGCCCATGGCGCACAGCGAGCCGTGGACCATCGTGTCGCACAGGTCGCGCAACAGCTCGACGTGCATGACCTGCTCGTCCTTGTCTCTGTTCGCGCGGATCTTGTCGATGACTTCGACACCGCGGGTCGAGCCGATGCGGCAGGGCGTGCACTTGCCGCACGACTCGGTGGCACAGAACTCCATCGCGTAACGCGCCAGCTTCGACAGGTCGGCTGTGTCGTCGTGCACCACGATGCCGCCATGCCCGACCGTGCCGCCGGCCGCGGCATACGCTTCGTAGTCGAGCGGCAAGTCCCATTTCGATTCCGGCAGATACGCGCCCAGCGGCCCGCCGACCTGCACCGCCTTGATCGGCCGGCCCGACGCCGAGCCGCCGCCGTAGTCGTAGAGCAGCTCGCGCAACGTCACGCCGAAAGCCTTCTCGACCAGCCCGCCGTGCTTGATGTTGCCGGCCAGCTGAATCGGCAGCGTGCCGCGCGAGCGGCCGACGCCGAAGTCGCGATAGAACGCCGCGCCGCGCGCCAGGATCACCGGCACGCTCGCCAGCGTGATCACGTTGTTGATGAGCGTCGGCTTGCCGAACAGGCCGGTGATGGCCGGCAGCGGCGGCTTGGCGCGCACGATGCCGCGCTTGCCTTCGAGGCTTTCGAGCAGCGCGGTTTCTTCACCACAGACGTACGAGCCGGCGCCCTTGCGCACCTCGAGCGAGAAGCAGTGGCCCGAGCCGAGGATGTCGCCGCCGAGGAAGCCGGCCGCGGTGGCGATGCCGATGGCCTCGTTCATCGTCGCGATCGCGTGCGGGTATTCCGAGCGGATGTAGACATAGCCCTTCGTCGCGCCGGTCGCGATGCCGGCGATGGTCATGCCTTCGATCAGCATGAAGGGGTCGCCCTCCATCGTCATGCGGTCGGAGAAGGTGCCGGAATCGCCTTCGTCGGCGTTGCAGACGACGTATTTTTGCGATGCGGCGGTAGCGAGCACCGTCTTCCATTTGATGCCGGCCGGAAAGGCGGCGCCACCACGGCCTCGCAGGCCGGAATCGAGCACCTGCTGCACGACGTCGGCAGGTGGCATCGCCAAGGCGCGGCGCAGGCCGACGTAGCCTTGATGCGCCTCGTAGTCGGCGAGCGAGAGCGGGTCGGTGATGCCCATGCGCGCGAAGGTCAGGCGCTCCTGGTCCTTGAGGTAGGGGATGTCGTCGGTCAGGCCGAGGTTCAAGGGATGCGGCGCGGCGCCGGTCGAGTCGCTGAAGCCCGAATCGAACAGTCCCGCCACATCGCCCGGCGTCACCGGCCCGTACGCGACGCGACCGGCTGGCGTGGCGACCTCGACCAGCGGTTCGAGCCACAGCAGGCCGCGCGAGCCGTTGCGCACGATGCGAATGTCGAGGCCGCGCGAACGGGCTTCATCCGCGATGCGGCGCGCCACGCGATCGGCGCCGACAGCGAG
>CAXTCC010000334.1:0-3054 GCA_964242015.1 uncultured Variovorax sp.
TGCTCACCACCACGCTGAGCTACGACGACCTGAAAGACTGCGACCTCATCATCGAAGCCGTCTTCGAAGAACTGGGCGTCAAAGAAGCCGTCTTCAAGGAACTCGATCGCGTCGCCAAGCCCGGCGCCATCCTGGCCTCGAACACCTCGACCCTCGACGTCGACAAGATCGCCGCCTTCACCCAACGCCCGCAAGACGTCGTCGGCATGCACTTCTTCAGCCCGGCCAACGTGATGAAGCTGCTCGAAGTCGTGCGCGGCAAAGAAACTGCCAAAGACGTGCTCGCCACGGTCATGGGTGTCGCCAAGAAGATCAAGAAGACGGCGGTCGTCTCCGGCGTGTGCGACGGCTTCATCGGCAATCGAATGATCGAGCAGTACAGCCGCCAGGCCGGCTTCCTGGTCGACGAAGGCGCGACGCCGCAGCAGGTCGACAAGGCGGTCGAGAAGTTCGGCTTTGCCATGGGACCGTTCCGCATGGGCGATCTGGCCGGCAACGACATCGGCTGGGCGATTCGCAAGCGCCGCGCCACCGAGCGTGCCGACATGAAGTACAGCCGCACCGCAGACAAGCTGTGCGAGCTCGGCCGCTTCGGTCAGAAGACCGGGGCAGGATGGTACGACTACCAGGCCGGCAAGCGCGACGCCATCCCGAGCCAGGTCGTGCTCGACATGATCGAACAGCACCGCAAGGACGAAGGCATCACGCCGCGCAAGATCTCGGACGAAGAAATCGTTCAGCGGCTGGTGTATTCGCTGGTGAACGAAGGCGCGCACATCCTCGAAGACGGCATCGCCAGCAAGTCCGGCGACATCGACATGGTCTACCTCACCGGCTATGGCTTCCCGATCTTCCGCGGTGGCCCGATGCACTACGCGAGTCAGGTCGGCCTGTTCAACGTGTCGGAGTCGATGAAGCGCTTTGCGAAGAACCCGCGCGACGACGCCAACTTCTGGCAGCCGGCGCCGCTGATCCAGAAACTGGTGGCTGAAGGCAAGAGCTTCAGTTGAGCGCGAGCCGGGCTGCCTCGTGTTGAAACGCATCCTGCTCGGCCTCGTGCTGGTGGTGGTTGCGCTGGCAGCCGCGCTGGCCGTGGGCACATGGCGTACGCCGTCACGCCAGCTGTCGGTTGCGCCGGCGCCCAAGCTCGACATCGATCTGCAGGCCGCTGCCAAAAGGCTTTCGACTTCGATCACGTTTCGCACCGTATCGAGTCAGGACGACCCGGCGCAGAACAGCGCCGAGTTCGACAAGTTGCATGCCTACCTGGCGCAACAGTTCCCCAAGGTGCATGCCACGCTGAAGAAGGAAGTGGTCGGCAACAAGGCGCTGCTGTTCACCTGGACCGGCACCGACCCGAACGCCAAGCCAGTGGCCCTGATGGCGCATCAGGATGTGGTGCCCATCGCGCCGGGCACCGAGTCGACCTGGAAGTCCGACCCATTCGGTGGCGAGATCAAGGACGGTTTCATCTGGGGTCGCGGGACTCTCGACAACAAGAGCAACCTTTTCTCGCAACTCGAGGCCGCGGAGATCCTGATCGGCCAGGGTTTCACGCCAAAGCAAACGGTCTATTTCGTGATGGGCGACGACGAGGAAGTGCTGGGACTGCGCGGCGCCAAGCCGATCGTCGACCTCCTGAAATCGCGCGGGGTGCGGCTCGAGTGGGTGCTCGACGAAGGACTGCTGGTACTCGATGGCATGCTGCCGGGCCTGTCGAAGCCGGCAGCGTTGATCGGCATGGCCGAAAAGGGCTACGGCACCTTCGTGCTGTCGCTCGACATCGCGCCCGGCCATTCGTCGATGCCCCCGGCCCACACGGCGATCGGCAGCCTCAGCGCTGCGCTGGCACGACTGGAAGCGACTCCTATGCATGCCACCATCGGCGGCGTCGCGGGCGACATGTTCGGCACGCTCGCGCCCGAGATGAGCGGCGTCAATCGCGTGTTGCTGTCCAACCTGTGGCTGTTGGGTCCGGTCGTTCAGCAGCAACTGGAGAAGGCGCCGAGCACCAACGCGATGCTGCGCACCACCACGGCGATCACGATCGTGCAGGCCGGCAACAAGGACAACGTGCTGCCGGGCCATGCCGAAGCCACCGTCAATTTCCGCATCCTGCCGGGCGACACGCTGGCGTCGGTCGAGGCGCACATTCGCAAGGCCGTGGCCGACGACCGCATCGTCGTCAAGGCCGCTCCCGGCAACGCCGAGCCGACTCCCGTGGCGTCTTCGACCAGCGCGGCGTATCGCACGGTGCAACTGGCCGCGCAGCAGGCCTTTCCTGATGCGGTGGTGGCGCCCGGGCTCTACATCGCCGCATCGGATTCACGCCACTTCGTCGGCATCGCAGACGACGTCTACCGCTTCTCGCCATTTCGCGCCAGGGGCGAAGACCTCGCGCGTTTTCACGGTACCAACGAACGACTCGCCATCTCGAACTACGGCGAGATGATTCAGTTCTATCGACAGCTGCTCAGCAATTCCGTGCAGCCGCAATAGCGCCCTCTCGCCTTTTCGCTTTCTTCCATTTCACAAAGGACATCACCATGACCAGCGCCGTCATCGTTTCCACCGCCCGTACTCCGCTCGCCAAGAGCTGGAAGGGTGCCTTCAACATGACGCACGGCGCCACGCTCGGCGGCCATGCGGTACAGCACGCAGTCGAGCGCGCGGGCATCGACCCGGCGTCGGTCGACGACGTCATCATGGGTTGCGCCACGCCTGAAGGCGCGACCGGCTCCAACATCGCACGGCAGATCGCACTGCGCGCCGGCCTGCCGGTGACCACGTCGGGCATGACCATCAACCGCTTCTGCTCGTCGGGTCTGCAGACCATCGCAACGGCTGCACAGCGGATCATTGCGGGCGAGGGCGAGGTCTACGTCGCCGGTGGCGTCGAGAGCATTTCTTGCGTGCAGAACGAAGCCAACCGCCACATGATCACCGACCCGGCGCTGCTGAAGATGAAGCCCGAGATCTACTGGAACATGCTGCAGACGGCCGAGCAGGTCGCCAAGCGCTACAACATCGGCCGCGAGGCGATGGACGAGTACG
>CAXTCC010000335.1:0-3032 GCA_964242015.1 uncultured Variovorax sp.
TGACCGAGCTGGTCGGCTGGGAACACAGCATGAAGAACGAACTCATCATCGCGCGTCGCACAGGTCAGAAGAAGGCCAGTGCGTCCGAGCGGCTCAAGGGCTTGCTGGCAGAGTTCGGCCTTGCCTCGCTGCTCGAGACACGCTTTCGTTTGCCCTGAGAGCGAGCGATGGCACGCCTGCCCCGACTCACGTTGGCGGACCTGCCGCACCACGTGATTCAGCGCGGCAACAACCGGCAGCCCGTCTTTACCGACAGCACCGATCGCGAGCGGCTCCTCACGCTGCTGGCCGATGCGGCCCCGCGCTTTGGCGTGGCGCTGCATGCGTACGTGCTCATGGACAACCACTTTCATTTGCTGCTGACGCCGTCGAACGTCAACGGGTTGCCGTTGCTGATGCAGGCCGTCGGGCGCGGCTACGTGCGCTGGTTCAACGACCGGCACAAGCGCAGCGGTACGTTGTGGGAGGGGCGCTATCGATCGACGGTGGTTCAGCCCGAGCGCTGGCTGATGCCATGCATGGCGTACATGGACCTCAATCCGGTTCGCTCGGGCCTTGTCGCCGACGCGGCTGACTTTGCCTGGTCGAGTTATGGCCATTACGCCGGTCAACGCCATGACAAGGCGTTGACGCCGCCGCCCCAATACTGGCTGCTGGGGAACACGCCTTTTGCACGAGAGGCTGGCTATGGCGAGCTGGTACGCAGGGGCGTTTCGGTGGTCGATGAGCTTGCGCTGACAGACGCTGTGCTCCGTGGTTGGGCGCTTGGCGATGCGGCGTTCATCGAATCGTTACAGAAGACAACCGTACGGCGTGTCGTGAAAGCCAAAGCTGGCCGCCCGTTACGGGTGGAAGCGCCGTGAAATCACCTTCAAAGCCCTGCCAGCATTGACGACTCTGCTATTTTATTTGATGTGTCCCTGATTTACATCGCTGATACGAGAGCAGGGTTTAATCGGAATCTGACCCCTAATAAAGTATTTGGCATTGTTTGTGCATCGCAATATCCTCGGATTCCCTGCGAAAAATGAAGGAGCGCCCATGACCACGGACGACGAAATCAAGCACCTCGAACAACACGGGCTGTATTCGGCCTCGAACGAGCACGACGCCTGCGGCCTCGGCTTCGTCGCCCACATCAAGGGCGAAAAGCGCCACGACATCGTGACGCAGGCGCTCAAGATCCTGGAGAACATCGACCATCGCGGCGCGGTGGGCGCAGACAAGCTGATGGGGGACGGTGCCGGCATCCTGATCCAGATTCCCGATGCGCTCTATCGTGAAGAGATGAGCAAGCTGGGCGTGACGCTGCCGCCGTATGGCGAGTACGGCGTCGGCATGATCTTCCTGCCCAAAGAGCATGCCTCGCGTATGGCCTGCGAGCAGGAGATGGAACGCGCGATCAAGGCCGAAGGCCAGGTGCTGCTGGGCTGGCGCGACGTGCCGGTCAACCGCGAGATGCCGATGTCGCCGGCGGTCAAGAAGACCGAGCCGATTCTTCGTCAGGTGTTCATCGGCCGCGGCAACGATGTCATCGTGCAGGACGCGCTGGAACGCAAGCTCTACGTCATTCGCAAGACCGCCAGCGCCAACATCCAGAACCTGGCGCTCAAGCACAGCACCGAGTACTACGTGCCGAGCATGTCGAGCCGCACGGTGGTCTACAAGGGTCTGCTGCTGGCCGACCAGGTCGGCACCTACTACTTCGACCTGCAGGACGAACGCTGCGTGTCGGCCATCGGACTGGTGCATCAGCGGTTTTCGACCAACACCTTCCCGAAGTGGCCGCTGGCGCACCCGTATCGTTATGTCGCCCACAACGGCGAAATCAACACGGTGCGTGGCAACTACAACTGGATGAAGGCGCGCGAAGGCGTGATGGCCTCGCCGGTGCTCGGACCCGACCTGAAGAAGCTGTACCCGATCAGCTTTGCCGGCCAGTCCGACACAGCGACCTTCGACAACTGCCTCGAGCTGATGACGATGGCCGGCTACCCGATCAGCCAGGCCGTGATGATGATGATCCCCGAGCCGTGGGAGCAACACACGACGATGGACGAGCGTCGCCGCGCCTTCTACGAATATCACGCCGCCATGATGGAGCCGTGGGACGGTCCGGCTTCGATCGTCTTCACCGACGGCCGCCAGATCGGCGCCACGCTCGACCGCAACGGGCTGCGCCCGTCGCGTTACTGCGTCACGGACGACGACCTGGTCATCATGGCGTCGGAGTCGGGCGTGCTGCCGATTCCCGAGCACAAGATCGTTCGCAAGTGGCGCTTGCAGCCGGGCAAGATGTTCCTGATCGACCTGGAGCAGGGCCGCATGATCGACGACGACGAGCTCAAGGCGTACGTCGTCAACACCAAGCCTTACAAGCAGTGGATCGAGAACCTGCGCATCAAGCTCGACAGCGTCGGCGCAGCCACGACGCAGGTCGACATCCCTGCCAGCGCGGTATCGCTGCTCGATCGGCAGCAGGCCTTCGGTTACACCCAGGAAGACATCAAGTTCCTGATGAGTCCGATGGCGCAAGCCGGTGAAGAAGGCATCGGCTCGATGGGCAACGACAGCCCGCTGGCAGTGCTCTCGAGCAAGAACAAGTCGCTGTACAACTACTTCCGGCAGATGTTCGCGCAGGTGACGAACCCGCCGATCGACCCGATCCGTGAGGCGATCGTGATGTCGCTCAACAGCTTCATCGGCCCCAAGCCGAACCTGCTGGACATCAACCAGGTCAACCCGCCGATGCGGCTCGAAGTGAGCCAGCCGATTCTCGACTTCGCCGACATGGCCAAGCTGCGCGACATCGAGCAGCACACCAAAGGCAAGTTCAAGAGCACGACGCTCGACATCACCTATCCGGCCGACTGGGGCCGTGAAGGCGTCGAGGCCAAGCTCGCATCTCTCTGCGCCGAAGCGGTCGACGCGATCAAGAGCGGCAGCAACATCCTGATCGTCAGCGACCGCGCGGTCAGCCTCACGCAGGTCGCCATTCCTGCCTTGCTGGCTTCCAGCGCGATCCATCAGCA
>CAXTCC010000336.1:0-2999 GCA_964242015.1 uncultured Variovorax sp.
CCGCGCAGCACCAGCACGAACAATGCGGCGCCGGCAGCGGCGACGATGAGCAATGCCCATTTGCCGAAACGTGCCGCGGCCAGGCCGAGCGCGGTCAGCCACAACGGCACGAGCAACACCACCACGGCCCACGGTTCGGCCGCATGAAACAGCATCATCCAGTGCGACAGCCCTGCATAAGCGACTCCCGCCAGCAGCAGGAGCGCCAGGCGCCATCTCGACATGGGCTTCAGGTTGCGCTGCGATTCTGTGCGACGTGGGTCGCAAGACTGCGCAATGAAGTGAAGATCTGCTGGTTGCGCTCGTCGTCGGAACGCAGCTGGAAGCCGTACTTGCGCGAGACTTCGAGGGCGACCTCGAGGATGTCGATCGAGTCGAGTCCCAGGCCTTCACCGTACAGCGGGGCGTCGGGCGCCACGTCGGCGGGCGCGATTTCCAGATTCAGGGATTCGACGAGCAACACGGCCAGCTCGGCTTCGAGCGGCGTTTGTTCCGAAGAGGCATCGCCAGCGGCGGGAAGGGGGGTGGGTGCAGTCGATGACAAAAGGAGCTCCGGAACTGTTCGGTAACGTCACAAGAGGTGACAAAAATCGTGACAAAGTGCCGCGAATTATAGGAGGCGGCCTTCGCTAGACTGTCGTATCGACACGACCCCGGAGCGCCCATGGCCGACCCACTTCTGATTGCCCGCCACGACGCCATCGAGTGCGCCCTGCTTCCTGCGCTGGCCAACCGGCACGGCCTCATCACCGGCGCGACCGGCACGGGCAAGACCGTCACGCTCCAGACCATCGCCGAGAAGCTGTCGAACATCGGCGTGCCGGTGTTCATGGCCGACGTCAAGGGCGACCTGACCGGCATCAGCCAGCCGGGCCACATCGGCGACAAGATGGCCGCGACGCTGAAGGAACGCGGCCTCGATGCACCGACGCCGCTGGCCTGCCCGGTCACGCTGTGGGACGTGTTCGGCGAGCAAGGCCATCCGGTGCGCGCCACGGTCTCCGACATGGGCCCGCTGCTGCTGGGCCGCATGCTCGACCTGAACGAAACGCAGGCCGGCGTGCTCAACATCGTCTTCAAGATCGCCGACGACAACGGCCTGCTGCTGCTCGACCTGAAAGACCTGCGCGCCATGCTGCAGCACGTCGGCGAGAACGCCAGCCAGTTCACCACCGAGTACGGCAACATCAGCGCGGCCAGTGTGGGCGCCATCCAGCGCGGCCTGCTGCAGATCGACACGCAAGGCGGCGGCAAGTTCTTCGGCGAGCCGATGCTCAACATCCAGGACTTCATGCAGACCGTCGGCGGCAAGGGCGTCGTCAACATCCTGGCGGCCGACAAGCTGATGAATTCGCCGCGGCTCTACGCGACCTTTCTGCTGTGGATGCTGTCGGAACTGTTCGAGCAGCTGCCTGAAATCGGTGACCCCGACCAGCCCAAGCTGGCTTTTTTCTTCGACGAAGCGCATCTGTTGTTCAACGAAGCGCCGAAGGCACTGGTCGAGCGCATCGAGCTCGTCGTGCGGCTGGTGCGCTCCAAGGGCGTCGGCGTTTATTTCGTCACGCAGAACCCGCTGGACATTCCGGATTCGGTGCTGGCGCAGCTCGGCAACCGGGTGCAGCACGCGCTGCGCGCCTTCACCCCGCGCGACCAGAAGGCCGTCAAGGCGACCGCGACCACCATGCGCCAGAAGCCGGGGCTCGACATCGAGAAAGCCATCACCGAGCTGGCAGTCGGCGAAGCCCTGGTCAGCCTGCTCGACGAGAAGGGCCGGCCCAGCGTGACCGAGCGCGTCTACGTGCTGCCGCCGGCCAGCCAGCTCGGGCCGATCACGCCGGCGCAGCGGCAGGCGCTTCTGGCGAACTCGCTGGTTGCAGGCGTGTATGAGAAGACGGTCGATCGGGAATCGGCTTACGAGAAGCTGAAGGGTCGCGCGGAGACGGCGCCCGGTGTGCCGGCAGGAGTCGGCACGGCAGGCAGCGCGAGCGGCACCGTGACGATCCCTGGCACCAAGGGCGGCCCGGTGGCAGCCGATGCCGCAGGCGGCGGTTTGATGGGCGGCCTCAACGACCTGCTCTTCGGCTCGACCGGTCCGCGCGGCGGCAAGCGCGACGGCCTGGCGCAGACCATGGCGCGCTCTGCGGTGCGGACCATGGGCACGACCGTCGGCAAGGAAATCTTGCGCGGCGTACTGGGCGGGATCTTCGGGGCAAAGAAGCGCTGAAGTTCGGAATGCTATCGTTGCGCCGCCCGAGCTAGTCATCCCGGACCAGCCGGATGCCCACCAGCGTGTAGCGCGTCTCCGGCGTATTCCAGTTCCTGAACGACGAACGGGCATAGAAGGGCCATGTGTGCCATGAGCCGCCGCGACGCACTCGCACATCACCCGTGGTGGGCCCCTTCGGGTCGTCGGTCGGCGAGTGCGCGTAGTAGTCGTCGCCATGCCAGTCGGCCACCCATTCCCACGCGTTGCCATGCATGTCGTAGAGACCCCAGGCGTTCGGCGCGAAGCTGCCGACCGGAGCGGTAAACGCATAGCCGTCGTCGTCCTGCAGCGCCATCGATTGCCATTGCGACCAATACTTCGCGCTGCTCGCATCGAAAACGTTGGCCACCTTCAGCAACGAAGCGGGATCGTCTCCAGCGCTGTACCGCGTTCGGGTGCCGGCACGGCAGGCGTACTCCCACTCGGCTTCGGTCGGCAGCCGGTAGTGGCGAGCCTCGGTCTTGCTCAACCACGCAGCGAGCGCCCGAGCGTCGTTCCAGGTCACATTCACGACCGGATGCTCGTCGCCCTGGACGAATCCGGGATTGCGCCATGAGTAACGCGGATCGCGCCCTTCGAAAGCGTCACCGCGCCTGGTCGTCGCGGGGTCGTAGTCGGCACGCCATCCATAGCCGCCCGTGCCGTCGGCAATCGACTCCGGTACGTAACCCGAGGCGTCGATGAACCGCCTGAACTGACCCACCGTCACTTCGTATCGAGCCATCCAGAAAGC
>CAXTCC010000337.1:0-2978 GCA_964242015.1 uncultured Variovorax sp.
CAACGGATTGCAAATCCGTGTAGCCCGGTTCGACTCCGGGTCGCGCCTCCAAAAAAAAGTCGCTGATGCAGCGAATCAAAGCCCGGACTTTCCGGGCTTTTTCTTTGCATGCGCTGAACTTCAGCGAGCCCCGATCACAGCGTAAGCGTCACCAGCCGAAAGCTCGGATCGTCGACGAAGCGCTTGACGGTGAAGCCGAGCCGCTTGATCAGCTTGAGCATCTCTGCGTTCTCGCTCAGTACGAGCCCTTCGATTTCAGCAAGCCCTTTGTCGCGCGCCACGTCGATGATGCTTTCCATCAGCCGCGAGCCGAGTCCCTTGCCGCTGAAGTCATCGGCCACCACCACCGAGAACTCGCAGCTCGTCTGATCCGGGTTGGTGATGTAGCGCGAAACGCCGACGATGCGTTCGACCTCGGTGGCCATACCGGTGGTATCGATCGAGCGCTCGCGGACCACCGCCACCAGCGCCATCTCGCGGTCGTAGTCGATCAGCGTGAAGCGCGACAGCATCGACGCCGGCAGTTCGCGGAAGTGCGACACGTAGCGGAACCATCGGCTCTCCGGCGACAGGTGTTGCACCAGGTTCTGCAGCATCTGCGCGTCGTCGGGGTGCACCGGACGGATTGTGTAGACGCCGCCTGCAATCCCGACGCCTGCGCCGGCCGGCAGAGGCCACTCACGCCGATAGCGAGCCGGATACGGCAGGATCGCCAGATGGCTGTAGCCGCTGCCGTGCGGCCCGGTGGTCTGCGCGTTGCCGACCACGATGCGCGCATCGACCGCCACCGCACCCGACGCGTCCACGATGATCGGATTGATGTCCATCTCGCGCAGCTCCGGCAACTCGCACACCATCTCGGAGACGCGCAGCAACACATGTTCCAGCGCTTCCATGTCGACGGCAGGCGCCCCGCGCCATTCGCCCAGTGTCTCAGCCACGCGCGAACGTTCGATCAAGCGCCGCGCCAGGAACTGGTTGAGCGGCGGCAGCTCCATGGCGCGGTCGTCCAGCAACTCGATCATGGTCCCGCCCGCACCGAAGACGATGACCGGACCGAAGGGGTCGTCGGTCACCAGGCCGATGTAGATCTCTCGGCCGCGGCGGGCGCGCGCCATCTTCTGCACGGTCACGCCGTTGATGTGCGCGTCGGGTGCAAGGCGCGCCACGCGCTCCATCATGTCGGTGTAGGTATCGCGCGCGCCAGCACCGTTCATCACGTTGAGCGCCACGCCCTCGACATCCGATTTGTGGCTGATGTCGGGCGAATCGATCTTGAGCGCGACCGGAAATCCGAGCTGCGTCGCGATCATCATGGCTTCGTTGGCGCTGCGTGCCAGCAGCGTGCGCGTGATCGGAATGTGGAAGGCCGAGAGCAGCGTCTTCGACTCCATTTCAGTCAGCACCTTGCGACGCTCCGCCAGCACGCTTTCGATCATCAGGCGGGCGCCTTCGATGTCGGGTTTGGCCAGCGCAGACAACGGCGGCGGCGTCTGCTGGAGCATCAATTGATTTTGATAGAACGACGCGATGTTGCCGAACGCGCCGACCGCCGCTTCAGGCGTGCGGAAGGTCGGGATCGTCGCTTCGGAGAGCACCTCGCGCGCTGGGCCCACGGTGGCGTCGCCCATCCAGCACGACAGCAACGGCTTGCTCATCGGCCGCGGAATGTCGGCCAGCACGCGCGCGATGGCCGATGCGTCCGCGCCGGGCTTGGGCGAGAAGATCGCGAGCACGCCGTCGATCTGGCGGTCGGCGGCAGCGGCTTCGATCGCGGCCTGGTAGTGCGCCGGTTCGGCTTCTTCGGAAAGATCGATGAGGTCGGTCAACGATGCCAGCGCCGGCAGCTGCGCTTGCAGCTTCTGCGCCGATTCGGCGGAGAGCTTGCCCAACTGCAGCCCGATCTCGTTGACCCAGTCGGCCGCCAGTACACCGGGGCCGCCGCCATTGGTGACGATGGCCAGCCGCTTGCCCACGGGGCGATAGCGCGAGGCCAGGCACTTGGCCGCGGAGAACAGTTCGACGAAGGAGCGCACGCGGACCGCGCCGGCGCGGCGCAGGGCGGCATCGAACACGTCGTCGCTGCCGACGATCGACGCACTGTGTGTCTGCGCCGCTTCGTTGCCGGCGGGTTTGCGTCCGGCTTTCAATACGACGACAGGCTTCACATGCGAGGCCGAGCGCAGCGCGCTCATGAAGCGGCGTGCGTTGGAGATGCCTTCCATGTACACGATGATGCTGTGCGTGCTGCCGTCGTGCGCGAAGAAATCGAGCACCTCGGCCAGATCGACCGAAGTGTGCGGGCCGAGCGAGACGACGTTGGAAAAGCCGACCGAGTTCTTGCGTGCCCAGTCGAGCATCGACGCGGTGAGCGCGCCCGATTGCGATACCAGCGCGAGCGGCCCGGCCTTGGCCAACGGCCCTGCAGTGCTTGCGTTCAGATGCAGTTGCGGCCGCTGGAAGCCCAGCGAGTTCGGCCCGAGAAGATGCAGGCCTTCGCGCCGCGCCATCTTCGCCAGCTCGGCTGCCTGCTCGGCGCCGACGCCGGTCGACAGCACCAGCGCCGTGCGGCAACCGATGCGCGCGGCGATCTCGAGCGCCGCTGCGATCTCGCTCGGCGCCAGGGCGATGATGGCGAGGTCGGCACGCGTCTGCGCCAGATCTTTCAGCGTGCCGCTGGTGTGAATGTCGACGAAGTGCAGCGTGCCCGTGAAGCGATCGGCTTCCAGCGCCTGGCGCAGCATCCTTGCGTGCGGCGACTGATTTTCTACAGCGTCGGTCCGGCCCGCAAAAACGACCACCGAACCCGGCGTAAAGAGAGGTGCGAGGTAGTGCTTGTCCATGCGATCAGTCTGCACCATCGGAACGCGAATGGGAGCGCATTCGATGCTCGATGGGCCGTCATGGTCAACGGTCTGCGCCCGCCGTTGAATCGGGTCCGTTTGTTTCGGGTATCGTCGATACCCCGTTGCCCGGAT
>CAXTCC010000338.1:0-2966 GCA_964242015.1 uncultured Variovorax sp.
GCGACGCTCTCCAGCATGCTGAAGTAGTAGCCGTTGCGGCGGTCCCAGCCCTTGATGGCGCCGCTCGCGATCGACAGTGAGGGGAATGCGACCACGCGTGCGGGATCGAAGAACTCGCGGTGGCCGAGGCCGTCGCAGGTCGGGCAGGCGCCGACGGGCGAGTTGAAGGAGAAGAGGCGCGGTTCGAGTTCGGCCAGCGAGTAGTGGCAGATCGGGCAGGCGAACTTGGCGTTGAAGAGGTGTTCTTTGGGCGCCGCCGGATTGCTCGTCGGTGTGATGTGCGACGCGGTTGCTTCGCCATCCGGTGATTCCATTTCCAGCGCAATCGCCCGTCCATCGGCCAGTCGCAACGCCGCCTCGAAGCTCTCCGCCAACCGCTGCTGCATGTCGGGCCGCGCCCGCAACCGGTCGATCACCACATCGATGTCGTGCTTCTCGGTCTTCTTGAGCTTGGGCAGGTCGTTGTATTCGTAGGTCGTGCCGTCGACCCGAAAACGCACGTAGCCGGCGGCCTGCATTTCTGCGAACAGTTCGAGGAACTCGCCCTTCTTCTCCCGCGCGACCGGCGCCAGGATCATGAGCCGCGGCTCGCCGGGCAACGCGATGGTGGCGTCGACCATCTGCGACACGGTTTGCGCTTGCAGCGGCAGGTGATGGTCGGGGCAATACGGGGTGCCGGCGCGCGCATAGAGCAGGCGCAGGTAGTCGTGAATCTCGGTGACGGTGCCCACGGTGGAGCGCGGGTTGTGGCTGGTCGCCTTCTGCTCGATGCTGATCGCGGGGCTCAGGCCTTCGATGACGTCGACGTCGGGCTTGTCCATGAGTTGCAGGAACTGGCGTGCGTACGCCGACAGGCTTTCGACATAGCGCCGCTGGCCTTCTGCGTAGAGCGTGTCGAACGCGAGGCTCGACTTGCCCGAGCCCGACAAGCCGGTGATGACCACCAGCTTGTTGCGTGGGATGTCGAGATCGACGTTCTTCAGGTTGTGCGTCCGTGCGCCGCGAATGCTGATGCGCTGTTGCGCGAGCACGGCGGCGAGGTAGACATCGTCAGTGGGGGAGTTCACGGGCAGTCCGTTTTGGGCAACCGGACATGATAAGTCGCGCGGGGTTCTAGCGCGATGGCGGGGCTTCGGGCGGTTCCGAATCGGCGTCCGGTGGCAGGCTTTCCTCCGGTGCCACCGGCAAGCTCGTGCCGATCGCGGTCGCCACCATGTGATCGGCCAGGGTGTCGTACAGCGGCCGGCTGATCATTCGAGAGAGCAGGCTGGCCAGCATGGCGGCTGCCATCAAACTGAGCACCATGGCGTGGCCGTCGACCATCTCCATGACGATGATGAAGGACGTCAGCGGCGCTTGCGTGACCGCTGCCAGGAACGCGGCCATGCCCATCGCGATCAGGGCCGGGCCCATGTCGGCCTGCGCGATGTGCGAGACCGCGTCGCCGATGCCGGCGCCGATCGACAACGAAGGCGCGAAGATGCCGCCCGGCACGCCGCACCAGGCCGTGAGCCAGGTGGCGATGAATTTCAGCAGGGTGTAGAGCGGGGTGAGATCGTCGTGACCTTCGAGCATCCGCTTGACCGCTTCGGAGCCGGCACCGAAGGTGACGCCGCCCGTGACCAGCCCGATGATGGCGATGACCAGTCCGCCGACGGCCGCGAATCGAATCGGATAGCGTGCCCGCAAGCGATTGAGCCGCTCCGGCGTGCCGGTCAGCGACGCGATCAACAGCCGTGAAAAGAGCCCGCCCGCCACGCCGCTGATCAGAACGATGAGCAGCCCCGGCCCGAGCGAATCCCAACCCAGCCGCGGCACCTTGATGATGCCGAAGTAACTCAGGTTGCCGAACGCGGACACGGCGACCAGGCCGGCCAGCACGATCGCCGTCATGATGAGTCCGCTGGCCCGCGACTCGAGCCGGCCCGACAACTCCTCGATGGCGAACACCACGCCGGCCAGCGGCGCGTTGAAGGCGGCGGCGATGCCGGCTGCGCCGCCCGCGATGAGCAACGCGCGCGTGTCGATGGCGCTGTGCGGAGACAGCCATCGACGTGCGTGCTGCATGACGCCTGCCGCGACCTGCACCGAAGGTCCCTCGCGCCCGAGGGACAGGCCCGCGGCGAAACCCGTCATCGTGAGAGCGAGCTTGGCCGCGCTGAGTCGCAGCGAAACGAAGACACGCCGGCGCTCTGCCGGCAACGCGGGATGCAGCGCCGCCTTGACCTGCGGGATGCCGGACCCGCCGGCGCCCGCGAAGAAGCGGCGCGTGGTCCACACGATGAAGGCGGTCAGCAATGGCGTGACGACGAGCACGGCCCACGGCCACGCGGTGTAGAGCCGATGGAAGCCGGCGAAGGCCCAGTCGCTGGCGATCGTGATGCCGACGACGGAAAGACCTGCCGCGATTGCGTAGCCGAGCACGATGGCCCGGTCGAGCCAGCGGCGGCCCCCGGACAGTTCGGCGCGCAGGTGCTGGAAAAAGTTGGGTTCGGCGCTCATCGACGACCGCAATTGTCACCCGGCCGTTTCCGCCGCCGTCACCGCCGCCGTAACCGCAACTTTGCCCACGACTTCGCGGCGGGCCATGGGGCACAATTCTGCTTTTCCTCCTCCTTCAATCCTTTATCAGGGGCAGTGCACATGGCATCGGTCAACAAAGTCATCCTCGTCGGCAATCTCGGGCGCGACCCGGAAAGCCGCACCTTTCCCAGTGGCGACCAGGTCTGCAACGTGACCATCGCGACCACCGACAAGTGGAAAGACAAATCCAGCGGCGAGATGAAAGAGGCGACCGAGTGGCACCGCCTGGTGTTCAATGGCCGGCTGGCTGAAATCGCCGCGCAATATCTGCGCAAGGGCTCGCAGATCTACGTCGAAGGCCAGATCCGCACCCGCAAGTACAACGACAAGGACGGCGTCGAGAAGTACGCCACCGACATCCGCGTCGACCAGATGCAGATGCT
>CAXTCC010000339.1:0-1075 GCA_964242015.1 uncultured Variovorax sp.
CTGCTTCGGAAAGTACTTGGGGCTCCAGCCCGACAGGTCGATCCACACGTTGGGCTTGTGCGTCGCCACGCTCAGCGCTTCGTCTTGCCACGGAAAGCTGGGGTGCGCCATCACGATCTGCATGTCGGGGAAGTCGATGGCCACGTCGTCCAGATGCATGGGGTTGCTGTACTCCAGCCGCAGCCCGCCGCCGCACCGCATGCCCGAGCCGATGCCGCTGTGGCCAGTATGAAAAACAGCCGGCAAGTTGTACTCGGCGATCACTTCGTACAGCGGCCAGGCCATCTTGTCGTACGGGTGAAAAGCCTGCATGGTCGGGTGGAACTTGAAGCCCTTCACCCCGTAGTCTTCGATCAACCGCCGCGCCTCGCGCGCGCCCATCTTTCCCTTGTGCGGATCGATGCTGGCGAAGGCGATCATGATGTCGCTGTTCTTTTGCGCGGCCTCGGCGATCTCTTCGTTCGGGATGCGGCGGCGGCCCATGTTGGCCTCGGCGTCGACCATGAACATCACCAGCCCGATCTTGCGTTCGCGGTAGTGGTCGATGCTCTCCTGAATGGTCGGCCGCTTGCCCGCCTTGAAGTACTTGTCGGCGGCCCGGTCGTACTCCTCGCCATAGTTGTCGAACGGGTTCCAGCAGCTGATCTCGGCGTGCGTGTGGGTGTCGATGGCGACGAGGTTGGCGTGGTCCATGGCGCTGTCTCCTTCTTGTAGGCGGGGCTGAGGATCTGAGGGTAAGTCCCAATGTCGAGGTCGACTTTGCGCCTTGAATTGGTTATTTTCCATAACCATAATCGAACCCAACACGGATTGCAATCATGACTCACCCCGATCTCCAGCTCGAAATTCTCGACGACGTCGCCGTGGTCCGCCTGACACGTGGCGCCAAGCGCAACGCGCTGTCCGACGGCCTCATCCTGGCATTGCGCGACGCTTTCGAAAGCCTGCCCGACACCGTGCGTGCCGCGGTCATCGATGGCGAGGGTCCGCACTTCTGCGCCGGCCTCGACCTGAGCGAGCTGAAAGAGCGCGACGCCGGCCAGGGCATGAAGCATTCGCGCATGTGGCACGCCGC
>CAXTCC010000339.1:1175-2961 GCA_964242015.1 uncultured Variovorax sp.
GAAGCCAAGGAACGCGTGCGCGACTTCCTCGAAGGCCGCGCTGCCAAGGTCGCCAAGTCATGAGCACGAGCGCAGCCCCCAGATATCGTTCGCTGGCCTTCGGCGTCACGCGCGGGGTGCTGCGCGAAGGCGTGCCGGGCACGCGTTACCTCAGTGCCGAAGCGCCGCTCATGGCGTGCACCGAACGCATGACCGACAAGCTGGTGCATTGGGCCGAGGTCGCACCCGATCGCACCTTCATCGCCCGCCGTGAACGCAATGCCGATGGCAGCACCGGCGAATGGCGCCATGTGACCTACGCGGAGGCTTTGCAGCATGCGCGCCGCATCGGCCAGGCGCTGCTCGATCGCGGGTTGAGTGCCGATCGGCCGCTCGCCATCCTGAGCGAGAACGGCATCGAACACGCGCTTCTTGCGCTGGGCGCGCTCTACGTCGGCGTGCCGCACTGCTCGGTGTCGCCGCCCTACTCCATCGTCAGCCAGGACTTCGAAAAACTGCGCCACGTGCTCGACACGCTGACCCCTGGTCTGGTGTTCGCGAGCGATGCGGCGCGCTTCGGTCGCGCGATCGTCGCAGCGGTGCCAGCCGACACCGAGGTCGTGCTGGGCGAGGGCACCATCGAAGGCCGCGCCACGCTGTCTTTCGCCGAGCTGGATGCCACCATCGCGACGCCCGCGGTCGATGCCGCGATGCGTGCCACCGGCCCGGACACGATCACCAAGTTTCTCTTCACTTCCGGCTCGACCAAGCTGCCGAAGGCGGTCATCAACACGCACCGCATGTGGTGCGCCAACCAGCAGCAATTGCGCCAGTCGATTCCGGCGCTGGAAGACGAGCCGCCGGTGCTGATCGACTGGCTGCCCTGGAACCACACCTTCGGCGGCAATCACAACGTGGGCATCGTGCTGGCCAACGGCGGCACGCTCTACATCGACGACGGCAAGCCGACGCCGTCGGGCATGGCCGAGACGCTGCGCAACCTGCGCGAGATCGCGCCGACCATGTACTTCAACGTGCCGACCGGCTTCGAAGCCATCGCCAACGCGATGGAAACCGACCCCGTGCTGCGCAAGAACCTGCTCTCGCGCGTGAAGATGTTTTTCTACGCGGGCGCCGCGTTGTCGCAGCCGGTCTGGGACAGCCTGCATCGCACGCAGGAGGCCGAAGTCGGCGAGCGCATCGTGATGGGCACCGGGCTCGGCATGACCGAGTCGTCGCCCTTCGCGCTCTACATCACCAGCCCGCAGGTGTCGTCCGGTGACCTGGGCTTGCCGGCGCCGGGCATCGACTTGAAGCTCGTCGAAGTCGACGGCAAGACCGAGGTGCGCTACCGCGGCCCCAACATCACGCCCGGCTACTGGCGCGCGCCCGAAGCCACCGCTGAAGCCTTCGACGAAGAAGGCTTCTTCTGCACCGGCGACGCCGTCACCTGGATCGACCCCGACGACATCCACAAGGGCCTGCGCTTCGACGGCCGCATCGCCGAAGACTTCAAGCTCGCGACCGGCACCTTCGTCAGCGTCGGTCCGCTGCGCGCGAAGATCATCGCCGCCGGCACGCCGTACATCCAGGACGTGGTGCTGACCGGCATCAACCTGAAGGAAGTCGGCGCGCTGATCTTCCCGACACAGGCCGTGCGTCGTCTCGCCGGCTTGCCGTCGGACACGCCGATGCAGGCCGTGCTGGAAAGCGCGCCGGTGCAGGCGCATTTTCAGGGCGTGATCGACAGGCTGGCTCAACACGCCACCGGCAGCGCCAACCGCATCGCCCGCGCGCACCTGGTGTC
>CAXTCC010000340.1:0-2952 GCA_964242015.1 uncultured Variovorax sp.
CCGATGCCGCCGATGAACAGGTCCGCCACGATCGGCCCCATGGCCGCATGGTCGAGATCGCCGCCGGGCTTCATCCAGGTGAACATCCAGTTGATCATGCCGAACAGCAGCATGGTCAGCGGCTTCGACAAGGGCGTGCCCGGCTTGTCGGCGCGCATCTCCGCCACTGCCTTGGCAAAGCCGGCGACCACCTTGCGCTCCTTGCCGAGCACCCGCTCGCGGTCTGCCGGCTCCAGGAACTTGACGTCTTCGGTGAGCACGCGGTGCGCGTCCTGCGCATCGGCGTATTCCGCGACGATGCGCTGGATGAAATGCCGCAAGCGCGCCTCGCCTTGCAATGCCAGCGTGTCTTCGTCTTCGACCAGCGCAGCCAACCGCGACACATGGTCGTCGGCGATGCTGACGAGCAGCGTGTACTTGTCGCGGTAGTAGTGGTACAGCGTCGCCTTCGACAGGCCGCACGCCTCGGCCACCTGGTTCATGGAGGTCGACGGATAGCCGCGCTGCGCGAACAGGCCGGCGGCGCGCCCCAGGATCATGACGCGCTGGTCGTCGTAGTTGGCGGCCCTTCCGCGTGCCATCGGGTCAGTCCGCTTTCGCGCTGCGCTTGGTGTCGACCAGCGATCGCACCGACGAGCGCTGCACGGTCGGGCGATCGACTTCGACCGCGGTGAGCGGCTGTACCTCGACCAGGCTGGCGAGGCAGCGGCGCGTGAGTTCCTGGTACGTCATCGTGCCTTCGAGTTTCCATGCGATCTCGGCGTCGGTGAGGTCGCGCTTGACCTTGGCCGGCATGCCGGCGACCAGGCTGCGCGGCGGCACTTTCATGCCGGCGGGCACGAAGGCGCAGGCGGCGACGAAAGACGCTTCGCCGACCTCGGCCTCGTCCATCACCACCGCGTTCATGCCGACCAGCGCATCGCGCCGCACGATGCAGCTGTGCAGCACCGCGCCGTGGCCGATGTGGCCGTTTTCTTCGATCACCGTGTCCTGCAGCGGAAAGCCGTGGACCACGCAGGTGTCCTGCAGGTTGGAGCCGGTCTTCATCACGATGCGGCCGAAGTCGCCGCGCAGGCTGGCCAATGGTCCGACGTAGCAACCCGGCCCGACGATCACGTCGCCGATGAGCACGGCGGTCGGGTGCACATAGGCGGTGGGGTCGACCACGGGCACGACGCCTTCGATGGCATAGCAGGGCATATTTGTCTCCTCAGGGTTTGCACTGACGTCAGCGGGACGTCGAGGGCTTGCGCCGCGCAGTGACCGAATCTTAAAATCTACCGAACGGTCGGTCAATAGTGTTTTGCCGGCATGTTGACCCGAGCACGAGGAGACACACCACGATGACGGAGCCTTCGATCCTTGCAGCCAGAAACGGCGCGATCGCCACGCTGACGCTCAGCCGGCCGGCCGCGATGAACAGCTTCACCACTGCCATGCACGCCGAGTTGCTGACCGCGCTGAACGAAGCGGCCGACGATGCGGAAGTGCGTTGCGTCGTCATCACCGGCGCTGGCCGTGGCTTCTGCGCCGGACAGGATCTGAGCGATCCGATGGCCGCGCCCGGCAAGGACCTGGGCCAGTTGATCGCGGGGACCTACGCACCGCTGGTCGGACGGATTCGCTCCATGCCCGTGCCGGTGATCGCTGCAGTGAACGGCGTCGCAGCCGGCGCCGGCGCCAACTTGGCACTGTGCTGCGACTTCGTGGTCGCGGCGCTCTCTGCCAGCTTCATCCAGGCGTTCTCCAAGATCGGCCTGGTGCCCGACACCGGTGGCACCTGGTTGCTGCCGCGCCTGGTCGGCAATGCCCGCGCGCTGGGCCTGGCAATGCTTGGCGACAAGGTGCCGGCCGCCGATGCGGCAGCGATGGGCATGATCTGGCAGTGCGTCGACGACGACGCGTTGGTCGACACCGTCACCGCATTGGCGACGCGCCTTGCAGCCATGCCGACGCAGGCGCTGGTCGCGACGCGCCAGGCACTTTTCGCGGCGCAAGACATGGACCTGGCCAGCGCGCTGGCAAACGAAGCGCAATTGCAGAGCCGCTTCGGCGCCGCGCATGACTACCTCGAAGGCGTCGACGCCTTCCGCAACAAGCGCGCGCCGCGCTTCACCGATCGCTGAAGCATGTCGACGGCGATATCCACATCCATATCGACACCGCAGCAAACCGCCGAGCGCGTGGGCGCGGGCATGCTGCGCAACGACCGCGCGACGCGCACCTTGGGCATGTCGGTGCTCGCCATCGCGCCCGGCGCGGCGACGCTGTCGATGCGCGTGCGCGAAGACATGCTCAACGGCCACGACACCTGCCACGGTGGCTTCATCGCGACGCTGGCCGATTCGGCTTTTGCCTTCGCGTGCAACTCGTACGACGAACTCACGGTGGCGTCGTCGTTCGGCATCGACTTCATCGCGCCGGCACGGCAAGACGACCAGCTCACCGCACGCTGCACCGAGGTTTCCAAGAGCGGCCGGACCGGCGTCTACGACACCGAAGTGACCAACCAGCGCGGCGAGCGCATCGCCGTGTTCCGCGGCCGCTCGCACACCATGAAAGGCAAGCCGGCGGTCGCTGTTGCAGGAGGCAAACCATGACCGCGAAGCGCCCTGCTCCCGGCGACCTGTCGCCGATCGAAACCGCCAGCCGCGACGAGATCGTCGCGCTGCAGTTGCAACGCATGCAGGCGACGCTGCAGCGCGCCTACGACCACGTGCCGCACTACCGCAAGGCCTTCGACGCCAAAGGCGTGAAGCCCGGCGACCTCAAACAGTTGCGCGACCTCGCGAAGTTCCCGTTCACGGTGAAGGGCGACCTGCGCGACAACTACCCGTTCGGCATGTTCGCGGTGCCGCGCACGCAGGTCGCGCGCATCCATGCGTCGTCCGGCACGACCGGCAAGCCGACGGTGGTCGGCTACACGAAGAACGACATCGACATCTGGGCCGA
>CAXTCC010000341.1:0-2943 GCA_964242015.1 uncultured Variovorax sp.
TTGATGTAGCCGACGACCGCGGTCACCTTTTCCTTGTTGATGAACTCCTGGGCGATCTGCACACCACGTTCGTTCTTGGCTTCGTCGTCGCGCTCGACCAGTTCGATCTGGCGGCCGAGCACGCCACCGGCCTTGTTGATTTCAGCAGCAGCGAGTCGCACGCCGTCGCGCATGCTGACGCCCATCGACGACGAGCCGCCGGTGAACGGACCGTCGACGCCGATCTTGATCGGGTCGGCCGCCATGGCGAATGTGGTGAGCGCAGCCAGTGCGATGGCAGTGGCGATTTTTTTCGGGAAGCGGGTCAAGTGATGTCTCCTGCAGTGGTTATGACGGGGTCGCGTTCTACGGGTCGCGTACGGGTCGCGTTTGCGGGCCCAGGCGGTGCAATTATTGGACGGCGTTGTTTCTTTTTGTATGCGCATGAGTGCGGGGATGCCCTCAGTAGAACTGCATAAGGGAAAACGCCAAGTCGCTCGGGTGAGCGCCCGATGCAGCGGCTGCATCGCACAATTGCGGTCATGAAACCCAAGGCCAAGATCCTCTTGCTCGCAGTGGCGCCGCTGCTCTTCGCCATCGCTGCAATCGGCGGGTTGCTGGTGATCGAGACCCAGCGGCTGGAGCAACGCCAGGCGCAGGTGCTCGAAGACGTGCTGCTCAGTGCCAAGCGCGAGGAACTGCGGAGCTACATCGCGTTGGCGCTCACTTCGATCGACAACTTGTACGGCGCGGGTCGGGACGACGAGGCCGCCAAGGAGCAGGCCAAGGCCATCCTGGCGAACATGAATTTCGGCGACGACGGCTACTTCTACGTCTACGACCGCGAGGGCCTGACGCTGGTGCACCCGCGCCAGCCCGAACTCGTCGGCCAGAACCTTTGGGATCGTCGGGATACCGAAGGCACCTACATGATCCGGGAGCTCATCGCGCGGGCGCACGAAGGCGGCGGCTATCAGCGTTACCTGTGGCCCAAGCCTTCGACCGGTCGCATCGAGCGCAAGCTGGGTTACTCGGTCGAGCTGCCGCGCTGGGGCTGGATGCTCGGTACCGGCATCTACCTCGACGACGTCGATGCCGCTGCCGCCAGGCTGCGCGGCAGTCTGCTGGCAAGCATTCGGCAAACGCTGCTCGGCCTGGCGACGGTGGCGATGATCGCCGCCATTGCCGTGTTCGCTGGCGGGCTCGCGGTCAACATCAGCGAGCAGCGCCAGGCCGACCGCAAGCTGAAGGCGCTGGCGCACCGCGTCGTGAGTTCACAGGAAGACGAGCGCGCGCGCGTGTCGCGCGAGCTGCACGACCATATCTGTCAGTTGCTGGTGTCGATCAAGTACCAGTTCGAGCTGGTCGGGCACCGGCTGGCGCATCCGGGCAATGCGCCGGTGACGGCCATCGACAAGGAGATCGGTGCGCTGTCGCAAGCCATCGGTGAAGTGCGGCGGATTTCGCACGACTTGCGGCCGGCCATGCTCGACGACCTCGGCTTGCCCGCCGCGCTCGAACACATCGGCAACGAGCTGGCGCAGCGCAGCGGCCTCAGCGTCACCGTGTCGCCGCACGTACAGGAAGAGCGGCTGCCGGAGTTGCAGGCCGTGAGCCTGTTTCGCGTGGCGCAGGAGGCACTGCGCAACGTGGAGCGGCACGCCGGCGCCAGCCATATCGACATCCGGCTCGACGATGCGCACGACCGGCTGGAGCTGCGCATCACCGACGACGGCCGTGGCTTCGACGTGCAGAACGTCGAACTCAGCAAGGACCGCGGCATCGGGCTGACCAACATGCGCGAGCGTGTCGAGCGCAATGGCGGCAGCTTTCAGTTGTTGTCGCAGGCGGGACGCACGTCGCTGATCGCCAGCTTTCCTTTGACGGCACACGCATGACCAACGCACGCGAGACAGGCGCAGGTGATCTGAATGACGACGTGCTTGCGCCGATCCGGCTCGTCATCGTGGACGACCACTCCCTGGTGCGCGACGGGTTGCGCGCCCGGCTCGCCGTGGTGCCGCATCTGTTGGTGATCGGCGAGGCTGCAAGCGGCGCCGAAGCGTTGGCCCTGGCCGCCGCCGACCCGCCCGACCTCATGCTCATCGACGTCGGCATGCGCGGCATGAATGGGATCGAGCTGGCCACCGCGCTGCGCGCACGTCATCCGGACGTGTTGGTGCTGATGTTGAGCATGTACGACAACCGGGAGTACGTGCTGAGCGCCATTCGTGCGGGCGCTCGCGGCTACGTGCTCAAGGAGTCGCCGACCGAAGAAATATTGAGTGCCATCAGCGCGGTATGTGCGGGCGGCAGCTATTTCAGCGCGCAGGTGTCCGACCTGATGCTGCAATTCGGCACGACAACGCCGCAGCTCACCGCGCGAGAACACGAGGTATTACTGCTGCTGGCCCATGGGCGCAGCAACAAACTGGTGGCCAAGGAGCTGGACATCAGCGTGCGAACGGTGGAGACGCATCGCTTCAGCCTGCGGCGCAAGCTGGGCGTGGATTCGGCCAGCGAGCTGTTGAAGATCGCGGTGACGAACGGCTGGACGACGCTCTAGCCGCGTGTCTCGGCAGGGCTTTGCTCTGCCGGGTTGATTTTCGGTGGGCTGCCTGTGTCCGGTGCGCCGGGTTCGGTGCCGGTGGTCAGGGTCGGGCCGTCGTTGGGGCCGACGGGCGTGTCAGGATCGACTTCCGGGCTGGCGCTGGTCAGAGGCTGGGCCGTGCTGTCGACGATCTTCTTGATCGACGGCTCGCGATTTCCGGGAACGGGCTTCGAGCCGTCGGCCGTCGCGTTGGGATTCAAGGTTGAGGTCATATCGATTTCTCCGTTCATTGACTCAGAGAAACCAACCTATCAGCTGCTCGAATGGCGTCGCGTAGGACGCATTCAGATCAATCGCGTGGTGCCCGGGGCCGGAATCGAACCGGCACGCCTTGCGGCGGGGGATTTTGAGTC
>CAXTCC010000342.1:0-2930 GCA_964242015.1 uncultured Variovorax sp.
ACTCCGGCCGCGCCGCGTCTTCGGCCGGCGTGCCGCTGAGCAAATGTGCCCATCGGCTCTCTCGCGCACCGGGCAAGCGCGCCAGCTTGACCACCAAAGCGCCAGCGGGTCGGGCTGCCAGTTCATCGAGAAAACCCTCGACCGATGAGATGTCGGCGAAGTTGTGCATGCGGTCGCAGGCGATGCGCAGCTCGCCCGGCGTTTGCGGGCCGCGGAGCATCAGCACCGTCAACAGGATGATCGACTGCGACGGCACCTGCAGCACGCGGTCGGCGTTGTGCGCATACCTGAAGCTCCGGCCGCCGCTGGTCTCGCTCACCAGGCTGTAGCCTTTGAGGCTGTCGATGGCGCCCTGCACTTCGGTGTCGGTCGCCTCGATCACCGGATTGCGGCTGGTCTTCTGGTTGCAGCCCGACACCAGCACGTTGAGCGTGAGCGGGTAGCTGTCGGGCACGGTGCGCTGCTTCTCGGCCAGCACACCGAGCACGCGGGTTTCGAGCAGCGACAGCGTCGGCAAGGGTTGCGCCATGCGCCTCAAGCCCCCTTGATGCGGGCGACCAGCGCCTGGGTGAAGGCGGCGGTGTTCGCGGTGCCGCCGAGGTCGCCGGTGCGCACCTTGTCGATGTTGAGCGTCTGGTCGATCGCGCCTCGCAGCCGCGTCGCCAGCTCGGGCATCTTGCAGTGGTCGAGCATCAACGCGGAAGCGAGCAAGAGCGCGATCGGGTTGGCGATGCCCTTGCCGGCGATGTCGGGCGCCGAGCCGTGCACCGCCTCGAAGATGGCCGCATCGGCACCGATGTTGGCGCCCGGCGCCATGCCGAGTCCACCGACCAGGCCGGCCACCAGATCGGACAGGATGTCGCCGAACAGATTGGTGGTCACCAGCATGTCGAACTGCCACGGGTTGAGCACCAGTTTCATCGCGCAGGCGTCCACGATGATGGTGTCGAGCTGGAACTTGCCCTTGTACTTCGGGTCTTCGTACATCTGCAGGCCGGTTTCCAGGAACAGCCCGGTGAGCACCTTCATGATGTTGGCCTTGTGCACCAACGTCACCTTCTTGCGGCCGGTGGCGATGGCGGTGTCGAAAGCGTACTGAAGAATGTGGCGACACCCTTGGCGCGTGTTGATGCCGGTGGCCATGCCGACCGCGTGCGGATCGTCGTCGATGCGCACGTAGTGCTCGTGACCGATGTAGAGGCCTTCGAGGTTCTCGCGCACCACCATCAGGTCGATCTTGTCGAAACGGCCGCCGGGGATGACGGTGCGCGCCGGGCGCAGGTTGGCGAAGAGCTGGAACTCCTCGCGCAGCCGCACGTTCGATGAGCGGTAGCCGCCGCCCGATGGCGTTTCCAGCGGGCCCTTCAGCGCGAGGCGCGTGCGGCGAATGCTGTCGAGCGTGGCGGGCGGAAGCGGGTCGCCGGCCAGTTGCACGCCGCCGAGACCTGCGACCTGGCGGTCCCACGCGAACGGGGCCTGCAGGGCGTCGAGCGCGGCCAGCGTGGCGTCGACGATTTCGGGGCCGATGCCGTCGCCGGGGATCAATGTTGCGGGAATGGGTGTGGACATCTTGGACTCTCTCATCTGGACGGGTAAATCGCTGCGCCCGAGCGGGCACGCTGCCAAGCAGCATACGCCGCCTAAAATGCCGGTCTCCCTCTGAAAGCGTCTCTCGATGTCCCCGCGCAAGCTCTTCGTTACCACCGCCCTGCCGTACGCCAACGGCAAGTTCCACATCGGCCACATCATGGAGTACATCCAGGCCGACATCTGGGTGCGGTTCCAGCGCATGCAGGGCGCAGAGGTCAATTTCGTCTGCGCCGACGACGCACACGGCGCCGCCATCACCATCGCGGCCGACAAGGCCGGTATCACGCCGCAGGCTTTCGTGGCGGAGATCGCAGCGGGTCGCAAGCCCTACCTCGATGGCTTTCACATCGCCTTCGACAACTGGAGCACGACGGATTCGCCGGAGAACCACCAGCTCGCGCAAGAGATCTACCGCGACCTGCGCGACAAGGCCGGATTGGTCACCGTCAAGACGGTCGAGCAGTTCTACGACGCGGCCAAGGGCATGTTCCTGGCGGACCGCTTCATCAAGGGCGAATGTCCGGTGTGCCATTCGAAGGACCAGTACGGCGACAACTGCGAGGTGTGCGGCGCGGTGTATGCGCCGACCGAGCTGATCGACCCGTATTCGGTGTTGTCGGGCGTGAAACCGGAACTGCGCAGCTCCGACCATTTCTTCTTCAAATTGTCGGACCCGCGCTGCGAGGCCTATCTGAAGAACTGGACCACCGCGCCCGGCCACGTGCAGACCGAGGTGCAGAACAAGATCCGCGAGTGGCTCTACAAGGACGAGGACGGCAACGGCGGCCTGGGCGACTGGGACATCAGCCGCGACGCGCCGTATTTCGGCATCGAGATTCCGGATGCGCCGGGCAAGTATTTCTACGTGTGGCTCGATGCGCCGGTCGGCTACCTCGCGTCGCTGAAGAACCTGCTCGACAAGCGTTGCATCGAGCTGGGTGGCGACGGCATTTCATACACCGAGTACATGGCCGACCCCGACCTGGAGCAGGTGCATTTCATCGGCAAGGACATCATCACCTTCCACACGCTGTTCTGGCCTGCGATGCTGCACTTCAGCGGCCGCAAGACGCCCGACGCGATCTACGTGCACGGCCATCTGACCGTCAGCGGCGAGAAGATGAGCAAGAGCCGCGGCACCGGCATCGATCCGCTCAAGTATCTGTCGGTCGGCCTCAACCCCGAGTGGCTGCGCTACTACCTGGCCGCCAAGCTCAACGGCCGCAACGAAGACCTGGACTTCAACCCCGACGATTTCGTCGCGCGCGTCAACAGCGACCTGGTCGGCAAGTACATCAACATCGCGAGCCGCGCGGCGGGCTTCATCGGCAAGCGCTTCG
>CAXTCC010000343.1:0-2924 GCA_964242015.1 uncultured Variovorax sp.
GACATGGTCGGCGAGTTTCCGGAGCTGCAAGGCACGATGGGCCGCTACTACGCGCTGCACGACGGGCTCGACGTTTCGGTGGCCGACGCCATCGAAGACCATTACAAGCCGCGCTTCGCCGGCGACACCTTGCCGCGCGGCGATGTGGGTGTCGTGGTCGCGCTGGCCGACAAGCTGGAAACGCTGGTCGGCATGTTCGGCATCGGCAATCTGCCGACCGGCGATCGCGATCCGTTCGCACTGCGGCGCCATGCGCTGGGTGTCGGGCGCATGCTGGTCGAGCGCGCGCTGCCATTGCATTTCTACGATTTGACGCGGCTCGCCTTCGCTGCGTTCAAGAGTGGCTTGCTGGAGGACCGAGCGGTCGAGCTGGACCAGTTCATCATCGAACGGCTCAAAGGCTACTTCAGGGATGAAGGCTATACGGCGGTCGAAGTCGACGCTGCGCTGCACGCGCACAAGCTGGGCGAGTGGTCGACCATCCCGGCACGCCTCGCCGCCGTCCGCGCATTCGCCGCGCTGCCCGAAGCGCCCGCACTCGCCGCAGCCAACAAGCGCATCGGCAACATCCTCAAGAAAGCACCGGACGCAGACGCGCACGTCAGTGAGCTGCTGCTGCAAGAGCCCGCAGAAAAAGCGCTCTACGCTGCGATGGCAGCGGTCGTCCCCGCAGCCAACGCGCAATTCGACGCTGGTGACTACACCGCGTCGTTGCAAACGCTGGCCGCGTTGCGTGAGCCGGTCGATGCCTTCTTCGATGGCGTGATGGTCAACGCCGAGCAGGCCGACTTGCGCCTCAACCGGCTCGGCCTGCTGAAGTCACTTCATGAGGCAATGAACCGCGTCGCGCAACTGGAACGGTTGGCAGCGTAGAAAGGCATCCTCATGAAACTCGTCATCCTCGACCGCAACGGCACCATCAACGTGAACCGCGACGACTTCGTCAAGAGCGACGTCGAATGGACGCCGCTGCCTGGCGCGCTCGAAGCGGTGGCGCGGCTGAATCACGCGGGCTGGCACGTGGTGATCGCGTCGAACCAGTCCGGGTTGGGCCGCGGCCTCTTCGACGTGGCGTCGCTCAACCTGATGCACGCCAAGATGCACAAGATGTTGGCCAGCGTCGGCGGGCGGGTGGATGCGGTTTTCTATTGCCCGCACAGCCCGGACGAAAATTGCAATTGCCGCAAGCCCAAGGCCGGCTTGTTCCAGCAGATCGGCGACCGCTACGGTGTCGACCTCGCCCACGTGCCGACCTGTGGCGACAGCTTGCGCGACCTGCAGGCCGGCGCGTCGGTCGGCTGCGAGCCGCACCTGGTGCTGACCGGCATGGGCGCCGCCTGCCGCGGCGTCGAGCTGCCGCCGGAGTACCCGGCCAACACGATGGTGCACGACGACCTCGCTGCCTTCGTCGACTTCCTGCTGGTGCGCGAGGCAAAGAAGCAAGCTGAATTGCAGGTGGCGGTCTGATGGCTTTCGTTCGCTCGCTGCTTCACGCCCTCTGGATGCTGGTTACCGTGGTCCCCTGGGGCATCATCATGTGCGTCAGCTCGCTGTGGAAGCGCGGCATCCCGTTGTACTGGATGGCCGAGCGCTGGCTGCGTTGGGCGATCGGCGGCGCGCGCGTTCTGCTGGGCATTCGCACCCGCGTCACCGGCATGGAAAACCTGCCGACCGACCAGCTCGCCGGCGCCGTTTTGCTGGTCAAGCACCAGTCGACGCTCGAGACGTTTCTGATGCCGACGCTGATGCCGCATCCGCTCGCCTTCGTGTTCAAGAAAGAGCTGATCTACGTGCCGTTCTTCGGCTGGGCGATGGCGCGGCTCGACATGATCCACATCGATCGGAGCCAGAAGACGCAGGCTTTCAACAAGGTCGTGAGCCAGGGGCGCGTGCTGCTGGCGCAAGGCATCTGGATCATCATGTTCCCGGAAGGCACGCGCATTCCGCGAGGCCAGAAGGGCACCTATAAAAACGGCGGCACGCGACTCGCTTGCGAGACCGGCGTCCCTGTCATTCCGGTGGCCGTGACCTCGGCCAAGGTGTGGCCGCGCAAGGCCTTCATCAAGCGACCCGGCATCGTCGATGTGTCGATCGGCCCGGCCATTCCGAGCGTCGGCCGCAAGCCCGATGAGCTGATGCGCGAGGTCGAGGCCTGGATCGAATCCGAGATGCGCCGGCTCGACCCTGAAGCGTATGTTGCAACGATGGCCGCCGCCTGACGAGAGCTACCATGCGCGGCCTCCTGCAGTTCACGCTCGATTTGTTCAACACGCCCGACACGGAAGTCGATCTGGCGTTCGACGATCTGCCCACGCCGGAGCCGATCGAGTCACTGTCCTTGCTATCGTCCACGGCGTCGCCTTCTGCTCCTGCGGTACCGCTCAAGGACGTGCTGTCGCAAGCCCGTTTCGTCCATCCGCGTGCGACGCGCGAGGCTGTGCTCGGCCACGCGCGCGTCGGATACGAGTTCACCCGCGGCAAGCGCCGCACCATCGGCTTCGTGGTCGGCGCCGAGGGGCTGTCGGTGCGGGCGCCGCGCTGGGTCGCGCTGCGCGATGTCGATGCCGCCGTGCAGGAAAAGGCCGACTGGATCGTCCGCAAGCTGGCCGAAACCCAAGAGCGCCATGCGCGGGTCGAGGCCTCGCGCATCGAGTGGAAAGACGGCGCGACCTTTCCGTTTCTGGGTGAGCCCGTGGTCGTGCAGCTCGATCCGCGGCATGGCTTCAAGGGCGTCGGTGCTGTGCTCGATGCCGAGGTCGATGCGAACGGCGCGCGGACCTTGCGCCTCGCCGTCGCCAACAACGCCAACCCCGATCAGATTCGTGATGCAGCGCAAGCGTGGCTCACGCGCCAGGCGCGTCGCTTGTTCACCGAACGCCTCGATGCCTATGCGCCGAAGCTCGGTGTGCGCTGGAAAAAGCTGT
>CAXTCC010000344.1:0-2900 GCA_964242015.1 uncultured Variovorax sp.
CCGAGCGATGCGGTGCTGCTGTCGCCGGCGTGCGCCAGCTTCGACATGTTCCGCGACTACGGCCACCGAGCGGCCGTGTTCTGCGATGCGGTGCAGGCACTGGCCGATGCACCGCGCGAAATTTCGGGAGAGCCGGCATGAACACCAGCGCCGCGCCGTTGCACGCATCCGATGCCGTGCCGAGTCGTTTCGGTGGCTGGTTCAGCCGCGCCAAGCGCAGCATCGACGCACTGCCAATCCATTTGCCGGTGCATCTCGGCAGCGCCGGCACCACGCAGACCAAGGCCGCGCCGATGCGTGTGCTCGGCTTCGACCAGGCGCTTGTGTGGGTCACGATCGCGCTGCTCGCGTGGGGCCTGGTCATGGTCTATTCGGCCTCGATCGCGCTGCCCGACAACCCGCGTTTCATCCGCCAGGGCTACGGTCCGTATTTCTTTCTGACGCGCCACATCGCCTCGCTGATCGTCGCCTTCATCGCCGCCTTGCTGACCTTCCAGATCCCGATGAAAACCTGGGAGCGCGCTGCCCCCTGGCTCTTCGTGATCTCGTTGCTGCTGCTGGTCGCGGTGCTCATTCCGCACGTCGGCATCAGCGTGAACGGCGCGCGGCGCTGGCTGCCGATGGGCTTCATGCGCTTTCAGCCGTCGGAGCTCGCCAAGGTCGCGATGGTCTTGTACGCCGCCAGCTACATGGTGCGCAAGATGGAGATCAAGGAGCGCTTCTTCCGCGCGGTGCTGCCGATGGGCATCGCCGTCGTCGTGGTCGGCATGCTGCTGCTGGCGGAGCCCGACATGGGCGCCTTCATGGTGATCGCGGTCATCGCGATGGGCATCCTGTTTCTGGGCGGCGTCAACGCCCGCATGTTCTTCGTGATCGCGATGCTGGTCGTGGTGGCCTTCGCCTCGATCGTGGCGTCGAGCTCGTGGCGGCGCGAGCGCATCTTTGCCTACCTCGATCCGTGGAGCGAGCACAACGCGCTGGGCAAGGGCTACCAGTTGTCGCACTCGCTCATCGCCATCGGCCGCGGTGAGATCTGGGGCGTCGGATTGGGAGGCAGCGTCGAAAAGCTGCACTGGTTGCCGGAAGCGCACACCGACTTTCTGATGGCGGTCATCGGCGAAGAGTTCGGTCTGGTCGGCGTGCTGCTCGCAATCGGCCTCTTCTTGTGGCTGACGCGCCGTGTGATGCACATCGGTCGCCAGGCGATCGCGCTCGACCGTGTCTTCTCCGGCCTGGTCGCGCAGGGCATCGGCATCTGGATCGGCTTTCAGACCTTCATCAACATGGGTGTGAACCTGGGCGCGTTGCCGACCAAGGGACTCACCTTGCCGCTGATGAGCTTCGGTGGTTCGGCCATCCTGTTCAACCTGATCGCGCTGGCCATCGTGCTGCGCATCGACTACGAGAACCGCGTGCTGATGCGCGGCGGTCGCGTATGAGCGTCGCCATCCATCGCACCGCGCTGGTGATGGCCGGCGGCACCGGCGGCCACATCTTTCCGGGGCTGGCCGTGGCCGAAGCCCTGCGCACGCGCGGCTGGAACGTGCATTGGCTCGGCGCGCCGGGCAGCATGGAAGAAAAGCTGGTGCCGCCGCGCGGCTTCGCCTTCGAGCCGGTGCAGTTCGGCGGCGTGCGGGGCAAGGGTCCACTCACGTTGCTCCTGTTGCCGATGCGGCTGTTGCGCGCCTTGCTCCAGAGCATCGCCGTGCTGCGTCGGGTGCGGCCCGACGTGGTCGTCGGCCTCGGCGGCTACATCACTTTCCCCGGTGGCTTGATGAGCGTATTGCTCGGCCGGCCGCTGGTGCTGCACGAGCAGAACTCGGTGGCAGGCCTCGTCAACAAGGTGCTCGCCAGCGTGGCCAACCGCGTGTTCACCGCGTTCCCCAACGTGTTGAAGAACGCGACCTGGATCGGCAATCCGTTGCGCGAGCCGTTCCTGCAGCAGCCGGCGCCGGCCTTGCGCTTCGCGGGCCGCAGCGGCCCGCTCAAGCTGCTGGTGGTCGGTGGCAGCCTGGGCGCCAAGGCGCTCAACACCATCGTGCCGAAAGCACTCGCGATGATTGCGCCGGCCACGCGGCCGACCGTCACCCATCAGAGCGGCGCCAAGCAGCTCGACGAATTGCGCGCCAACTACGCCGCCGCCGGCGTGCAGGGCGAACTCACGCCTTTCATCGAAGACACCGCGCACGCCTATGCCGACGCCGACCTGATCGTCGCACGCGCCGGTGCCAGTACGGTGACCGAAATCGCGGCCGTCGGCGCAGCAGCGCTGTTCGTGCCTTTCCCTTCGGCCGTGGACGACCACCAGACCACCAACGCGCACTTTCTTGTCGACGCGGGTGGTGGCTGGATCGTTCAACAGTCTGAACTGACCCCTGAATTGCTGGCCGACTTGCTACAAAAAACCGAACGAACCACGCTGGTGGACAAAGCTTCCAAGGCCAAGGCAATGCAGAAGACCGAGGCCGTCGAACACGTCGTGCGTGCCTGCGAGGAGCTGGCGGAAAAGCGGGCGCTGAAAGCCATGAAGAAGGAGGCCCGGCCATGAAGCACGCCATTCGTCACATCCACTTCGTCGGCGTCGGTGGGGTCGGCATGAGCGGCATCGCGGAGATCCTGCTGAACCTCGGCTATCGCATCTCGGGCTCCGATCTTTCAGACAGCGCCACGCTCAAGCGTCTCGCGAGCCTCGGCATCACGACCTTCATCGGCCACGATGCGTCCAACATCGCCGGTGCCGATGCGGTGGTCACCTCCACCGCCGTGCAGGCCGACAACGCCGAAGTTCTGGCCGCGCGCGAAAAACGCATTCCGATCGTGCCGCGCGCCTTGATGCTGGCCGAACTGATGCGCCTGAAGCAGGGCATCGCCATCGCCGGCACGCACGGCAAGACGACGAC
>CAXTCC010000345.1:0-2898 GCA_964242015.1 uncultured Variovorax sp.
CACGGCTTTGCGCACGCAACCGCTGCAACAGACTCACGTAGCCGGCCGCATCGAAGGTGTCGGGCGCACCCTTTCTGTCGGCGCGGCCGAGGCGTTGCAGCTCGACATTGGCGAGATGGAAGCCATCCATCGGCACGACTTGCGACAGCGATGCGAACTCGCGCTGCAAGGCGACGGCCAGTGTCGACTTGCCGGCGCCCGGCGGACCGACGAGGCCCAGTATCTTTCGCTGCCCGTCGGCGAGCAGGTCTCGAACCCGCTTCAAGTAACGCGGGGGCACGGCCGGCACCGGTTGGATCTCTGTCGACATCGTCGCTCCTTGGTCAAAACATCCATCAACAGCGAACTGTAGGCGGGCCATGTCACGCGCTCGCGGCAAAATGCGCGGCTTGGGAACAACGACCCAACTTGAGACCGTATTCGAGACAGTACGAGACCGAATCGAAGCCTGAACCAACGACGCAAACGAAAGAGAAATGCCCGTGATCCTGACGACCCGACCTTCAACGCCGTTCCCATCCACTTCCGCAAAGTCGACCGCTTCCGCGATGACAGTGGCCGCCGCCATCGTTGCGCTTTGCGCAGGTTGCGGCACACGTTCACCCGCGCCTGCGAACGCGCCCGCATCAACCGCACAGTCCGCACCCGCGCCGGCTCCCGCCCCGGCGGCACCCGCAAAGCCGGTGCGCGAAGGCATGGAATACGCAGCGTTGGCAGACCTCATCGGCGAAGGCACCGGCAAGCAGGTGAAGCAGGATCTGGTCGGAAAGACCGTCAGCATCGACCTTGCCAAAGCCACCGGGCGCAATGTTCCGGCGGGCTCGTACGCGGTCGACAGCACGGATCAGACCTTCTTCGTTTGCCGCTCGGTCGCGCCGGGCTATTCAGGCGGCGCCGTGACCGCCAAGGTCCGCGACTATCGCTATCTGCCCCGAAGCAAACAGAAGATCGTCGACCTCGATCGCTGTGCGCCCGAAGTGCCTGCGGCGCCACCACGTGCCGCCGCGGCGCCCGCTCCGGCTGCGGCTGCGGCTGCAGCACCGGCCCCTGCGCCCTACACCGGCGGCGCCAAGCCCGGCATCGACGCCAGGGGCAACGTGATCGATTCGTCCAAGGTCGAGGCTGGCAGCGGCCGCACGGTCAAGGGATTGAACGACTACGAAGGCGAGATCACCGGCAACCCGGCGCCGGGCAGCAAGTTCACCAAGCTGCAAATCGGAATGCCCGCAAGGCAGGTGACCGACCTCGTCGGCCCGCCCACGGACCAGGGCGCCTACATCACCGGCAAGGCGTGGATTCCGTTCTACTTCGGCGCGGACCGCCATCGCTTCGAGATGACCTACAAGGGCCAGGGCCGACTGATTTTTGCCGGCGGCGGCATGGGCGATTACTCGAACGGCTACCTGATCTGGATCATCCACAACGCCAACGAAGCGGGCTACCGCTGACCGCTTGAAGGCTAGGCGCGCAGTGCCAGGTTGAGCTGGTCGACGATCTCGATCCAGTCGGCGTCTTCGGTGAACTCTTCGCGAAGGAACTGCGCCTGAGCCGGCGTCCAGAACGGCGCATCCGCCAGCCGGATGTTCTCGTCGAGCGGCCGATGCTGCGCGATGAAGCTCTGCACGTCGGCTTCCGTGTTGGGCAGGCCGAGCTGCGCGAAGAGGCCGTGCAAAGTGTGCGTGCTGAGATCCATTGAATTCCTCGTGAGAGCGGTGGTTTGCGGTGTTGCAGTGATGTTTTATGGGTTCTACTTGGCGCATGCAAGCAGTCTCCATCCACATCGTCGATGTCGCCAATGGTGTCGTCGCAGTCGGCATGAAGGTCGACATCTTTCGCCGCGAAGGCGAGTCCGCCAGCGCCTCGACCACCGCCCTCGCGGTCACCTCCGGGCACGTCGGCCCCAACGGCCTGGTCGACGGCATCGAGGGCCGCGAGCGGCTCTTCGATGTCGGCGTCTACGAAATCCATCTGCATGTGGCCGACTACTACCGCGCACGCAACGTCGTGCTGCCCGAGCCGGCGTTCATGGACGTGCAGGTCTTTCGGTTCGGCATCGCAGACACATCGCAGCACTATCACCTGCCGGTCAAGCTGACGCCATGGGGCTTGTCGTGCTTCAGGGGCGGCGCCTGAGCCGTAAAGTCCGCGAGATCAAGCCGCCAACTTGAGTTCCGGTTGATCCGGTTGAGGTGACCGGGCTTCGGCCGCGACCGCCGCCTCGACTGCAGCGATGCGCCGGCAGTTGTCGCAAGTTGTGCAGCGGTCCGACGGCAGGTCCGCTGCGCCCGTGGCGTCGGCCTGCAGATAGTCGAGCAACACCTTCCATCGGCACATCCCTGTTTCTGCGTAGGCGACCATGCGCTCCAGCTTGTCGCGCTCGTGCGCGCGTTGGGCGAGGTGCGCTTCGACCAGCGCCTGGAGCGTCGCCGCGTCGACGTCGGCCTGCATGCGCCGCCAGAGGTTGGGCCCCGTCTTGGCGACGATGCGCTGGTCGCGCAGCATGCCGAGCGCCGCAACGGTCTTGCCTTTGCCCATTTCGGCTTCCAACTGGATGCGTTCCGCGGTCAAGCCTTCCTTGTCCGCACCGTTCGACTCAGAGGCCGCGCTCAATACGTCGTACACGCCCTGGAGCTCGCGAATGGTGAGTTGCCGACCGGCCAGGAAAAACTGTTGAATCGATCGGTCGCTGCGCAGGAAGAGCAGCGTGCAGTCGGCGGCTTCACCATCGCGACCGGCGCGGCCGGATTCCTGGTAATACGCGTCCAGGCTCGACGGCAACTGGTAGTGGATGACGAAGCGAATGTCCGGTTTGTCGATGCCCATGCCGAAAGCATTGGTCGCGACCATCACCGGCACTTCGCCCGACATGAAGGCGTCTTGCGCGGCATGCCGCTCGGC
>CAXTCC010000346.1:0-2887 GCA_964242015.1 uncultured Variovorax sp.
TGTCGAACTGCATGAACACGTTGTTCCAGATCTCGATGTAGCGGTCGCCGTCTTCATCGGGGCTGCCGGGCGGGCCGCCGGGGATCTCGGGGCCGTGCTCGTAGAAGATCTCGGAGCACGGGCCGCAGGGGCCGGTGTCGGCCATCATCCAGAAGTTGTCGGACATGTAGCGTCCGCCCTTGTTGTCGCCGATGCGCACCACGCGCTCGGGCGGCAAGCCGATCTCCTTGGTCCAGATGTCGTAGGCCTCGTCGTCCTCGATGTAGACGGTGGCCCAGAGCTTGTCGGCCGGCAGCTTGTAGACCTTGGTCAGCAACTCGAAGGCCCAGGTCAGCGACTCGCGCTTGAAGTAGTCGCCGAAGCTCCAGTTGCCCAGCATCTCGAAGAAGGTGTGGTGCCGCGCGGTATAGCCGACGTTCTCCAGGTCGTTGTGCTTGCCGCCGGCGCGCAGGCAGGCCTGCACCGATGCCGCGCGAACATACGAGCGCTTGTCTTCGCCGAGGAACACGTCCTTGAACTGGACCATGCCCGAGTTGGTGAACATCAGCGTCGGGTCGTTGCCCGGCACCAGCGAGCTCGACGGCACGACCGTGTGGCCCTTCGAGGCGAAGAAGTCGAGAAAGGTCTTGCGGATGTCGGCGACGGTGAAAGTGGGCTGGCTCATCTTGAAATGGGGGTTCTGCCGAGGTGTCTGAACGCACCTAAATGCTTGATTTGCTTGAACATTCGATTATAGGTTTGGGGCCTTTGCTCAGCCGGCCCGCGCGCAGAGTCCATGCGCCTATGCTGCACGCGATGAACGCACGTCTCCTTGCCGATGCCGTACTCGTGTTGCACGGCCTCTTCATCGTCTTCGTGCTGATCGGCGCAATCGGCGTGGCACGTTGGCCGCGCCTGGCCGGGGTGCATCTGGCCGCAGTGGCCTGGGCCGTCTACGTGGCGGCAGCCGGCCGCATCTGCCCGCTCACGCCGATCGAAAACGCCCTGCGCCGCTCGGCCGGTGAAGCCGGCTACAGCGGCGGCTTCATCGAGCACTATCTGCTCGCGGTGATCTACCCGGACGGGCTGACACGGGGCGTGCAGATCGGGCTCGGCGTCTTCGTGCTGGCGCTCAATGTCGCGCTCTACGCGCGATGGCTTGCCAAGCGCCGACGTCCGATGGATCGAGCCTAGATCGTGTGAAGCCGACTCAGACCGACCACTTCGCCATCAGCTTCTCGGCGCCCATCGAGTCGTAGTTTTCGAACGGCTGATGGATCCACGGGTTGGTCGGCAGGAACTCGACGGAATAGTCTGGCGTGAAAGTCGACAGCGCCTTGGTCCAGATGACCGCGCTGCGCAGCTCGGTGATCGGCGTGTAGTTGGTGCGCAGCATGTTCATGACCGCATGCAGCGTGTGACCGGAGTCGGCCAGGTCGTCGACCAGCAACACGCGGCCGGCGATCTCACCCTTGGGCGTGGTGATGAAACGCGCGATGTCGAGGTGGCCTTGCACTGTGCCGGCGTCGGCGCGGTACGAGCTGGTCGACATGATCGCCAGCGGCTTGTCGAAGATGCGCGACAGCACATCGCCGGGCCGCATGCCGCCCCGTGCCAGGCACAGGATGGTGTCGAATTCCCAGCCCGATTGATAGACCTTGATCGCGAGCTTCTCGACCAGGTTGTTGTACTCGTCGTAACTGACGTAGAGGTGCTTGCCGTCTTCGGTCAACATGGTGAATCTCCTGAATCGGTCGGCAATCAATCGGCAAGGTAGGGATGCCGCATCATGATCGTGTGATCGCGGTCGGGGCTGGTCGACACCATGTGGATCGGCACGCCGGTGACTTGTTCGATGCGTTGCAGATAGAGCCGCGCCGCGATCGGCAGCTTGTCGTATTGCGTGACACCGACCGTGCTTTCGCTCCAGCCTTCGAGCTTTTCGTAGATGGGCGTGCACTGTTCGATTTCGTCGGCGCCCATCGGCAGGATGTCGGTGTATTCGCCATCGAGCATGTAGCCGGTGCACAGCTGCAGCTCCTCGATGCCGTCGAGCACGTCGAGCTTGGTGATGCACAGGCCCGAGAGTCCGTTGACCTGCGCCGAGCGCTTGAGCAATGCCGCGTCGAACCATCCGCAACGACGGCTGCGCCCGGTCGTGACGCCCTTCTCGGCGCCGACGGTGCTCAGGTGGTAACCCACCGTGCCCGGCGTTTCCCAATCGAGTTCGGTCGGGAACGGACCGCCGCCGACGCGGGTGCAATACGCCTTGGTAATGCCGAGCACGTAGTGCAGCATGCCGGGTCCCACGCCCGAACCCGCAGCCGCGTTGCCGGCCACGCAATTGCTCGAAGTCACGTACGGATAGGTGCCGTGGTCGACGTCGAGCAAGGTACCTTGCGCGCCTTCGAACAACAGGTTGGCGCCGGCCTTGTGCGCGTCGTTGAGCTCGCGCGACACGTCGGCCATCATCGGCTTGAGCAGCACGGCGTGGCGCATGGCTTCGTCGAACACCATGTCGTAATCGATGGCCGGGGCGCTGAGCACTTGCGTCAACACGTGGTTGTGCAGGTCGAGCAGCACGCGCAGCTTTTGCGCGAAGCGCTCCGGGTGCTTCAAGTCCTGCACGCGCAATGCACGGCGTGCGATCTTGTCTTCATAAGCGGGGCCGATGCCGCGACCGGTGGTGCCGATCTTCTCGCTGCCACCTTGCTCGCGATAGGTTTCGCGAGCGATGTCGAGCGCGGCATGAAACGGAAGAATCAGTGGGCAGGCTTCGCTGATGCGAAGCCGCGAACGGACTTCGACGCCGGCCTTTTCCAGCCCTTCGATCTCCTCGAAGAGCTTGGCCGCCGACAGCACCACGCCGTTGCCGATGTAGCACTTGACGCCCGGCCGCATGATGCCG
>CAXTCC010000347.1:0-2857 GCA_964242015.1 uncultured Variovorax sp.
TCGGCCTTGATTTCGCCGATGAACACCGGCTTGTGCAGGTGATGGTTCTTCGCGTCCATTTCGACCGTGAAGCCGTCCGGTGCCTTGAAGGTCTGGCCGGCCATGGCGGCGATCACCTTGTCGGTGTCGGTCGACTTGGCTTTCTCGACGGCCTGCTTCCACATGTTGATGCCGATGTAGGTGGCTTCCATCGGATCGTTGGTGAGCGGCTTGTCCATCTGGCCCGGCAGCTTCTTGGCCTTGGCGTAGTCGCTCCACGACTTGATCCAGGCGGTGTTGGTCGGGTTCTTGACCGACATGAAGTAGTTCCATGCAGCGAGGTGGCCGACGAGCGGCTTGGTGTCCACGCCGCGCAGTTCTTCTTCGCCCACCGAGAAGGCGACGACAGGCACGTCCTTGGCCTTCAGGCCGGCGTTGCCGAGTTCCTTGTAGAACGGCACGTTGGAGTCGCCGTTGATCGTCGAGATCACGGCTGTCTTGCCGCCTTGCGAGAACTTCTTGATGTCGGCGACGATGGTTTGATAGTCGCTGTGGCCGAACGGCGTGTACTTCTCGTCGATGTCCGTGTCCTTCACACCCTTGCTCTTCAGGAAGGCGCGCAGGATCTTGTTGGTGGTGCGCGGGTAGACGTAGTCGGTGCCCAGCAGCACGAAGCGCTTGGCGCCGCCACCGGCCTTGCTCATCAGGTACTCGACAGCGGGAATGGCTTGCTGGTTCGGCGCTGCACCGGTGTAGAACACGTTCTTGGAGAGCTCTTCGCCTTCGTATTGCACGGGGTAGAACAGCAGGCCGTTCTGCTCTTCGATCACCGGCAGCACTGACTTGCGCGACACCGAAGTCCAGCAGCCGAAGATCACGGCGACCTTGTCCTGACCCAGCAGCTGCTTGGTCTTTTCAGCGAACAGCGGCCAGTTGGAAGCCGGGTCGACGATCACGGGCTCGAGCTGCTTGCCCATCACGCCGCCCTTTTTGTTGATCTCGTCGATCGTCATCAGCGCCATGTCCTTCAGCGCCGTTTCAGAGATCGCCATCGTGCCCGACAGGGAGTGCAGGATGCCGACCTTGATGGTGTCGGCTGCGAAAGCGGGGGCCACGCCCAGTGCCGCGAAAGCGACGCTGGCGGTAAGTGCCTTGAGTGTGAAACGACGTTGCATGTGCATCCTTCTCCGGTTGTATTGAACTTGTCGCCAGCACCTTTGCTGACGATGGAGCGAGTGTGCTGACGGGGTCGTCTCCTACAAATACGCCGGGTGGCGTACGAGTTCAGGTGCCGCCGAACTGCTTCGCCGCGAACGCCCAGGCCATCCGCGTCGCATCCGGCCCCGCCGGGTCGCTGAACGCGAGGCGCGCCGCGCCGCCGCTCCAGGCATGACCCAGTCCCGCGATCTCGCACAAGGTGACGGTCGTCATGCCGCGAACCTTGAAATCCGTCACGCGCATCGGATGCCGCCGCCCGCGTTGCAGAGTGCGCGATGCCACGGGGACTGCCCCCGTCGCTGCGGCCCACACCGCGGCGGCGCTGCCCGCGTTGCTCGACGACACCACGACATCGCGGTCGCCATGCAGGATGAGCAAGGGCGGCAGCGTGGTCATCGCGGCCGCCGCGCCCATCGCCTTGCCGACGGCGGTGACCGGCATGGGCGGAACATGCCGCCCGCGCATCGCACCCAGTGCGGTGGCCGACGACTTCGCGGCGCCGGGTGCCACGCCGGAATGCATGACGACCGCCTGAAAGCGCGCCGGATAGTGCGTCGCCAGCAGCGCCGCCATACCGGCACCGGCCGAAAGCCCAGCAACTGCGACGCGCGCGCGGTCAACGGCATACAGCACGCAGACCTGATCGACTGCCGCCATCAGCGTCGCCGCTTCGGCCGCGGCCTTGCCCGAGCGCGTGTCGTACCAGTTCCAGCAACCCTGCGGGTGATGGAGCCGGTCCTGTTCCGGATAGAGCACGAAAAAGCGATGGCGCGTCGCGAGCGCGTTCATGCGGGTGATGGCGGCGAAGTCGCGTCCGGTCTGGCCACAGCCATGCAGCATGACCATCAGCGGCAGCTTCTCACCCGGTGCAAGAGCGAGATCGGACGGGCGAAACAGGTGATAGTGCCGCGCACCGCCCGGACCGAGCGCCATGCCGGTGAGCCAGTCGCCTTTGCCCGGCGGGGGCTTCAGTTGCTTGACTGCCGCACGCTGCACTTCGCTGACCGCACGTTTACCGGTCTTGATCGTGGCTTTCTTCGTGGCCTTCAGCGCGGCCTTGGTGAGCGCGCGCAGGTTGCGCTGATAGGCACGTGTGAACGACGACGTCAGCGACGAGGTGAGCGAGGTGATGGAGCTGCGGCGGGCCATGGCGCAGTGTGCGCGCCGCGGATGACGTTGTCAGGTGCCAGGCATGCGGCGGGGAATGTCTTCACCGCGCAGCCAGGCCAGCACACCCTGCGCCATGTCCGCATAGAAGCGCTCGAAGACAGGCTGCGAAACGAAGCCGAGATGCGGCGACAGCAGCGCGTTGGGCAATGCGCGCAGCGGATGGTCGGCGGGCAACGGCTCTTGCGAAAACACGTCGAGCGCCGCGACGCCGGGTCGCCCGGCCTGCAGCGCTGAGACCAGTGCGGCCTCGTCGGCCAAGCCGGCACGCGAGGTGTTCACGAAGATCGCATCGGGCCGCATCCGAGCGAAGCGCGCGGCATCGAACAACCGGCGCGTTGCGTCGGTCATCACCAGGTGCAGGCTGACGACCTTGGAGGTTTGCACCAGTTCGTCGAGCGATACGGCACGCGCGCCATGCTCGGCCGCGCGATCAGGCGTCATGCGCGGGCTCCACGTCACGACGTCCATGCCGAAAGCCTTGGCGACACGC
>CAXTCC010000348.1:0-2826 GCA_964242015.1 uncultured Variovorax sp.
GGTCGAGCCCTTGCGCCAACGCGCCGATCTGCTGCTGCTGCATTCGGATGCGCGCCTCGTCGACGACGCGCTCGCGCCGCTGGGCTCGACCTTGTTTCACGCACTCGAAGTCAAGCCGTCCGAGCTGGCCGCCATCCAGGCCGGCGCGGCCTTCGAAGTCTTCTTGCGTCGCAATCTGGTGACCGGCGCGACGACGGTTTTCAGGCGCTCTCTTCTCGATGCAGCGCTGCCGTTTCCCGCTGAATGGGTGCACGACGAATGGCTCGCAGCCATTGCCTCCGCGACGGGCCGGATGGACGTGTTGATCGAGCCGCTCATCGACTATCGCCAGCATGCGTCCAATCAGATCGGTGTGCGCAAACCGACGCTGGCGGACAAGATCGCGAAGGCGGTCGCACCCCGCGGCGACAAGCACCAAAAGCGGCTGGGCAGGGCGGAAGCGCTGTTGCAGCGCTTGACGTCGCTCGGCGGCGCGGTGCCCGGTGCCTATCTTCAAGCGCAGCGCGGCAAGGTAGCGCACCAGCGCTTCAGAGTCGATTTGCCAGCCAACCGCTTGGCTCGCATCCCGTCGGTGTTGACTGAAGCGCTGCGCGGCCGCTACGAGCGCTTCGACCGCGGCCTGCAGTCCGTCGCGCAGGACTTGCTGGAACGCGGCTGAACGTCAGCTAGGCGATCCGGCCTTTTTGTCTTCGAGCTGCCGATAGCGCCAGAACGTTGCCGACGCCCACACCTTCAGCAAGCTGGACACGTGCCAGTAGAGATGCTTCACCTTGGCATGGCTGGCCCGCTGCGCATCGTGCCGCGCGACAAGGTCTTCGCCGACCTGGAGCTGCCAGCCTGCGAGTTGGATGCGCGCGCAGATATCGAAGTCCTCGCCGTACATGAAGAAGCGCTCGTCGAATCCGCTGATGCCCGCATAGGCTTCGCTCCGAAACAGCATGAAGAGGCCAGGTATCCATGCCGGCACTTGGGGCCGCGCGTAGCCCGCTTTGCGTCGCGTCAGGATTTCTCGCGGCGTGATGGTGGCGCGATGCTGCTCGGGCTCCGACTTGCCCGGCTCCAGGATTCGCGGCGTGAGCAGGCCACCGGTCGGCGCGGCCTGGGCCAGCAACGGTGTGAGCACGTCGCCGTCGAAACGGATGTCCGGGTTGAGCACGAGGAACCAAGGCGTCTTGCAGCGCGTGAACGCCTGGTTGTGATTCGCGCCGAAGCCCAACGGCGTCTTGTTCTCTATCCGCTCGACCGGGAATGCCCAGCTGCGTCCGGCCAGGATATCGGTCTCGGGGATGTTGATGGTGAGCACGACCTTGGCCACCACCGCACTGCTGAAGCGCGCCAGCTGATCGAGCAGTGGCTCGATCAAAGCCATCTGGCCATGACTGACGATCGAAACGGTGATGGCGTGGGCGTAGGGAAGGGAGATCGGCATGGTCTAATTTCGCTCGGGAATTCTAGGGTCCTCTCGTGTTCTTTTCGGGACCTTTGCTGGACCTCCCGCTCTATCCATGATTGCCCTGATCGTCATCAGTTTTCTCGTTTCCGCGATTGCCGTGCAGGTGTTCATGCGCCGGGCGCGTCGCCACGCACGGCTCTACGCCGCCGACATGCCGCAGCGATTTCACAAGGGCCACGTGCCGCGCCTTGGAGGTGCGGGAATCATGCTCGGCATGGGCGTGGCGTGGCTGGTCGCCGGTGTCGGCACTGACGTTTTCAACGTCTATTGGCCGATCAAGGCCGCGGCCATCGCGCTCGCCTGCATGGCGCCGGCCGTCATCGGCGGCATCGTCGAGGACGTGACGCAGCGCGTGTCGGTGCGCTACCGGCTCGGGCTCACGATCGGCTCGGCGCTGCTGCTGTGCTGGGTGCTGGGGCTCGGCGTTTCGCGCACGGGAGTCGAGGTGGTCGATCGCGCGCTGATCGCCTGGCCTTACATGGCAGTGCTGTTCGCGGCCATCGCCATCGGCGGCTTGCCGCACGCCTTCAACATCATCGACGGCTACAACGGTCTGGCGGGCACGGTGGCGGTGCTGGTGTGCCTCGCGATCTCGCACGTCGCGCTGCAGGTCGGCGACCGGCAACTCGCGGCCATGGTGATTTGCCTGACCGGCGCCACGCTCGGCTTCCTGATCTGGAACTACCCGCGCGGCAAGATCTTTGCCGGTGACGGCGGCGCTTACGTGTGGGGCATGGTCATCGCGGTGGCGTGCGTGTCGCTGGTGCAGCGCCATCCGACGGTGTCGCCGTGGTTTCCGATGCTGCTGCTGATCTATCCGGTGTGGGAGACCATGTTCTCGATCTATCGCAAGCTGGCGCGCGGCCAGTCGCCCGGCATGGCCGATGCGTTGCATTTTCATCAGTTGATCTTTCGCCGGATCGTGCGTGTCGCCTTCGCCGACGACGAGGCGCGCCAGCTGCTGGCGCGCAACAACCGCACCTCGCCCTACCTTTGGCTTTTCGCCGCGGCCACTGTAGTGCCGGCGGTGCTGTTCTGGAACCGCACCTGGGTACTTGTCATCTTCTGCGCGTTGTTCGTCGCGACCTACGTGGCGGCCTATCTGATGATCGTGCGCTTCAAGGTGCCGCGTTGGCTGCGGCCTTGATGTGGCCGCACTGACCTGCGCGGGCACCAGCTGACGCACAATTCCGCCGACCTTCTTCCGCCGACCTTTTTCGACGAAATCTTCGAACACCCTTCACCACCGTGGACACCATGACCGACCCCGTCCTGAACATTCCTCCCCGCGACAAGGCCGAGATCCTGGCGCAGGCCTTGCCGTACATCCGCAAGTTCCACGGCAAGACGATCGTCATCAAGTACGGCGGCAA
>CAXTCC010000349.1:0-2813 GCA_964242015.1 uncultured Variovorax sp.
CAGCAGGGCCGGCCGCTGGTACATCGCACGCGCCACGCCGACGCGCTGCAGCTGCCCGCCGGAAAGTCGGTCACAGCGATCGAACAATCGCTCTTCGAGCGAGACACGCGACAGTGCGTCGTGCGCACCTGCGATGTCCGATGGATGCAGCAGGGACGCGATGGCGCGCGGCAGCGTCCATTCGCCGAGTCGGCCCGACAGCACCGCAGTGACGACGCGCAGCCGCGGTGCGATCGGCGGTGCCTGGTGCACGGTGGCGATGCGCGCACGCAGCTTGCGCAACGCGGCCGGGGACAACGTCCACGGCTCGACATCGAGCACCGACACGCGTCCTTCGAGCGGATGCAAGGCAGCGCCCAGGACGCGCAGCAGCGTCGTCTTGCCCGCGCCCGAAGGCCCGATCACCGCCAGCCGCTGGCCCGAAGCGGCGGCCAGTGAAACGTCGTTCAGTGCACGGTGCCCGTTGGCATGAACGAACCCGACGCCGTCGAGCGCGAAGCTCATCGCGTCACCCCTTCACACCTGACCGCCGACCCGTCACTTGATCAGGCCAGCCGATTTGCCCGCGGTCTCGATGCTGTCGTAGTTGGACGACTTGGTCGGGATGAACTTGCTGGCGCGCTGCAGGCCCATGATTTCCTTCTGCGCCGGATTGGCCGGGTCGAGCTTCAGAAACGCATCGGTCAGCTTCTTCTGCAGGGCCGGGTCCATGCCGGGGCGCACCGTCCAGTTGTAGTCGTAGAAGGTCGGCGTCGTCGCCAGCACGCGCACCTTGGCGGCGTTCGGGTTCTTGGCCTCGACCAGCTTGTCCCACACCGATGCGTTGAGCACGCCGGCCTCGGCACGCGAGGCGGCGACGAAGGCCACGGTGGCGTCGTGCGCACCGGAAAACGCGACCGTCTTGAAGTCCTTCTCCGGGTCGATGCCGGCCTGCAGCAGGAAGTAGCGCGGCATCAGGCTGCCCGACGTAGACGACGGCGCGCCGAAAGCGAAGGTCTTGCCCTTGAGGTCGGCCAGCGTCCTGGCGGTGCTTTCGATCGGCACGATGAACTTGCTGGTGAACACCTCGTCCTCTGCCCGCTGCACGATCGGCACCACGCCGCCGTTGGTGCGAATGCGCGCCTGCACGTAGGTGAAGCCGCCCAGCCAGGCCATGTCGATCTTGTTGGTCGCCAGGCCTTCGACCACGGCGGCGTAGTCGGTGACCGGCGTGAACTGCACGTCCATGCCCGTCTCTTTCTTCAGATAGTCGCCGAGCGGCGTGAACTTGCGCTGCAATTCGGTCGGCGCTTCGTCGGGGATGGCGGACACGCGCAGCACGTTGGCGCTCTGGGCCAGCGCACCGAAGGCGACGAGGGACATGGAAAGCGCCAGAGCAAGGCGAGCGAGGGGGCGGGCGAATGTCTTCATAAGGGGAGTGTGCTGCTTTGATGCTTCGATAATGCACGCCATGAAACCAACGCTGATGAACCCGCTGGCACCACTGCGCCTCACGAGCTTTTCTCATGGTGGCGGCTGCGGCTGCAAGATCGCGCCGGGCGTGCTGTCGCAAATTCTAAAGAGCGGCGGCAGCGGGCTGATTCCGAAAGAGTTGATGGTCGGCATCGAGACCGCCGACGACGCGGCCGTCTACCGCCTGAACGACGATCAGGCGCTCATCGCGACCACCGACTTTTTCATGCCGATCGTCGACGACCCGTACGAGTTCGGCCGCATCGCCGCCACCAATGCCATCAGCGACGTGTACGCGATGGGCGGCAAGCCCATCATGGCGCTGGCACTCGTCGCGATGCCGGTCGGCCAGCTGCCGGTCGAAGTCATCGGCGACATCGTGCGCGGCGGCCAGGACGTGTGCCGCGCTGCCGGCATTCCGATCGCGGGCGGCCACACCATCGATTCCGTCGAGCCCATCTACGGCCTGGTCGTCATGGGCCTGGTGCATCCCGACCGTGTGCGCCGCAATGCCGGCGCCCAGGCCGGCGATGTGCTGATCCTCGGCAAGCCGTTGGGCGTCGGCGTGCTGTCGGCAGCGCTGAAGAAAGAGCAGTTGTCCGAAGCCGGCTATCGACAGTTGATCGACACCACGACCCAGCTCAACACCCCCGGCATCGCGCTCGCGCAACTCGACGGCGTGCACGCACTGACCGACGTGACCGGCTTCGGCCTGGCCGGCCACGCGCTGGAACTGGCGCGCGGCGCGGGACTGACTGCGGTGATCGAGTGGTCGAAGGTGCCGCTGCTCGACGGCGTCGAAGCGATGGTCGCCGAAGGCTTCGTGACCGGGGCTTCGGGGCGGAACTGGGCTGGCTATGGCGCGGATGTCGAACTGGCCGAGGGGCTGCCTGGGACGGCGCGGAGTCTGTTGAGTGATCCGCAGACTTCGGGGGGGTTGTTGGTGAGTTGCTCGGCTGACGCTGTGGATGCGGTGCTTGAGGCTTTCAGGGCTGAGGGGTTCGGGGGTGCTGCTGTGGTCGGACGGATTCAGGTTGGGGCGGCAGGTCTGCGGGTTGAAAGCTAGGCTGCGTCGGCATATCGCCGCCGTGCGACTCGTCAGCCAAGCTGCCGGCGCCGGAGGCTGACGGTGTCGAAATATGCTCGATGACCCGAATGCGACGCACCACAAGTTCGTCGATTTCCAGCCGTTGGATGCGGACGCGACCCATTAAAAGTCGACCGATAGACAGCGCCCCGATGGCCAAGGCACCGACGGCCACAGCGCCGATCGCGAAGGAGCCTATGGCCATGGTACCGACGGCGAGCGCACCCGTCGCTGCCGCCGGTATCGCCCGAGGGCGTTCGAACCCTATACGCTT
>CAXTCC010000350.1:0-2807 GCA_964242015.1 uncultured Variovorax sp.
TGCAGGAACGCGACGATGATGATCACGAAGCCCTGCACCGCCGCGTTGAGGTACACGCTGATGACGCTGGTGAGGTTCAGGATGTTGCTGATGACCGAGAGCAGGATGGCGCCGATGACGGTGCCGGTGATGCTGCCCGCGCCGCCCTTCAGCGCGGTGCCGCCGACGATCACCGCGGCGATGGCCTCGAGCTCCCACAGCAGGCCCGTGGTCGGCGACGCGGAGCCGAGGCGCGGCACGTAGAGCAGGGTCGCGATGCCGACGCACACGCCGAGCAGCACGTAGGTCAGGATCTTCACGCGGTCGACGTCGACGGCGGCGTAGCGCGCCACCTGCTCGTTCGATCCGATGGCCTGCACATAGCGGCCGTACGCCGTGCGGTTCAGGATGACGCCACCGATGATCGCGACGATGACGAAGACCCACACCGGAATCGGGATGCCGGCGAGGCTCGCGTAGTACACGGGCGCATAGAGGTCCGACAGGTCGTTGTCGAGCGTGAGCGCGCCACCGTCGGCAAAGTAGGTGAGGTACGCCCGGAAGATGCCGAGCGTGCCGAGCGTGACGATGAAGGGCTCGATGCGCCCCTTGGTGATGAGCAGACCGTGCGCCAGCCCGAACACCGCGCCCAGCACCACCGCCAGCACCGCGCCCATGACGACAGCGAGCAGCGGCGAGCCCGTGGCGGGCCCGGCCCAGTTGATGAACATGATGACGCTGCCCGCGATCAACGCCGCCATCGAACCCACCGACAGGTCGATGCCGCCGGAGATGATGACGAAGCACATGCCCACCGCGATGATGCCGATGAAGGCGGTGCGCGTGAGCACGTTCATCGCGTTGTCGACGGTGGCGAAATCGCCGTTGAGCGCGGTGCCGACGATGCACAGCAGCACCAGGCCGAGCACCGGTCCGATGGCGCGCAACCGTTCGGTCCAACGCGGCTTGGCTTCGGCGCGGTGCGTCGACTCGGCGGTGTCAGTCGACTTGGGTGGAGGCTGTTGCATGGGTTGTCTCATTCACTGTCTCTGTTCCGGTCGCCGTTCCTGTTGCGTGCGCGATCAGTTGTTCTTCTGTCAGGTGCTCTGCGTCCAGCGTGGCGACGATGCGGCCTGCGCGCATCACCGCGACGCGGTGGCACAGGCCGATCAGCTCCATCAACTCGGACGACACGACGATCACCGCGAGCCCTTCACGGGCGAGTCGCTGGATCAAAAAGTAGATGTCGCGCTTGGCGCCCACGTCGACGCCGCGCGTCGGCTCGTCCAGCACAACGACCTTGGGATGCGGCTGCAGCACTTTCGCCAGCGCGAGCTTCTGCTGATTGCCGCCCGACAGCGACGACGCCTTGACGTCGAGCGAGCCGGTGCGAATGCCGTAGTCCTTCACCGCCTCGGCCAGCGCGCCGCGCTCCGCATCGGGCTTGAGCCACGGTTGCGCGTAGCGTTCGAGCGCCATCAGCGTGAGGTTCTGGCGCAGGCCGAAGTCGACGTGCAGGCCTTTGCCCTTGCGGTCTTCGCTGAGATAGGTGAGGCCGTGCTTCGCGGCGTCGCGCGGGTTGCGCCAACCTCCATTGCCGGGGACTCGCTTGCCGAGCATTTCGACGCTGCCGCTCGCGGGCCGCAGGCCGAGCAGGCCTTCGAACAGTTCGGTACGGCCAGCGCCCACCAGGCCGGCGAAGCCGAGGATTTCCCCCGGACGCACCTCGAAGCTCGCGTCTTGTGCCCAGCCGGGCACGCTGAAGTTGCGCACTGTCATCGCCGGTGTATCGGCGGTGACGACGACATCGCGCGGCGGGTACAGGTCCGACAGCTCGCGGCCGACCATGAGATTGGCCATCTGGTGCCGGGTGATGTCGGCCGTGAGCGAGCGAGCGACGAAGCGACCGTCGCGCATCACGATCACTTCGTCGGTCACGCGCTCGACTTCATCGAGCTTGTGCGAGATGTAGACGATCGTCACGCCATCGGCGCGCAGCTGCGCGATGAGCTTGAAGAGGCGTTCGGTCTCGCCCGGCGTGAGCGTGGCGGTCGGCTCGTCCATGATGAGCAGGCGGGCGTTGCGCGCGACAGCTTTGGCGATCTCGACCAGCTGCTTCTCGGCGACGATGAGACGGCGCACCTTGGTGGTCGGATCGATCTGCAGACCGACTTGCGCGAGGGCTGCGGCAGACTCGCGCTCCATCGTCGTGTCGTCCAGCAGCCAGCCCCTTTTTTTCTCGTGACCGAGGAAGATGTTTTGCGCGACGCTCAGGTCTTCGGCGAGGTTGAACTCCTGATGGATCAACACGATACCGAGCGCTTCGGCGTCCCGCGAACTCGTGAAAACTTGCGGTGCGCCGTTGACACGCAAGGCGCCGCCGGTGAGCGGCTCGTAGCCGGCGAGGATCTTCATCAGCGTCGACTTGCCCGCGCCGTTCTCTCCGAGCAGACCGTAGACGCGGCCGGGCGCCAGCGCGAAGCTCACGCCATGCAGCACTTGCACCGGGCCGAATGCCTTGACGACGTTGTCGAACTCCACGGAGACGCCGACGTTTTCGGTCATGGCGCCACCCCACGGACCTTCAGCGTCTCTTGCATCGCGAGCACGCCCGCGCCGATCAGTCCGCCTTGCGTGCCGAGCGGCGTGTACTGGATCTCCAGATGCCGCGTCGACAGCGCGAGCGAGCGCTGGTACACGCTCTGCCGGACAGACGCCAGAAAGAGCGGGCCGATGCGCGTGATGCCGCCGCCGATGAACACGTGCGACGGATTGAAGAAGTTGACGACCGACGCCAGCATCTGGCCGATGAGGCTGCCGGCGCGCTG
>CAXTCC010000351.1:0-2778 GCA_964242015.1 uncultured Variovorax sp.
GGCACGATCGCGCCCTTGCTGGCCATCATGGTGGCGGTGCCCACTTCGAAGACCTGCAGGATGTCGGGTGCGTTGCCGGCGCGGAAGGCAGCGATGGCAGCTGTCATCGACTCGGGATATTCGCCCTTGAAGGTCGGAACGATCTTGTAGTCCTTCTGGCTCTCGTTGAACTGCTTGGCCAGGTCGTTGACCCACTCGTTGTTGACGGCGGTCATCGAATGCCACCACTGGATCTCGGTCTGGGCCTGCGCCGTGTGGAACAGCGTGGCGGCCAACGCCGAAACCATGGCGAGCGTCTTGAATCGCATGAAGACTCCTGAAAATTGGGAAAACAAAGGGGCGGATGCTAGGTCATATTTATGACGGTTCCGCGTCGCTGTTTGTCGCATGGAAGACTGGCAGCAACCAGCCGGGGAAACCCTTTTTGAAGCGCCGCCATCGCGCAGGCGACCGCTCTTGCTGCGATGCACCATGCTAGCCTTTGGACATGAGCAAGACCTCCCTCGACAAAAGCAAAATCAAGTTCCTCCTGCTGGAAGGCATTCATCCCTCGGCAATCGAAGTGATTCGCGGCGCGGGCTACACGCAGATCGAAACACTGCCCAAGGCGTTGCAGGGCGAAGAGCTGAAGGCCAAGCTGGCCGACGTCCACTTTCTGGGCATTCGCTCGCAGAGCAAGCTCACCGCCGATGTGCTGTCGGCCGCGCCCAAGCTGGTGGCGGTGGGTTGCTTTTGCATCGGCACCAACCAGGTCGACTTGAACGCGGCACGCGAGCGCGGCGTGGCGGTGTTCAATGCGCCGTACTCGAACACCCGCTCGGTGGCAGAACTCGTGCTCGCCGAAGCCATCCTCTTGCTGCGCGGCATCCCGGCCAAGAACGCGCTGGTGCACCGCGGCGGCTGGATGAAGTCGGCCGCCAACTCGCATGAAATTCGCGGCAAGACCCTGGGCATCGTGGGCTACGGCTCGATCGGCACGCAGTTGTCGGTGCTGGCTGAAGGACTGGGCATGCACGTCACCTTCTACGACGTGGTGAGCAAGCTGCCGCTCGGCAACGCGCGCCAGATTCCACAGTTGCACGACCTGCTGGCGCAAAGCGACATCGTGAGCCTGCATGTGCCGGAGTTGCCGTCGACGAAATGGATGATCGGACCGGCCGAGATCGCCGCAATGAAGCCCGGCGGCATCTTGATCAACGCAGCGCGCGGCACGGTGGTCGATATCGATGCGCTGGCCGAGGGCATCAGGAGCCAGAAGCTGTGGGGCGCCGCCATCGACGTGTTTCCGGTCGAACCGGGCAGCAACAACGAGGAATTCCAGTCGCCGTTGCGCGGTCTGGACAACGTGATCCTGACGCCGCACGTCGGCGGCTCGACGATGGAGGCGCAGGCCAATATCGGCGGCGAGGTGGCTGAAAAACTGGTCAAGTACAGCGACAACGGGACCTCGGTGTCGTCGGTCAACTTTCCGGAAGTGGCACTGCCGGCGCATCCGGGCAAGCATCGTCTCCTGCACATCCATCACAACGTGCCGGGCGTGCTGTCGGAGATCAACAAGATCTTCTCGGACAACAAGATCAACATCGCGTCGCAGTATCTGCAGACGAATGAGAAGGTCGGATATGTGGTGACGGACATCGACGCGGCTTCGTCGGATCTGGCGCTGGAGAAGCTGGCCGAGGTGCCCGGGACGATTCGGAGTCGGGTGCTGTTCTAGGGGGTTCGTTGTACGCCGAGTCGACGATGGTCAACGCGTCGAAACCAGTGCTGACCTAAAATCGCCACCCCGGCAAGAGGGTGCGCAGCGCCCGACCGAGGCCCCAATTCCCCGATGAATGCACCGACCGCTTTGACGGCGTTGTTGTCGCAGGCCGCAGAGCCCGCACGATTGCGTGAGATCCCGTACAACTACACCAGCTTTTCCGATCGCGAGATCGTGATTCGCCTGCTGGGCGAACGCGGCTGGGAGCTGTTGCAAAACCTTCGCTCCGAGCGCCGCACCGGCCGCTCGGCTCGCATGCTCTACGAGGTGCTCGGCGACATCTGGGTCGTGCAGCGCAATCCCTATCTGGTGGACGACCTGCTCGACAACCCGCGTCGCCGCGGCCAGCTGGTCGATGCGCTGAACCATCGGTTGACCGAGGTCGGCAAGCGCCGCACGCCCGATGTCGATGCCGAGCGCGACGCGCTGGTCGGCGAACTGACGGTGCTGGTGAGCCAGGCCATCGCTGCCTTCGACGTCATGTTCCGCGATGTCGCCGCGCTGCGTCGCAAGGCCACGCGCGTGCTCCGTCGGCTGACGGCCAAGGACAACATCAAGTTCGACGGGCTGTCGCGCGTTTCGCACGTGACCGACGCGACCGATTGGCGCGTCGAATATCCGTTCGTCGTGCTGTGCCCGGACACCGAGGCCGAGATGGCTGGCCTGGTGAAGGGCTGCATCGAACTCGGGCTGACGATCATTCCGCGTGGCGGCGGCACCGGCTACACCGGTGGCGCGATTCCGCTGACCTGGAACAGCGTGGTGATCAACACCGAAAAGCTCGAAGCGATGACCGAGGTGGAGTTCATGCCGCTGTCCGGCTTTGCCGAAGGGTCTGCACCGGTGCCGACGATCTGGACCGAAGCCGGCGTGGTGACGCAGCGCGTCGCCGATGCCGCCGAGCGCGCGGGTTACGTGTTTGCAGTCGATCCGACGTCGGCCGAGGCGTCGTGCGTGGGTGGCAACGTCGCGATGAACGCGGGCGGCAAGAAGGCCGTGCTGTGGGGCACCGCGCT
>CAXTCC010000352.1:0-2765 GCA_964242015.1 uncultured Variovorax sp.
ACCGGAGTCCGACGAACGAGGGTTGCAGGCTCTCCCAGATCAGCACGTCCTTGAACACCTGCCAGCGCGACGCTCCCATCACCTTGGCCGCCATCACGCGTTGCTTGCGCGCATTGATGACGCCGTAGGCGCTGTTGAAGATCACGATCAGGAAGGCGCCGAAGGCAGCGATCGCGATCTTGTTGATGTCGGACACGCCGAAGATCAACAGGAACAACGGGATGAGCGCGGAGGACGGCGTCGAGCGAAAGAAATCGATCAGGAACTCGACGCTGCGGTACGCCTTCTCGTTGCTGCCGAGCAGCACACCCAGGGGTACGCCGACCACCGCGGCAATCACGAAAGCCTGCACCGTGCGCCATACCGTGACGGCGAAGTCGAGCAGCAGCGGGCCGCCAGCCAGACCCGTCGCGAGCGCGTACAAGGTGTCGATGGGCGTCGGCAGCAGGATCTGCTTGATGAAGCCGAAGCGCACCACCAGGTCCCACAAGACGAACAGGACGATGGGCCCGATCGCGGGCATGAAGCGGTCCCACAGCGGCGCTTTGGGAATCGACGAGGCGGCAGCGCCGGCCGGCGGAGTCCACGGTACGCCCGTGGTCGTGGTGGTAGTGGCGTCGGCCATGACGGTCATGCCTTGTAGAGCAGCGGCTCGACCGGCACCTTCTTCTCGAAGATGCCTTTGTCGCTGAACAGGTCGTAGAACTTCTGGAAGTACGCGACATCGCTCGGCTTGAACTCGTTGTAGAGCATGTACGACGCCAGCGGCACCTCGTTGGTGAGCGGTCCTTCGATGGCCGTGTAGCCCTTCATGAACTGGCGTGCTTCGTCGGGCTTGGTGCGCACGAGTTCGACGCCGCGTGCATAGGCCGCGATGAACTTCTTCGAGACCTCCGGGTTCTTCTTGATGAACTCGGTCGTGAGGCTGGCCGCGCCGCCGTGCCACGGCGCCATCGGATCGCCCAGGATGTACTTGGCGACGACGCCCGCTTCGATCACGCGGGTCGTGCCGTTCATGCGACCGATGGTGCCCGTGGGCTCCAGCGTGTAGCAGGCATCGACCTGGCCGGCTACCAGCGAGGCGACGTGCTGGCCGATGGGCAACTCGGACACCGTTGCGCCCGTCGCGCCGGCACGCTCCAGCATGGTCTTGCAGAGCGTGACGTTCTGGATACCGGGGCCGGACGCGACCTTCTTGCCCTTCAGGTCGGCCATCGTCTTGATGGCGCTGTCCTTGCCGGTGATGAACTCGTCGAGCACGTACTTCACGTTGCTCGGGTTGGTGCAGAAGATCTTGAAGAGGCCGGGTTGCGCGATCTCGCCGATGGCCAGGTTGGCCGAACCGGTGCCGTTGGCACTGCCATCGCCGCGGCCCGACAGCATGGCTTCCATCACCTGCTGCGCGCCGGCGAATTTCAGCGGCTCGACATCGAGTCCCGCTTCCTTGAAGTAGCCTTTTTCAACGGCCGCGAAGAACGGCAGGCCGGCTGCGACGGGCCAGAAGCCCATGCGGATCTTCGGGCCGGTCTGGGCGCGGACGACGGCCGGCGCCGCCAGCACGGCGAGCCCCGCGGCGCCTGCCTGCAAGACCTGCCGGCGCGATGCGCGATGAAACTGTTCGGGGTTGCTCATGGACTGGGGCTCCTCGTTGAATGAATGGGGAAGAAAGAAGTCGGAACGGAACAGAAAGGTCGCGCATCAGGCGCGCGATGCGATGTACCGGCGCCAACCGCCGTGATGCGAGATGTCTTCGGCGCCATCGAGCGCCAGCGCTTCGCAGACGAAGCCCTGCACGCTGCTGCCATCGGCCAGCGTCAACGTGCCGATGCCGAGGGGCGCGGGAATGAGCGCGACGAAGCTGCCGTATTGCGACATCGGCATCTCCCACACTTCAAGTTCGAGCGCGACCCCCTCACCCGGCGCGACGCGGACCATGCCGGGCTTGGGCGGAACGGTGCCGGGCAGTGCGTAGAGGCGATAGGTCGGCGCGCTTTGGGTCTTGGCGACCAGCGTGGCGCCGCGGTCGGTGAGCTGGCTGTTGAGCGGCATGCCCGACAGGTGGGCGCCGACGACGGCGACGCGTGCCATCGTTGGTGCTGATTGCGCGGATGGCACCGCGGTCGTCGATGAAGCCGATGCCTTCGCGAATACGTCGACCGGCGCGGGCAATGGCTCGCCCGTCGCGCCTTGGGTGAGCCCGCTCGCATGGTGATAGCGCTGCCCCAGTTCCGCCAGCTGCAAGTCGCTGCCGCACAAGCCGATCAACGTGATGCCGAAAGGCATGCCGTCCGGCCGCAAGCTGCTCGGCACCGAGATCGCGGCGTAGTCGAGCAGATTGACGAAGTTGGTGTACGCGCCGAGGTTGCGGTTGAGTGCGACAGGGTCGGCCTGCATCGCTTCGATCGTGTAGTGCGTCGGCGAGGTCGGCACCAGCAACAGGTCGATGTTGTTCCACATCGGAGCGACTTGCTGGGCCAGGGTGCGCAGCGCGATCTGCGCCTCGACCAGGTCGGCCGCGCTGTAGGCACGGCCGGCGGCGAGGATGCCGCGCACCGGCTCGATGACTTCGGCCTCGTGGGCATCGAAAAATTCGCGCACCGCGGCGTAGCGTTCGGCTACCAGGGCGCTGTCGTAGAGCAGTGCGGCGATCTCGGCGAGCGGCCCGTAGTCGATCGCGACCTGCACACCGCCCATGGCTTCGAGGCGCGCGATCGCGTCGTTGAACGCCGCTTCGGAGGCGGCGTCGCCGAAGAAGGCCAGTGTCG
>CAXTCC010000353.1:0-1058 GCA_964242015.1 uncultured Variovorax sp.
CGTCGACCGACTCCAGCGTGTTGCCGATGAAGTCGCCATGGTCGGCACCGGCGTACGGCGGCCGCACCACGCGGCCGTGCAGCATGCCGGGCACGCGCATGTCGTGCACGAAGACCAGCTCGCCCGCCAGCTTGGCCGGAATGTCGACGCGCGCCTGCGAAGTGCCGACGATGCGGTAGTCGTCGGGGTGCTTGAGGTCGGCGTGATGCGCCAGATGAAGCACCGTGCGCTGACCGGCCACGAGGTCGCCGAAAGCGATGCGGCGCTCCGGCGCATCGACAACGCGAATCACGCCGTCGCGAACGATCAACACGTCGACCGGTACATCCAGTTTCTCTGCTGCACGCGCCATCAACCACGCCCGCGCTTGTGCGGCGGCAAGGCGCAGCGGCCTCGAGTGGTTCTGGATGGATGCACTCGCGATCGTGCCGCCCTGGTTGGGCGCACGCGCCGTGTCGCCCAGCATCACGCGCACGCACGGCATGCCGAGATCGAGTTCTTCCGCAACGATCTGCGCCAGTGCGGTCTGCAGTCCGGTGCCGAGGTCGACATGGCCGTTCAAGCCGGTCGCGCTGCCGTCGTCCCACACCGCGAGCAGCACCTCGTCGCCTTCGATCGGGTTGCCCGACACGAGCGCGGGCTGGCCCTTGGCGGGCGGCGGTGCCGGCGGTGTCGCGCGCACGATGACGAGCACGCCATCGGCATTGAGGAAGTCAGCGCGGGTGCGCGGCTGGTCGGCGCGCCGCGATGTCATCGCACGGCGCTCATGACGCGGCCTCGGCCAGGCGCAATGCTGCGAGCTGCACCGCGCGCACGATCTCGACGTGCGTGCCGCATCGGCACAGGTTGCCCGACAGCTCGGCACGGATTCGGTCTTCGCTCGGGTTCGGCTCGCGCGCCAGCAGCGCCGCCGCCTGCATCACCATGCCGTTGAGGCAGTAGCCGCATTGCGCGGCCTGGGCGTCTTCGAAAGCCTGTTGAACGGGATGCCAGTCATCGCGCGAGCCGAGCCCTTCGAGCGTGGTGATCGCGCGCCCTTCGACGCCGTATGCCGGGAT
>CAXTCC010000353.1:1158-2744 GCA_964242015.1 uncultured Variovorax sp.
TCGGTCGCCAGGCCGGTCACGTAGACCGTGTCGATACCACGCGCACGCAGATAGGCGGCCAGGCCGGTCGAAGTCTTGCGATCGGCTTCTTCGAAGGCGGAGTAACTGTCGATGCCGGGGTGGAAGCCCTTGCGAATGATCAGTTGCGCCGTGGGCAAGCGCAGGTCTTTGTGCAGTTCGGCGTCTTCGGTGCCCTGCACGCAATGGACCGGCCACAACACCTGCTCGCCGTAGTGCATCGTCGCCATCTCGTAAGGGCTGCGGCCCGCGTGGTTGACTGCGAACGATGCATGGTTCGGCGGATGCCAGTCCTGCGTGATGACGATGTTCTCGAAGACCGACGCGAGCTCGTTGATCACCGGCACGACTTCGGCGCCGCCCTTCACGGGCAGTCCGCCGCCGTCGATAAAGCCGTTCTGCACGTCGACGACGATCAGCGCGGCGTTCGCGGTGATTTTGGGCGGCGAACTGGCAAGGGAAACGCTCATCGCTCAGCCCGCCTCGAGGACGATTCTGCGATGCATGGTGACCATGGTGACTTCTCCTCGACAGGGTTGATGGAACGAATCAAACACTGAGATATTGTCGGCGCACATCTTCGTTGGCCGCGAGTTCGGCCATCGACGCGTGATAACGGATCTGGCCCTTCTCCAGCACATAGGCCCGATCTGACACCAGCTCCGCGAAGTGCATGTTCTGCTCCGACAGCAGGATGCTGACGCCTTGCGCCTTGAGTTCGAGGATCATGTTGGCCATCTGCTCGACGATGACCGGGGCCACGCCTTCGGAAGGTTCGTCGAGCAACACCAGATACGGATTGCCCATGAGCGTGCGCGCGACCGTCAGCATCTGCTGCTCGCCGCCGCTCATGCGGCCACCCGGCCGGTTCGGCATTTCACCCAGATTGGGGAACAGCTTGAAGAGCCGTTCGGGCGTCCACACCGGTGCCGACGTGCCGTCGGTCCATCGGCGCTCCGCCTGCTTGCCGACTTCGAGGTTTTCCATGACCGTGAGGTCGGTGAACACGCGCCGGTCTTCCGGCACGAAGCCCAGGCCCAGGCGCGCTGCCACATGCGGCTCGCTCTTCGAGATGTCGTGGCCCAGGAAGCGCACCGCGCCACGCCGCTTGGTCAGCATGCCGATGAGCGTCTTCAACGTTGTGGACTTGCCGGCGCCGTTGCGGCCCATCAGCGCCACCACTTCGCCGCGTCGCACCTCGAGGTCGACGTCGTACAGGATCTGCGCCGCGCCGTACCAGGCGCAGACGGCCTTGGCTTCGAGCAGCAACTCATTCGCGCTCATGCCGAAGCTCCCAATGCAGCCGACACCGCGGCCGCTTTTTCCGCGATCTTCTCGAAAGTCTTGCCGCTGCCGAAATACACCTCCTGCACTTTCGGATGGTCGCGTATTTCGAGCGGCTTGCCTTGCGCGATGAGGCGACCCCGGGCCAGCACGATCATGCGATCGGCATAGGCGAACACGACGTCCATGCTGTGCTCGGTGAACAGCACGGCCAGGCCGCGGCTGATCACGAGTTCTTTGGTGAGGGCCATCAACGAGTTGCGTTCTTTCGGTGCCATGCCGGC
>CAXTCC010000354.1:0-2729 GCA_964242015.1 uncultured Variovorax sp.
GAGCATGCCCTTGGCGCTGAAGCTCTGGTGCGTGCCGACCGGGCTCTGCCGCGTCGAACGGCCGCCTGCAATGTAGCGACCCTGCATGGAACGCTGACCGTTGTCATGGAATTGCGCGATGTCGACGGTGCGCGCCTCGCCCGTTCCCGCGTAGATCGACTTGCTCCGCGGCTGGCCGTTCAGATAGAAGCTATCGTCGCTCAACGGCTCGCCTGTCGCGTTCCAGCGTTGGTCGCGTACCAGCGATCCCTGCTCCGAAAATTCCTGCTCTCGCTGCTTGACCGCGCCGCGCTCGACCAGCAACCAGAGCACCTCGCGCCGCTTCACGCCTTCCGATGAAAACCGTCGCTCGGTGCGTTGATTGCCGATGATTTCGTCTTGCGTCTGCGGCTTGCCGTTGTCGTAGAGGTTCTCGTTGCGCACGCGCTTGCCCGCGGCATACGAAACGCGCACGCGCACCGTGCCTTTGCTGTCGAACAGTTCGACCTGCGAGGGTGCGCCACCCGATGCAAAGCCGCACAACCTGGCGTCGTCGACGGCCGGTGCCAGCACCGGCTTGTCGGCGCAACGCAGCGCAGACAACTGGCCGCGCTCCGTGTATTCGACGTACGCACGTTCGCCGCTGCTACCGGCTTCGGACGACGCAAAACTCAGGCGCCGCAACTGGCCGCTGGGGTAGAAGCCACGCACCAGCCCGACTTCGCTGCCATCGCTGTACACAGCGTCGCGCAGCACTTGACCTGTGGCCGGCACGAACTCTCTTGCCCGGCCATCCATGTTGCCTTTGGCGTTGACGCTGTGCTCCTTCAGCAGCTTGCCTTTTTCGTAGTACCGCACGAGGCCCATGAAGACGCCGTTCTGCAGTTGCTGTTCGCGTTGCACCTCGCCGGTGTCGCGGTCCTTGCAGCGGATGAGACCGGTCTTGCCGGCGGTGGTGTTCCCGTTCGAAACATTGACCGGCGCGCCATCGAGGTCGCAGTCTTGTACGGCATGCGCAGCGCCAGCGGAACCGAGGAGCCATGCTGCGGCTACGAGCCAGCGAGATGCGGGCCGGCTCACTTGTCGTACACCGTGGCAAGCGAGCGAAAGCCCTTGACCTCGATCGGGTTGCCGAACGGGTCGCAGAAGAACATGGTCCATTGCTCGCCGGGCTGGCCTTCGAAGCGCACCTGCGGTTTCAGCACGAAGTCGGTCTGAGCTTCTTCGAGACGCGCTGCCATGGCTTTCCAGTCGGGCAGTTCGAGCGCCAGGCCGAAGTGCGGCATCGGCACCATCACATCACCGACCCGGCCGGTGTTGCTGGTGGCGAAGGGCTCGCCCAGGTGCAATGAAATCTGGTGGCCGAAGAAATCGAAGTCGACCCAGGTGTCGGTGCTGCGGCCTTCTGTGCAACCGAGCACGCCGCCGTAGAAACGACGGGCGACATCGAGGTCGCGCACATGAAAGGCCAGATGAAAAATGGTGTGCATGAAAGGTCTCGATCGCTGGAAAGCGGAGTGTGCCTCAAGCCATAATCGCGATCGATGTTCACCCCGCGCTGCCCCCGTTTCCACACACGCTTCAACGTGCAGTTCCTTGCGCGTCTGGTGCTGGCGTGGTTCGCGCTGTCGCTCGGCGTGGCGATCGCCTCGCCCATCGTCTCCCCGCAGTCGATGGAGCTGGTGTGTTCCGCCGCCGGCGCGGTCAAGGTGGTGGTGCAAACCGACGATGGCGCGCAAGACCTGGGCAGCATGCACATGGACTGTCCGCTGTGCATGCTCGCCGGTGCGCCGCCGCCGTTGCCAATCGTTGCCGCCATCGCGCTCGCGTTGCCGCTCGGCCGGGCGGTGCAATCGATTCCGGCCGCGCGCATCGCCGCGGCCACAGCCGCGCCGCCGCCGGCGCGCGCACCTCCCGTTTTCTCCTGATCCTGCTTTCGATGTCGTAGCGCGCTGCGCCCGGTGAGGGCGCCGCGTCGCTGCCTTCCTTGCAACGGAGCGTCGCCTTGTGCGGCGTGGAGATACCCATTTGAACAAGACCCTTCTTTCGCTCGCGCTCGGCGCTGCGTTCCCTTGGCTGGCGTCGCCGGCTTCGGCGCAGACCGCGGCACAGGCAGCAACGCAGACGACGACAACGCCAGCTCTGCCCGCCGACGAAGCGCCCGAGCGCGTGAAGTCGCTCGGCGTCGTCACCGTCACCGGCGGTCGCCCGACCTCGCTGCCCACGCAGATCCCGACCACCATCGAAGGCGTGACCCGCGAAGAGATCGAGACCCGCATCAACGCGACCGACAGCGAAGACGCGCTCAAGTACCTGCCGAGCCTGCTGGTGCGCAAGCGCTACATCGGCGACTACAACCACGCCATCTTGTCGACGCGTGCTTCGGGCACCGGCAACAGCGCCCGATCGGCTGTGTATGCAGACGGCATCCTTTTGTCGAACTACCTTGGCAACGGCATCGCCAACGGCACCAACTACGCGCCGCGTTGGCGCCTGATCAGGCCGGAAGAATCGAGCGCGTCGTTGCCTTCGGCTTCGACAACGCCAATAACGATCAGTACTGGAACTTTCACCCGTACCCGCAACGCGCTTACACGGCCGAACTTCGCTGGGACCTGTGAGCTGTGACCCGTTAACCGAACAAGGACCACCATGAACCGATTCTTCAGACTCCAGGCGCTTGCTGCCTGTGCCACGCTCGCTGCAGCGGGCAGTGCCACCGCGCACATCACTTTGCCGTCCGGCGGCGC
>CAXTCC010000355.1:0-2719 GCA_964242015.1 uncultured Variovorax sp.
CGGGTGAGGTTGAGGCGGCGCATCGCGTCGCGGAGGAGGTCTTGCTGTTGGCTCATAGGCGAACTGTACGCGATGAGCAATGTCGATGCACAGCAAAATACGCAATGCGTACATGCACATCTCGGCGCGAACGGTCGCCTCTTCCGCAACAGGATGCGGCCTCTCGGCCTCTACATCTCGTCGATCTGCGTGCTCCGCGTTTCACCCTGCGCCGCCAGCGAATACCGATCGCGCGTCTTCACATAGAAGCTCGCGCCGAAGCGCGCCACCGGAAAGTAGTTCTGGAGCCGAACGCGCCAGGTTTCCGTATCGATCAACTCGTCGCGCGCATGCATCCAGCGAACCTGCCCGATGAAGATCTGACGGCTTTCGGTTTCCAGCGTTTCCCACAGCGTGCATTCGAACGCGACCGGCACTTCGGCGATTCGCGGCGGCTTGACATAGTTGCTCGGCAACGCGGTGAAGCCGACCACTTCGAGCTCGCTCACATGCGCCGGATGCCGCTCGCCGCACCGGTGCATTTGCTCGGCCGTGTCTTCGTCGGCGAGGTGCACCACGAACTCACGCTCGCGCACGATGTTGGCGGCGGTGTCCTTGAGCGCGCCGTCCTGCAGCCGGTTGACGCTGATCATCACGATCGGTGGCTCTTCGCCCATCATGTTGAACATGCTGAAGGGCGCCGCGTTGACCACGCCATCGGCGCCGAGCGTGGTCACCAGCGCAATGGGCCGCGGCACGATCAGGCTCGCCATGAGCTTGTAGCGCTGGTGTTCGGTCAGTGTCGAAAAGTCGATGTCCATCGGGAGTCCGTGGTGTTCACATGACGTTACGGCACATCATGCTGGCGGGTTTGTAATGGGCGCATGCCCGAACGCGATCCATCAGAGTATTCCAGAGACCCCGCCAGAGACCGAGCAGAATTCAGGCCAGCGCGCGACGCATCGTCTTGGTCGCCGTGGCGCATCGTCATCCCGCTGCTGATCCTCGCCGCCGCCGCAGCGGGCTGGTGGTATTGGTCGCAGCAGCGCGCCGCGCCGCCCGCGCCCGTGGCGATGACGCCGCAGCCGGACAGTCCGCCGGCGCCCGCTGCGCCGCCTGCGGCACCCGCAGCCACCGGCCCGCAGAACCCCATCGACGCACTCGCGCAACCCGATGCCGCATTGCCATCGCTGGCCGATTCGAATGCGGCCGTGACGAAGGCGTTGAACGATCTGTTGAGCGCCAAGTCGGTCGCGTCTTTCCTGCAGATCGATGACTTCGTGCGCCGCTTCGTCGCGACCGTCGACAACCTGCCGCGCGCGCAGGCGCCTTCGCGCATGTGGCCGACGCAGCCGGCGCCGCAGCGTTTCGAGGTGACCGATGCAGGTGCAGGTGCAGGTAACGGCACAGGCGAGGTGCAGACGATCGATGCCGCCAATGCCGGTCGCTACACCGCCTTCGTCGCATTCGCCGAATCGGTCGACAACGCCAAAGCCGTCGCGGTCTACGCGCGCCTCTATCCGCTGTTCCAGCAAGCGTACGAAGAGCTGGGTTATCCCGGCAAGTATTTCAACGACCGGCTGGTCGCGGTCATCGACCATCTGCTGCAAGCGCCAGAGCCGCAAGGGCCGTTGCAGGTCAAGCTGACCGAGGTGAAGGGCACCGTGCCATCGTCGCGGCCCTGGACCCGCTATGAGTTCGCCGACCCGCAACTCGAAGCGCTGTCCAGTGGGCAGAAGCTGCTGGTGCGCATGGGGCCGGAGAACGAGCGGCGGATGAAGGCGAAATTGCGGGCGTTGCGGGGGCAGGTGGCGACCGGGGAGTTGGCGAAGCGCTAGAGCCGACGCAGATGAGATCCCGACATTGCGTTGGTCAATGAACCGAAATCGCTCGACCCGATTGGCGTTCATATCGCGACACCGCGTATCCAAAACACGCACAAAGGGTGCGTCATAGCGAGTGCTTCAAGGCATAGAGTCGTGTGCTGGTCACACACACTTGAAAGTACCCATGAGCAAGCTTGCAAACAAAGTCGCCGTCGTCACCGGCGCATCCAAAGGCATCGGTGCTGCCATCGCCAAAGAGTTGGCCGCTGCCGGCGCTTCCGTGGTGGTCAACTATGCGTCGAGCAAATCGGACGCGGACAAGGTCGTCGAGGAGATCGTGGCGGCTGGCGGCAAAGCGGTCGCCATCAGGGCCAACGTGGCACTGGAAAGCGAAGTCATCGCCTTGTTCGGCGGCGTAAAAGAGAAGTACGGCAAGGTCGACATCGTCGTCAACAACGCCGGCGTCTACAGTTTTGCGCCTCTCGAAGAGATCACTACCGAGCTCTATCGCAGCATGTTCGACATCAACGTGCTCGGGCCGCTGCTGGTGTCGAAGGCTGCGTTGCCGCTGTTTCCGAAGTCGGGCGGTTCGATCATCAACATCAGCTCGGTGGTCAGTACGATGGCACCGGCTGCCGCTTCGATCTACTCGAGCACCAAGGCAGCGGTCGACGCCATCACCAAGTCGTTGGCCAAGGAACTCGGACCCCGCAACATCCGGGTGAACTCGATCAATCCCGGCGCGACCCGGACCGAAGGCTTCGTTACCGCCGGAATCGCCGATTCGCCGATGGAGGCCATGGTCGTCTCGATGACGCCATTGGGCCGGGTCGCGCTGCCAGGCGACATTGCGGGACCTGCGGTTTTTCTGGCGACCGATGAAGCGCGTTACATCACCGGCGTGACGCTGTTCG
>CAXTCC010000356.1:0-2687 GCA_964242015.1 uncultured Variovorax sp.
CGCCAGCACCAGATGGCCGGTGAGCGAGGCCTGGATCGCGATCTGCGCGGTCTCGAAGTCGCGGATCTCGCCGATCATGATCACGTCCGGGTCTTGCCGGAGGATGGCTCGCAGGGCCTTCGCAAACGTCAGTTCGATCTTGGCGTTGACCTGCGTCTGACCGACGCCCGCCAGTTCGTACTCGATCGGGTCTTCGACCGTCATGATGTTGCTGCGGCCGGCGTCGAGGCGACCGAGTGCGGCGTACAACGTCGTGGTCTTGCCGGAACCGGTCGGGCCGGTCACCAGAATGATGCCGTGCGGTTGGCCGATGAGTTGTTCGAAGCGCGCCAAGGTGCCACCCTGCATGCCGACGGCCTCCAGCGTCAGCTTGCTTTCGGTCTTGTCGAGCAAGCGCAGCACGGCGCGTTCGCCATGTGCCGACGGCAACGTCGACACGCGCACGTCGACGGCGCGGGTGCCGATGCGCAGGCTGATGCGGCCGTCTTGCGGCAAGCGCTTCTCGGCGATGTCGAGCTCGGCCATGATCTTCAGGCGCGAGATCAGCGCGGCGTGCAGTGCGCGGTTCGGCTGCACCACTTCGCGCAGCGTGCCGTCGATGCGAAAGCGGACCGACGAGGTGCGCTCGTAGGGCTCGATGTGGATGTCGCTCGCGCCATCGCGCGCGGCTTGCGTCAGCAGCGCATTCAGCATGCGGATGATCGGCGCGTCGCCGGCGCTTTCCAGCAAGTCCTCGACGGCCGGCAGCTCCTGCATCATTCGCGACAGGTCGGCGTCGCCTTGCACTTCGCTCACCACCGCGGCGGCGTTCGACTCGCCTTGCGCATAGGCAGCGCTGATGCGTTGCGCGAGCTGGCCGGGCGGCAGCGCCTCGAAGGTCTTGACGGCGTACTTGCGCATGACCTCGCCGACCGCACTGCGTGGCGGTGCTTGCGGCATCCACAGGGTGTAGGCGCCGTCGTCGGCCTCTTCGAGCAGCAGTTGCTGGCCGCGGGCGAACGCGTAGGGCAGGGGGTAGCGCATCAGAAAAGCAATCTACTTCAGGGCAGTTCGCGCGAGGTCACCGGATCGGCTGTCGGCGGCAAGGCGCCGCGCAACGCGCCAGGGGCAACCGGCTTGAAGTCCTCGCGTGCCATCGGCGGCGGGACCAGGCGGGTGCCTTCGATGCGGCCGTTGCCGGCCTTCGACGGCGGCAGCTCGGGCAGCACCGGCGCATCGCTCACGCCGCGCAGCGCCAGATTGCTTTCGGGCTGGATCGCGATCTGCTGCGCCCGGATCGCGTCGTAGCGGTCGTAGGCAAAGGCTTCGTTGGCGGCGCCGTCGCGGATCACGACCGGGCGCAAGAAAATCATCAGGTTGGTCTTGTTGCGCGACCGGGTTTCGCTCTTGAACAGATTGCCGATGATCGGGATGTCGCCCGCCAGCGGCACTTTTTCGTTCGACCGCGAATAGTCGTCTTGCAGCAGACCGCCGAGCATGACGATGCTGCCGTCTTCGACCAGCACGTTCGATTCGATCGAGCGCTTGTTGGTGGTGGGGCCATTGATGTCGGTGCGTGTCGCCGGATCGACGTTGGACACTTCCTGGAATATCGCCAGCTTGACGGTGCCGTTCTCGTTGATCTGCGGCCGCACGCGCAAGGTCAGGCCGACGTCCTTGCGTTCGACCGTGGTGAACGGGTTGATGGTCGAGGTGTTGCCGTTGGTGCTCGCGTATTGACCGGTCACGAAGGGCACGTTCTGGCCGATCACGATCTTGGCTTCTTCGTTGTCGAGGGTCAGCAGGTTGGGCGTCGACAGCGTGTTGCCCTCGCCATTGCCTTCGAGAAAGCGCGCCAGGAAACCGAGCACGTACTGCCCGTTGATCTTGTGGCCGATGCCGAAGTTGATGCCGGTCGATGGCCGCGTGGCCGCGTTCTTGGTGGCGATGCCGACGGCCAGGTCGATGATGTTCTGACCGCCCAGGCTCGAGTTGGTGCCGATCACGCCGACGTTGTTGCCGCCGCTGCCCAGCGCGCTCTGCCATTGCACGCCGAACTCCGCTGCCTTGGTCGCGCTCACTTCGATGATCAGACTTTCGATCATCACCTGTGCACGGCGGCTGTCGAGCTTGTCTATGACGGCGCGGATCTGCCGGTATTGCGGTTCAGCCGCGGTGATGATCAGCGAATTCGTCGACGGATCGGCCTGGATCTGCCCCCCGGTCGACGGCTGATTGGCGTTGTTGAGTGGGGTGTTGGCGGCCGACGTTCCAGCACCGGTTTGCACCGGCTGCACCTGAGACACCGGCTGAATGCCCGTGGCATTGGGGAACGAGGCGCCGGCCGCGCTGCCGCCACGCGCTTCGGTCGACAGCGCGGCCCGCAAGGTTGCGGCCAACTTCACTGCATCGGAGTTCTTCAGGTAGATGACGTAGATGTTGCCGGACGCGCCGTTGCCGCTGTCGATCGGCGCGCGGTCGAGCTTGTCGACCAGCGTGCGAACGAGTTGCGCGCGCGCAGGATTGGCAGCCCGCACGATGATCGCGTTGCTGCGCGGCTCGGCCAGCAGCGTGGTGCGGAACGACGCGTCGACCGTGCCGGGCGCGGTGCCTTGCGAGCCGGTTCCTTCGAGCAGCCGCGTCACCAGCGGCACGAGGTCGGTCGCGACCGAATGCTTGAGCGGAATGATGTCGACATCGCCCGCGTT
>CAXTCC010000357.1:0-2665 GCA_964242015.1 uncultured Variovorax sp.
AGCACCTTGGCCATCGAGCCGGCCATGAAGAACTCGGTGATCGACTGCGTCTGCGCGATGCCGAAGGCCGACACCACGGTGCCGAGCAGGCTGGCCGCGCCGCCGAAGGTGACGACCAGGAACGAGTCGACGATGTAGAGCTGGCCAGAAGTCGGCCCGGTCGACCCGATGGTGGTGAAGGCCGCACCGGCGACACCGGCGATGCCGCAGCCGATCGCGAAGGTGAGGCGGTCGGTCTTCTTGGTATTGATGCCGATCGAGTTCGCCATCACGCGGTTGGCGACCGTGGCGCGCACCCGCAGGCCCCAGCGGCTCTTGCTGAGCGCCAGCAGCATGCCGCCGGTGACGACGGTGGTCAGCACCAGCACGAACATGCCGTTGATCGGGATGTCGAGTCCGGGAATCGGCGCCCACGAGCCGAGCAGCCACTCGGGCAGCACCGGGCTCACTTCCTTGGGGCCGATGAAGGTTCGAAAGCACTGCTGCATCGCCAGGCTGATGCCCCAGGTGGCGAGCAGCGTGTCGAGCGGCCGCTTGTACAGGTGGCGAATGAGCGCCCACTCGACCAGCCAGCCGGCGACGAACGCGAAGAAGAACGCCAGGAGCACGGCGAACGGAAAGTAGTACGGCAGCAGCGTGGGCGCATGCTTTTCGACGAGCGTCGAGCCGAGGTAGATGGTGTAGGCGCCGATGGTCATGAACTCGCCATGCGCCATGTTGATGACGCCCATCTGGCCGAAGATGACCGCGAGGCCCAGGCCCATCAACAACAGCACCGCGAACAGGCTCAAGCCCGCGAAGCCCTGCATCAGGCCGATGTTCAGCAACTCTGAAAAGCTCATATCGCGCAGTCCTCGTATGTGCGGGGGCAGCCCCCACCCCTGCCCTCCCCCGGCGGGGGAGGGAGTCAGATCACTGATAACCCTTGGGGAACGGATCGGGCTTGATCAATTCGGGCGATTCCGACACCACCTTGAAGCTCCCGTCCGGTTGGCCCATCGCGATTCGCGACTTGCTCCACAGGTGGTGGTTGGCGTCGAGCTTCACGTAGCCTTCTGGCGCCTGCTTGAGTTCGATGCCCGGCGATGCGGCGACGACCTTGTCGACGTCGAAGCTCTTGGCGCGCTCGACTGCGGCCTTCCACAACCAGGGGCCGAGGTAGCCGGCCTGCGTCACGTCGCCGATCACCGAGTCCTTGCCGTACTTGGCCTTGAACGCAGCGACGAACTTCTTGTTGTTGTCGTTGTCGAGCGACTGGAAGTACTTCATCGACGAGTAGAAGCCGGCGAAGTTCTCGCCGCCGACACCGGTCATCTCGTCCTCGGTCACCGCCAGCGTCACGAGCAGTTGCTTGTCACCGGTGATGCCGGCCGCCTTGAGCGCCTTGTAGAAGGCGACGTTCGAACCACCTACCACGGCGGCATAGATGCAGTCGGGCTTTTGCAGCTTGATCTTGTTCATCAGCGAGCCGAAGTTGGTGCTGCCGAGCGGGTAGTACTCCTCGCCGACGACCTTGCCCTTCTGGAAATTCTCGATGTGCTTGCGCGCGATCTTCATCGAGGTGCGCGGCCAGATGTAGTCGGAGCCGATCAGGAAGAAGGTCTTGGCCTTCTTCTCTTTCTGCGCCCAGTCCAGGCTGTACAGAATCTGTTGCGTGGCTTCCTGGCCGGTGTAGAAAACGTTCTTCGATTGCTCCAGGCCTTCGTAGAAGGTCGGGTAGTAGAGCAAGCCGTTTTCCTTTTCGAACACCGGCAGCACGGCCTTGCGCGACGCCGAGGTCCAGCAGCCGAACACCGCGGCGCAGTGGTCGTTGATGAGCAACTTCTTGGCCTTCTCGGCGAAGGTCGGCCAGTCGGACGCGCCGTCTTCCTTGATGACCTTGATCTTGCGGCCGAGGATGCCGCCCATCGCGTTGATTTCGTCGATGGCGAGTTGCTCGGCCTGGATCGAGCCCGTTTCGCTGATGGCCATGGTGCCGGTCGACGAATGCAACTGGCCGACGGTCACTTCGGTGTCGGTGATCGCGAGCTTGGTGGTGTTGACCGAGGCGGTCGGCTGCGCGAAGGCAAGGCCACCGAGGCCCATCATGGGCAAGGCAGCAGCGCCCTGCAGCAGGCGGCGACGGCGCATCGCAATGCGCTCGGGCGAATCTTCGATGGACGGGTCTTGATCGCGGGACATTGGCGGTATCTCCAGGCTGGTTGAAGTTCAAAAACGAACGCGGGGCGCCGGGCATGCACCACAGCTGTGCGCCCTGGCGACTGCACTGCATGTGCGGCCCACCGAGCACCATGGCCTGCACTCTAGAAACGGAGTGCGTACTTCCGAATACGTCAATCAACGTAGCCGCGCGGCGCGGCTGTGCGGCGAGACTGGCCGCCCATGGCTGCGCGCATCGCCTTTGCTTCGCTGCGGCTGGCAGAACGGACAAGGAGCGCTTCTTGCAGAGTCACCGGCATGGGCCCGACCACGGGCCCCACCCCTTCCTGAAAGAACGGAACATGCCGCCCGCGAATTCGTCCGCTCCGTCGTTCACGCCGGCTTCCACGACGTCGCCCGTCACCGGCCAGAAGATCTTTCGCATCCGGCGCGACTACAACACCTGGGTCGCCAACGAAACGCTGGAGGACTACGCACTGCGCTACACGCCGCGCAGCTTTCGCAA
>CAXTCC010000358.1:0-2657 GCA_964242015.1 uncultured Variovorax sp.
ATCATCCATTGCGACGAGCACGGCGCGGTGCCGGTGCCCGAGAAGGACTTGCCGGTCATTCTGCCGACCGACTGCGTACCCGACGGTTCCGGCAATCCGCTGCTGAAGCACGAAGGCTTTCATGCCGGTGTCGTCTGCCCCGTGTGCGGCAAGCCAGCACGGCGCGAGACCGACACGATGGACACCTTCGTTGATTCGTCGTGGTACTTCATGCGCTATTGCGACCCGAAGAACGACCAGGCGATGGTCGGCGAGGGCGCGGCGTACTGGATGCCGATGGACCAGTACATCGGCGGCATCGAGCACGCCATCCTGCATCTGCTCTACGCGCGCTTCTGGACCAAGGTCATGCGCGACCTGGGCCTGGTGACCATCGACGAGCCTTTCGGCAAGTTGCTGACACAGGGCATGGTGCTGAACCAGATCTACTACCACCGCGACGACAAGGGCGGCAAGCACTACCACCCGCCGCTCGAGGTGACGCCGACGCTCGATGCGGCGGGCCGCATCGTCGGCGGCACGCTGGCGGATGGCCGCGCCGTCGAATATGGCGGCGTCGGCAAGATGGGCAAGAGCGAGCGCAACGGCGTCGATCCGCAAGATCTGATCGAGAAGTACGGCGCCGACACGGCGCGCCTGTACACGATGTTCACCGCGCCGCCGGAGGCCACGCTGGAGTGGAACGACGCGGCGGTCGAAGGCAGTTCGCGGTTCTTGCGGCGGGTGTGGAACTTCGGTGTCGCTTTGTCTGCATCGGCTGCATCGAGTGCAACGGCCAAGGGCGCCGCGCCCGCGTTCGGCAAGAACGCGCAAGTGCTGCGGCGCGAAGTGCACAGCGTGCTGCGTCAGGTCGATTACGACTACCAGCGGATGCAATACAACACGGTGGTGTCGGGCGCGATGAAGTTGCTGAATGCGCTGGAGGCCTTCAAGCCGGACGGCAGTGCCGGTGATGCAACGGCGTTGCGCGAAGGCTTCGGCATCTTGCTGCGGTGCCTGTATCCGGCCACGCCGCACATCACGCACCAGCTCTGGCTGGCGCTCGGCTACGACCAGGAGTTCGGCGATTTGCTCGACGCGCCCTGGCCGGCGGTCGACGTCGCTGCGCTGGCGCAGGACGAGGTCGAGCTGATGCTGCAGATCAACGGCAAGCTGCGGGGCTCGGTGAGCGTACCGACCGGCGCGTCGAAGCAGGAGATCGAGAAGCTCGTGCTGGCGAGCGAGGCGTTCGCCATGCATGCGGCCGGCGCGCCGCCGAAGCGCGTCATCGTGGTTCCGGGTCGGCTGGTCAACGTCGTGCTCTGACGTGGTGGAATGAAACGCATGAAATCTTCTTCTTTTGCATCGCGTCGTCGCTTGATCGCGGCGTCGGCACTGACGGTGGTGGGTGCCTTCGGCTTGGCCGGATGCGGCTTCGAACTGCGCAAGCCGCCGGTGTTTGCTTTCAAGACCATCGCGGTGCGCGGCACCTCTGCCACCGTCAACTTGCTGCGCCGCAATCTGCGCGCGACCGGCACGCTGACGGTGGTCGAGATCGGCAAGGCCGGTGAGCCGGTGGTCGCCGATGCCATTCTCGAAGTGGTGAGTGAAGATCGCACCCGAGTGGTGTTGTCGACCAATGCCGCCGGTGAAGTGCGCGAGCTCGATCTGGTGCTCAACCTCAAGTTCAAGCTGTCGACGCCTGCCGGCAAGGAACTGTTGCCGACGACCGCGCTGGAGCAACGGCGCGACCTGACCTACAACGAAACCAACGCCATCGCCAAGGAAAGCGAAGCCGATCTGCTGTATCGCGACATGCAGAACGACATCGTGCAGCAGACCGTGCGCCGGCTCGGCGCCGTCAAGCAGCTCTGACCGAGCCGCGCACACACTCACGTCCTCATGCAGCTCTCCGCGGCACAACTCTCCGGGCACTTGAAGCAGGCCCTTCGGCCGCTCTACACGGTGCATGGCGACGAGCCGTTGCTGGCGCAAGAGGCGGCCGATGCCATTCGTGCGACGGCCCGCGAGCAGGGCTACACCGAGCGCAGTTCCTATACCGTCGCAGGCGCGCATTTCGACTGGAGCGCCGTGCTGGCGGCGGGCGGTTCGTTGAGCCTGTTCGCCGACAAGCAGATCGTCGAAATTCGCGTGCCGTCGGGCAAGCCGGGCAAGGACGGCAGCGCCGCGCTGCAGCAGATCGCCGAGTCCGCGCGCGGCAACGACAGCACGCTGACGCTGGTCTTGCTCCCCAAGCTCGACAAGGCGACGCGCACCGGTGCCTGGTTCTCGGCGCTGGAAAACCATGGCGTGAGCCTGCAGGTCGATCCGGTCGAGCGCGGTGCGCTGCCGCAGTGGATCGCACAGCGACTCGCAGCACAGGACCAACGCGTGAAAGCCGGCGACGAAGGCCAGCGCACGCTTCAGTTCTTTGCCGATCGGGTCGAAGGCAACCTGCTTGCCGCCCACCAGGAAATCCAGAAGCTCGCGTTGCTTTACCCGGCGGGTGAGTTGAGCTGGGACCAGGTCGAGGGCGCGGTCAACAACGTGGCGCGTTACGACGTGTTCAAGCTGTCAGAGGCCGTGCTGGCGGGCCATCCCCAGCGCGTGGCGCGCATGCTCGACGGTCTCCGGGCCGAAGGCGAGGCCGAGGTGCTGGTGCACTACGCGCTGGCCGA
>CAXTCC010000359.1:0-2565 GCA_964242015.1 uncultured Variovorax sp.
GCGAACGGGCTTCATCCGCGATGCGGCGCGCCACGCGATCGGCGCCGACAGCGAGTGCCGCGGCATCGCGCGGTACGTAGAGGGTGACGGCGCTCATGCGGCGTGCTCCGCAGTCTCTGCAACTGCTGCAGTTGCCGCGACTTCCGCGATCAACGCATCGAAGGCGCGCGGCGTCATGCGCGCATGCAACTCGCCATCGAGCATCAGCGCCGGCGACGAAGCGCACAGGCCGAGGCAGAAGACAGGCTCGAGGGTGAACGCGCCGTCATTCGACATGCTGCTCGTCGCCGCAACGCCCGAATGACCCTGCGCCGAAGAACAGCCGAGCCGCAACTCCGCATGCGCCATCAGCGCGTCGGCGCCCATCGACTGACACGCCTCGGCACGGCAGATCTGCAGGACGTGCGGCGCGGTCGGTGTGCTCCGGAAGTGGTGGTAGTACGTGACGACGCCGTGCACTTCGGCGCGCGAAAGGTTGAGCCCCTCGGCGATGGTCGGCACCTGGTCGGCGGGAACGTAGCCGAGTGCGTCCTGCACGTCGTGCAGGATCGGCAGCAAAGCGCCGGGTTCGCCTGCGCGCAGTGCCAGCGCGTCGTGCACCGCCGAAGCCGGGTCCGCAGGTCGCGAAGGTCGGGCAGGCCGGACCGAGAATGAGAGTGGAGCTGCAGTCATCGTGTCCCGTCATTTTTGTAGGCGCGCGGCGCTGCACCAGCGTCCGAGCGGCGTCGCCGAAGTCTCGGCCTTCGACCCCGGCCAGTCCAATTCATTCGGAAAATCGGCCGATGCATTCGTGAAATCAGGGTTTTCCAGCGTGCCGGCCGGCAGTCCTTTCTGCGACAGAGCGACAATTACGCATCTTCATCAAGGAATCACGCGCATGGGCACGACGACGACGGAACCGACCATCATTTACACGCTGACCGACGAGGCGCCGGCGCTGGCGACAGCGGCGTTTTTGCCGATCATCCGGGCGTTCACCGCCCCGGCCGGCATCACGGTCAACACCAGCGACATTTCCGTCGCGGCCCGCGTCCTTGGCGAGTTCCCGGAATTCCTGACCGAGGCCCAGCGGCGGCCCGACAACCTGGCCGAGCTCGGCCGGCTCACGCTGCTGCCCGACACCAACATCATCAAGCTGCCGAACATCAGCGCCTCGGTGTCGCAGCTCCAGGCCTGCATCAAGGAACTTCAGGGCAAGGGCTACGCATTGCCCGACTACCCTGAAGATCCGAAGACCGACGAAGAGAAGGCGATCCGCGCCCGCTACGGCAAGTGCACCGGCAGCGCCGTGAACCCGGTACTGCGTGAAGGCAACTCGGATCGCCGCGCGCCGCTGGCCGTCAAAAACTACGCGCGCAAGCATCCGCACAGCATGGCCGAGTGGAGCCAGGCCTCGCGCTCGCATGTGTCGCACATGCACCGCGGCGACTTCTATCACGGCGAAAAGTCGATGACGCTCGACAAGGCGCGCGACGTCAAGATGGAACTCACCACCGCGGCCGGCAAGACCATCGTGCTCAAGCCGAAAGTCTCGCTGAAAGACGGCGAGATCATCGACAGCATGTTCATGAGCAAGAAGGAACTGATCGCGTTCTACGAGAAAGAAATCGAAGACGCGCACAAGACCGGCGTGATGTTCTCGCTGCACGTCAAGGCGACCATGATGAAGGTGTCGCACCCGATCGTGTTCGGCCACTGCGTGCGCATCTTCTACAAGGACGCGTTCGAGAAGCACGCCAAGTTGTTCGAAGAACTGGGCGTCAACGTCAACAACGGCATGGTCAATCTGTACGACAAGCTCGAGACGTTGCCGTCGTCGCAGCGCGAGCAGGTCATCAAGGACCTGCACGCCTGCCACGAGAACCGGCCCGAGCTGGCGATGGTCGACTCGGCCAAGGGCATCACCAATTTCCATTCGCCCAACGACATCATCGTGGACGCATCGATGCCCGCCATGATCCGCAACGGCGGCAAGATGTGGGGCGCCGATGGCCGACTGAAGGACGTGAAGGCCGTGATGCCGGAAAGCACCTTCGCCCGCATCTATCAGGAGATCATCAACTTCTGCAAGTGGAACGGCAACTTCGACCCGAAGACCATGGGCACCGTGCCCAACGTCGGCCTGATGGCGCAACAGGCCGAGGAGTACGGCTCGCACGACAAGACCTTCGAGTGCCCCGACGACGGCGTCGCCAACATCGTCGACCTCGCTACCGGCGAAGTGCTGCTCTCGCAGAACGTCGAGAAGGGCGACATCTGGCGCATGTGCCAGGTGAAGGACGCGCCGATCCGCGATTGGGTCAAGCTGGCCGTGACGCGCGCCCGCAACTCGGGCACGCCGGCCGTGTTCTGGCTCGACCCGTACCGCCCGCACGAGAACGAGGTCATCAAGAAGGTCAAGCTGTACCTGAAGGACCACGACACGACGGGGCTGGACATCCAGATCATGTCGCAGGTGCGCGCCATGCGCTACACGCTGGAGCGCGTCGTGCGCGGGCTGGACACCATCTCGGTGACCGGCAACATCCTGCGCGACTACCTGACCGACCTGTTCCCGATCATGGA
>CAXTCC010000360.1:0-2557 GCA_964242015.1 uncultured Variovorax sp.
GTCTGGCGCATCCTTCGCGAGTTCGAATCGCGCGGCCTGCCGATGACGATCTTCGGCATCGGGATGGCGCTGCAGCGCTACCCCGACCTGCTCGATACCTTCATGAAGAACGGCTACGAGATCGCCAACCACGGCCTGCGCTGGATCCATTACCAGAACCTGCCGGCCGCGACCGAAAAGCGGCACATCGACATCGGCACCCACGTGATCCGCGACATGACCGGCGGCCAATGGCCGGTCGGCTGGTACACCGGCCGCGACAGCCCCAACACGCGCCGCCTGGTGGTCGACCAGGGCAGCTACGAATACGACAGCGACTACTACGGCGACGACCTGCCGTTCTATGCGCAGGTCGAGAAGACCGACGGCAGCGTGGTGCCGCATCTGGTGGTGCCCTACTCGCTCGACTGCAACGACATGCGCTTCGTGCAGGCGCAAGGCTTCAACACCGGCGACCATTTCTTCAACTACCTGAAGGACAGCTTCGACGCGCTCTATGCCGAAGGCGAAGAAGCGCCGAAGATGATGAGCATCGGCATGCATTGCCGGCTGCTCGGCAAACCCGGTCGCATCGGCTCGCTCAAACGCTTTCTGGACTACGTGCAAGGACACGAGCGCGTCTGGATCTGCCGCCGCGTCGACATCGCGCGGCACTGGAAGCAGGTGCACCCGTTCGTTCCCTCGACCGTGCCCACGTCCACCACTGGAGCCTGACATGGCACTCACCATCGACCAGCTGAACGCCGCGACGCCGGCACAGGCCGTCGCCTTGCTCGACGGCATCTACGAACACTCGCCCTGGGTGGCAGAGAAGGCACTGCAGGCACGGCCATTCCGCTCGTTGCAGCACCTGAAGCACGCGATGGCGCACGCCGTGACCAGTGCCACCGCCGATCAGCAACTCGCGCTGATTCGCATGCACCCCGAACTCGCCGGCAAGCAGATGGAGAGCAACACGCTCACCGCCGAATCGACCAACGAGCAGGGCAAGGCCGGGCTGACCAACTGCACGGCCGAAGAGCTCACGCACATCAGGCGCCTGAACACGACCTACGGCCAGAAGTTCGGCTTCCCGTTCATCCTGGCGGTGCGCGGGCCGCGCGGCACGGGGCTCAGCAAGCGCGAGATCATCGACACCTTCGAGCGTCGCGTGCATCACCATCCGTCGTTCGAACAAGGCGAGGCGCTGCGCAACATCCATCGCATCGCGGAGATTCGGCTCGACGACAAGTTCGGCAACGTGCCGGCGCTCGGCAACGAGGTCTGGGACTGGCAGGAAGCGCTGTCGGTGCATACCGACCCCGGCTATGCCGAGCTCGGCCAGCTGACAGTGACGTACCTGACCGACGCGCACCGCGCCTGCGCCGCGCAGATCGCGCAAGGCATGCGCGACTGCGGCTTCGACACGGTCGAGATCGACGCGGTCGGCAACGTGGTCGGCCGCTACGAAGCGGCCACGGCCGGCGCCAAGGCCCTGCTCACCGGCTCGCACTACGACACCGTGCGCAACGGCGGCAAGTACGACGGACGGCTCGGCATCTTCGTGCCGATGGCCTGCGTGCGCGAACTGAAAAAGCAGAACCGGCGCCTGCCTTTCGCCTTCGAGGTCGTCGGCTTCGCAGAGGAAGAAGGCCAGCGCTACAAGGCGACGTTCCTGGGCTCGGGCGCGCTCATCGGGCACTTCAATCCGGCCTGGCTCGACCAGCAGGACGCCGATGGCGTGACCATGCGTTCGGCGATGGCGCACGCAGGCCTGAAACCCGAAGACATCCCGAAGATCCAGCGCGATCCGCGCAAGTACCTGGGCTTCGTCGAGGTGCACATCGAGCAGGGGCCGGTGCTGAACGAGCTCGATTTGCCGCTCGGCATCGTGACCTCGATCAACGGCAGCGTGCGCTACGTGGGCGAAGTGATCGGCATGGCCAGCCACGCCGGCACCACGCCGATGGACCGGCGTCGCGATGCGGCAGCGGCCGTGTCCGAACTTATCCTTTTCGTCGAGCAACGCGCCGGCAAGGACCGCGACTCGGTCGCCACCGTCGGCATGCTGCAGGTGCCGAATGGCTCCATCAACGTGGTGCCGGGCAACTGCAAGTTCAGCCTCGACATTCGCGCACCCGACAACGCGCAGCGCGATGCGGTGGTCGACGACGTGCTGGCCGCGCTGGCCGACATCTGCGAGCGCCGCAGCGTGCGCTACACGCTCGAGGAGACGATGCGCGCCGCCGCTGCGCCGAGCGACCCGGCCTGGCAACAGCGCTGGGAGAAGGCGGTCGACGCGCTCGGCATCCCGCTGTTCCGCATGCCCAGCGGCGCCGGTCATGACGCGATGAAGCTGCACGAGGTCATGCCGCAAGCCATGCTGTTCGTGCGCGGCATCAATTCGGGCATCAGCCACAACCCGCTCGAATCGAGCACCAACGACGACATTCAATTGGCGGTCGAGGCCTTTGCGCATTTGCTCGACAACTTGGAGACTGAAGTCAAATGACCGACTACGCCAAGCTCGACGCCTGGATCGACGCGCACTTCGACGACGAAGTGAAATTTCTGCAGC
>CAXTCC010000361.1:0-1108 GCA_964242015.1 uncultured Variovorax sp.
GGCAACGCCGCTTATCCGCGGTCGCGCTCAAGAATGGCTCCTACCGGAATCAGAAAACCATGACGACCCACGAACTCGCCAGCGTCTCGCTGGACGACAAATACACAGCGACCCAAGGCCGCGTCTACCTCAGCGGCATCCAGGCGCTGGTCCGCCTGATGCTGGTGCAAGGTTGGCGCGACAAGGCAGCAGGCCTGAACACCGCAGGCTTCGTTTCCGGCTACCGCGGCTCGCCGCTCGGCGGCATCGACGAGGCCTTCTGGCATGCGCAGAAGCACCTCGATGCCAACGGCGTGAAGTTCTTGCCCGGCGTCAACGAAGAGCTGGCGGCGACGGCGGTGTGGGGCACGCAGCAGGTTCACCTGACCGGCGAGAGCAAGGTCGACGGCGTGTACGGCCTCTGGTACGGCAAGGCGCCCGGCGTCGACCGCTGCGGCGATGTCTTCAAGCACATGAGCCACGGCGGCACGTCGCAGCACGGCGGGATCCTGCTGGTGGCCGGCGACGACCACGGCGCGTATTCGTCGACCTTGCCGAATCAGAGCGACCACATCTTCTCGGCCGCGATGATCCCGATGCTGTATCCGCAGAGCGTCGAGGAATACATCGAGCTCGGCCTGCATGGCTTCGCGATGTCGCGCTTCGCCGGCTTGCCGGTCGGCTTCAAGGCGCTGGCCGACACGGTCGAGTCTTCCGGCCCGATCAATGCCGATGCGATGGGCGTGCAGACCTTGCTGCCGCGCGACTTCGTCTTTCCGCCGGGTGGCGTGCATGCCCGCCTGTCAACCGACACGCTCGGCGTGCAGGCGCGCAAGCAAGAGGCGCTGATGCAGGACTACAAGATCTACGCCGCCATCGCCTATGCGCGCGAGAACAAGCTGAACCACGTCACGCTCGATTCGCCCAACGCCAAGCTCGGCATCGTGGCGTCGGGCAAGTCGTACCGCGATGTGCTGGAAGCGCTGGAAGAGCTGGGCGTCGATGCCGACGTGGCTTCGCGCATAGGCGTGCGGGTCTTCAAGGTCGCGATGCCGTGGCCGCTGGAGCCCGATTCGATCCGCGAGTTCGCCGATGGGCTCGATGAAATCCTGGTGGTCGAAGAGAAGCG
>CAXTCC010000361.1:1208-2523 GCA_964242015.1 uncultured Variovorax sp.
CGCGGCCGGCCTGGTACTGCTCGGGCTGCCCGCACAACACGTCGACCAAGGTGCCCGAAGGCAGCCTGGCGCTGGCCGGCATCGGCTGCCACGTGATGGCGACCGCCATCTACCCGGAGCACAACAAGACGACCACGCACATGGGCGGCGAGGGCGCGCCTTGGCTGGGTCAGGCCTGGTTCTCCAAGCGCAAGCACGTGTTCGCCAATCTCGGCGACGGCACCTACTACCACTCGGGCTCGATGGCGATCCGCGCGGCGGTCGCGGCCAAGGTCGCCATCACCTACAAGATCCTCTACAACGATGCGGTCGCGATGACCGGCGGGCAGCCCGTCGACGGGCCGATCAGCGTGCCGCGCATTGCGCAGCAGGTCGCGGCCGAAGGCGTGCGCCGCATCGCATTGGTGGCGGAAGACCCGACGCGCTGGAACGATCGCACCGGCTTGCCGGCCGACACCGACGGCATGGCGTTCACCGTGCACCATCGCGACGACATGGATGCGGTGCAGCGTGACCTGCGCGAGTACCAAGGCGTGTCGGTGCTGATCTACGACCAGGTGTGTGCGGCGGAGAAACGCCGTCGCCGCAAGAAGGGCGACTTCCCTGCCATCGCGCAACGCGTCTTCATCAACGAGGCCGTGTGCGAAGGCTGCGGCGACTGCGGCGAGCAATCGAACTGCACGTCGCTGCAGCCGCAGCCGACCGAGTACGGCCTGAAACGCCGCGTCGACCAGAGCAGTTGCAACGCCGACTACTCGTGCATCAAGGGCTTCTGCCCGAGCTTCGTCAGCGTCGAGGGCGTGGTGCCGCGCAAGAACAAGCCGGTGCAGGCGAAGGCCGAGGCGGCGTTCGCGTTGCCCGAACCCGTGCTGCCGTCGCTGGCGCATATCCACAACACGCTGATCACCGGCATCGGCGGCACCGGCGTCATCACCATCGGTGCGCTGATCGGCATGGCCGCGCACCTGGAAGGCAAGGGTGTCAGCGTGCTCGACATGACCGGCATGTCGCAGAAGAACGGCTCGGTGACATCGCACGTGCGCATCGCCGCCGACAACGCGCAACTGAAGGCGCAGCGCATCCCCACCGGCGAGGCCGACCTGATCCTCGGTTGCGACATGCTGACCGCCGGCGCGCCCGATGCCATCTCGAAGATGCGGCCGGGCCGCACCTATGCGCTCATCAACACCTTCGAACAGCCGACCGGCCACTTCGCGCAGGACGCCGATTGGCAGTACCCGGCAGAGCAGGTGAAGGCGCTGATCGAAGAGTCGGTCGATCGCCGCGCCGACTTCGTCGATGCGACGCAACTCGC
>CAXTCC010000362.1:0-2518 GCA_964242015.1 uncultured Variovorax sp.
GCCTTCGAGCCGATCATGGGCTGGAGCCTGTTCAAGAGCATCCAGCATCTGAGCAACGCTTGCAAAACCCTGCGGACCAACTGCATCGACGGCATCGAGGCGAACCGCGAAGTGCTCGCCAAGCGGGTGCGCGAATCGGTGACGCTGGTCACCGCGCTCAATCCGATCATCGGCTACGAGAAGGCCGCGTTGATCGCCAAGACGGCCTTGGCGACGGGCCTCGGCGTCGACGAGGTGGCCGAATCGCTGGGCATCATGACTCGCGCTGAAATGGAGGCATTGCTGGTGCCCGAACATTTGACGCAACCCGTGAGATTGTCCACACCTGTGCCGGCTGCTGCGGTGCCTTCGGGCACAAAGACTGCTTAGTAAGGAATGATCAACTGAACGCCGCCTGACCGCACCAACGTGAGGCCGAGCGGCGGTGTCCGGGGCTTACTCATGGTGCGCTTGTGCACCGGGTTGGTCCGGGTATTCCCGAAAACGGGAATGCCTAAAATTTCGTTGTTCTATCTCAGATACTTTCAGGAGTTTTCATACATGAAAAAGCAAATCGTAGCGCTGGCAATTTCGATGCTGGCCGCAGGTGGGGCATTTGCGCAGGCCAACGACACGCTGGCCAAGATCAAGGCATCCGGCAGCATCACCGAAGGTGTTCGCGAATCGTCGGGCCTCTCGTACACGCTGGGCAACGGCCAGTACACGGGTTTCCATTACGACGTTTGCGCCAACATCATCAAGGACCTCGAGAAGGTCGCCGGCAAGAAGCTTGAAACGAAGTACCAGCCGGTCACCTCGCAAAACCGCGTGCCGCTGGTGCAGAACGGCACCGTCGACATCGAGTGCGGCTCGACCACCAACAACGCCACGCGCGCCAAGGATGTGTCTTTTGCCGTCACCACGTACGTCGAAGAAGTGCGCATCGCGGTCAAGGCCAACTCGGGCATCACCGGCATCAAGGACCTGAACGGCAAGACCGTCGCAACGACGACCGGTACCACCTCGGTCCAGACGCTGCGCAAGAACGAACGCGCCGGCGGCATCGACTTCAAGGAGCTCTACGGCAAGGACCATTCCGACAGCTTCCTGCTGCTCGAATCGGGTCGTGCAGACGCTTTCGTGATGGACGGTTCCATCCTCGCGTCGAACATCGCCAAGGCCAAGACGCCGTCCGATTACAAGATCGTCGGCGAAGTGCTGAGTGTCGAACCCATCGCCATCATGATTCGCAAGGACGACCCTGCATTCAAGAAGGCCGTGGACGACAGCATCAAGGCGCAGATCAAGAACGGCGATCTCGCCAAGCTGTGGGACAAGTGGTTCATCCAGGCCATTCCGCCTGCCAACGTGAAGATCGGCCTGCCGCTCTCTGATGCGACCAAGGCAGCATGGGCCAACCCCAATGACAAGCCGATGGAAGACTACGCGAAGAAGTAATTCGCCTCCCTGCAAGCATTGCGCCACGCCCACCTTTTCGGTGGGCGTTTTTCAATACGGCGCATCAGAACAATGAACGAGGAACAGGAGCGCTTCGATGGGAACTTGGGATTGGCAGGTCTTCTTGACGGACCCGGGTGGCAAGTACCCGACTTACTTGCAATGGATGCTGTCGGCCTGGGGCTGGACGGTGTCGGTGTCCATATTGGCGCTGATCGTCGCGCTCGTCGTGGGCTCGCTGATCGGCATCATTCGCACCTTGCCCGACAGCCCCTGGCTGGTTCGATTGGGCAATGCGTGGGTCGAACTCTTTCGCAACATTCCGCTGCTGGTGCAGATCTTCCTCTGGTACCACGTCATCCCTGCGTTGATCCCGGTGATGAAGGGCGTGCCGAGCTTCGTGCTGGTGGTGCTGGCGCTGGGGTTCTTCACCTCGGCGCGTATCGCCGAACAGGTGCGCTCCGGCATTCAGGCGCTGCCGAAGGGCCAGCGCTACGCGGGCATGGCGGTCGGCTTCACCACGCCGCAGTACTACCGCTACGTCATCCTGCCGATGGCCTATCGCATCATCCTGCCGCCGTTGACCAGCGAGACGATGAACATCTTCAAGAACTCGTCGGTGGCTTTCGCGGTGTCGGTGACCGAACTCACCATGTTCGCGATGCAGGCGCAGGAAGAAACGTCACGCGGCATCGAGGTGTACCTGGCAGTGACCGCGCTCTACGTGATCTCGGCCTTCGCGATCAACCGCATCATGGCTTTCATCGAAAAGAAGACGCGCGTGCCGGGCTTCATCGTGTCGGCCAGCGCCGGCGGCGGAGGACACTAGCATGATGAATCTCGACCTGTCCTTCTACAACTGGGACATCATCAGCAAGTTCGTCCTGAAGGGCTTCTACTTCAGCATCATGCTGACGATCGTCGCCACCATCGGCGGCGTGCTCTTCGGCACCGTGCTGGCGCTCATGCGGCTCTCGGGCAAGAAGTTTCTGGACGTGCCCGCCACGCTCTACGTCAACGGCATGCGCAGTATTCCGCTGGTGATGGTGATCCTGTGGTTCTTCCTGCTGGTGCCGGCGGC
>CAXTCC010000363.1:0-2511 GCA_964242015.1 uncultured Variovorax sp.
CCTCTGCAATGCGCGTTTGTTTCTTCGACTTGTCGCGTACAGCGATCACGTCACCAGTCTTGACCAGGTACGACGGGATGTTGACCGACTGGCCGTTCACCGTGATCGCCTTGTGCGACACGAGTTGGCGTGCTTCAGCGCGCGTCGAGCCGAAGCCCATGCGATACACGACGTTGTCGAGGCGGCATTCCAGCAAGAACAGCAGGTTGGCGCCGGTGTTGCCGCGACGGCGATCGGCTTCTTCGAAGTAGCGGCGAAACTGCTTTTCAAGCACGCCGTACATGCGCTTGACCTTCTGCTTTTCACGCAGTTGCAGACCGAAGTCCGAAGTGCGCTGACCCGAAGTGCGGCCGTGCTGGCCGGGCTTGGAATCGAACTTGGCCTTGTCTTGAATCGAACGGCGAGCGCTCTTCAGAAACAGGTCGGTGCCTTCGCGGCGGGAAAGTTTGGCCTTGGGGCCGAGGTAGCGTGCCACGTGATTTCCTTTGTGTCATCTGCCGCAGCTTTGAACTGCGGGAGCCATCAGCGGCGTGCCAATGGCGGTGGGCTTGATAAAAACAAAATGCGCAGCCGCCGCAAAGCAGACTGCGCCGGGCGCTGAAGCTGGAGTGCCACAACGCCTGACCGCAAAAGCGATCAGATCCGGCGACGCTTTTGAGGGCGGCAGCCGTTGTGCGGCACCGGCGTCACGTCGGCGATCGAATTGATCCGGATGCCGAGCGCAGCCAGAGCGCGCACCGACGACTCTCGGCCAGGGCCTGGGCCCTTGATCTCGACGTCGAGGTTCTTGATGCCTTGTTCCACAGCAGCACGGCCTGCCACTTCGGACGCAACCTGCGCAGCGAACGGCGTCGACTTGCGGGAGCCCTTGAAGCCCTGGCCACCCGACGAAGCCCACGACAGGGCATTGCCCTGACGATCGGTGATCGTGATGATCGTGTTGTTGAACGAGGCGTGCACGTGAGCGATACCGTCCGCAACGTTCTTGCGAACCTTCTTGCGAACGCGCTGTGCGGCGTTGTTTGCAGGAGCTTTAGCCATGCTGGTCTATCCTTATTTCTTCAGGGACTGCGCGGCCTTGCGCGGACCCTTGCGGGTACGGGCATTGGTGCGCGTACGCTGGCCGCGCATCGGCAGGCCGCGACGATGGCGGAAGCCACGATAGCAACCGATGTCCATCAAGCGCTTGATGTTCATCGTGGTTTCGCGGCGCAGGTCGCCTTCGATGGTGAAGAGAGCGATCTGATCACGGATCTTTTCGAGATCGCCGTCGGTCAGATCTTTGATCTTCTTCGAATATTCGATACCGCTCGCTTCGCAGATTTGACGGGCGCGCGTGCGTCCGATACCGAAAATGGCTGTCAGGCCGATTTCAGCGTGCTTGTGCGGCGGAATGTTGATGCCAGCAATACGTGCCATGTGCGTCCTCTAATACTCTTGGATCAACCCTGGCGCTGCTTGTGGCGCGGGTCGGTACAAATCACACGCACCACGCCTTTACGGCGGATGACCTTGCAATTACGGCAGATGGGTTTGACCGAAGCCGAAACTCTCATTTGATTCTCCTAAAACTTTAAACGTGGCGCTTTAACGCCCGAACTCAATACTGAACCCAGCGCTACGACGTCTTGAAGTTGGCCTTCTTGAGCAGCGATTCGTACTGCTGAGACATCATGTAGTTCTGTACCTGGGCCATGAAGTCCATCGTGACAACCACGATGATCAACAGAGAGGTCCCACCGAAATAAAACGGCACGTTGTATTTCAGAATCAGGAACTCGGGCAGCAGGCAAACGAAGGTGATGTACACCGCGCCGGCCAACGTCAGGCGAACCAGAATCTTGTCGATATAGCGGGCTGTTTGGTCACCCGGGCGAATGCCAGGAATGAAGGCACCACTCTTCTTGAGGTTGTCGGCCGTCTCGCGGCTGTTGAACACCAAGGCTGTATAGAAGAAGCAAAAGAACACGATCGCAGCGGCATACAGCAACACGTAGATCGGCTCTCCTGGACGCAGCGCGCCGGCCACATCCTTGATCCAGCGAAAACCGCCTTCACCCGTGCTCAGCCAGCCGACCACCGTTGCCGGCAGGAGAATGATCGACGAAGCGAAGATCGGCGGAATCACCCCAGCCATGTTCAGCTTGAGCGGCAAGTGCGAAGACTGACCGCCATAGACCTTGTTGCCGACCTGCCGGCGCGCGTAGTTCACCAGAATCTTGCGCTGACCACGTTCCACGAACACCACAAAGTAGGTCACGCCCGCCACGACAGCGACGATGAACAATGCGACGATCACATTCATGGCTCCGGTACGAACCAGTTCGAGCAAGCCGCCCACTGCGTTTGGAAGACCCGCCGCGATACCCGCAAAAATCAGGATCGAAATGCCGTTGCCCAGGCCACGCTCAGTGATCTGCTCGCCGAGCCACATCAGGAACATCGAACCCGCCGTGAGACTCACCATCGCCGTGATACGGAAGCCGAAACCAGGCGCAATCACCAGTCCAG
>CAXTCC010000364.1:0-2504 GCA_964242015.1 uncultured Variovorax sp.
CCCGAGCCGACCTGCAGGATCAGCTCGACCGGCAGCAGCGAGATGATGCCGAAGGCCACCGCACCGCTCGACACCAGCACGCCCAGGAAGTTGAAGAAGCCCGACCACACCACCGCGAAGTTCGGCGGCAGCGAGTGCGTGTAGATGACTGTCGCCACGGCGTTGGCCGTGTCGTGAAAACCGTTGACGAACTCGAAGCCCAGCGCCACCAGCAGCGCGACGCCCAGCAGGATGTACGGCACCCAGGTCGTCGTCGGCGCGCCGGTCGCGCGCACGTCGTTGGTCAGACTCCAGGCGGTGTACAGCAGGCCGGCGGCCAGCAGGCCGGCGAAGACGATCAAGGTAACCGGTCCCGGCTTGGCATCGAGTTTGGGCCGTTGTGCCGGTTTGGGATGAACCGGAAGATTCGCGTCGGAGGCGGCGAGGGTGTTCATGGTGTTTTTGATGTTGGAGTAACCCCGCGCATCGTGGGCGCGCCTTATGACAGCCGTGTGTCATTTGTGGCAAGGTCGGGGCCGAACAAACCTGGAGACTCCCGACATGATTCAGCGCCGCACTCTCACCACCGTTCTGCCGCTTCTGGCCGCTGCAGCGCTATTGCCCGGCCTCGCGTTCGCGCAAGCCGCCGCCTGGCCGACCAAGCAGTCGATCCGGATCATTTCGCCCTACGCGCCGGGCGGCACCACCGACGTGCTGGCGCGCCTGCTGGCCCAGCCGCTGCAACAGAAGCTCGGACAGACCGTCATCGTCGAGAACAAGGGTGGCGCGGGCGGCAACGTCGGCACCGACTACGTGTCGAAGGCGGCGCCCGACGGCTACACGCTGCTGCTGGCCGCCAGCGGTCCGATCGTGATTTCGCCATCGCTCTACGCCAAGATTCCGTACGACTCGATCAAGGACTTCACCTTCGTCGCGCCGATCGCCAATGCGTCGTTCGTGGTGCTGGCCAATCCGGCGTCGGGCATCACCTCGATCAAGGACCTGATCGCGCGCGCCAAGAAGGGCGAGAAGATCAACTTCGCATCGGCCGGCTCGGGCACGCCGCAGCACATCATCGGCGAGATGTTCAACCAGGCGGCCGGCATCAAGATGCAGCACATTCCGTACAAGGGATCGGGCCCGGCGATGAACGATCTGCTGGCCGGTCAGGTGCCGATCTCGTTCGAGAACCCGGTGCCGGCCATGCCGCATGTCAAGGGCGGGAAGATCAAGGTGCTCGCGAGCACCGGCGCGGTCCGCTCCGCCGCTTTCCCGGACATTCCGACCGTGGCTGAACTCGGTCTGCCGGGTTTCGATGCCAAGCCGTGGTACGGCCTCATGGCACCGGCCGGGCTCGATCCGGCGATCGCCAAGAAGCTCAACGACGCGGTGCGCGAAGCACTCTCCAGCACCGAGATGAAGGCGCGCCTCTTCGCGCTCGGTGCCGAGCCGATGGCGATGACAACGCCGGAGTTCCAGGCTTTCGCGCAGAAGGATCGCGACAAGTGGACCAAGGTCGTCAAGACCTCGGGCGCCACGCCGGATTGATGTCCTGATGCCGGCGCTTACCGCGGTACACATCGTCGCGATCGCTTCGCAGTGCGCGCCGCCCGATGCGGTGTGCGCCTGTGGCGTGCTGCAATGCGCCGGTTGGGAAAGCCTGCCGGCCACTTTCGATGCGTCTTTGCTGCGCCTCGTGGGGCGCACCCACGAACGCGATCCGTACGACGAGCCGACGCTGGAAGAACATCATCCGCAAGGCACGCGCTACGACGCGTCCGATGCACCGATCGCGCTCGGCCACTTTCCCTACAACCGCTGCGAGGTCTGGCAGTGCGTACGTTGTGCGCGCCCTTTTCTTCGCTACACCGAATACGGTGGCTACTACGTCGATCAGCGCATCCGCGAGTTGAACGCCGCACTCGTGGTCGACACCACTGCCGCTCAAGACCGATAGACGCCTGAAAGATCCGATGCCGAATCGCCCCCTCGTCGTGCTGCTCGACGACTACGAACATGCCGCCCGACGTCTCGCAGACTGGAGCGCGGTCGAAGCGCTGGCCGACCTGCATATTCACCATGCGCCGCTGCGCGGCGACGCGTTGCGCGAGGCCGTGCGAAACGCCGATGCGTTGCTGCTGATGCGCGACCGCACGCCGCTCGATGCCGCCCTCATCGACGCCATGCCCGGGCTCAGGTACGTCGCCTTCACCGGCACGCGCAACAACGCACTCGACCTCGCCGCATTGCAGCGGCGCAACGTGCCGGTCGGCTTCACCGAATGGGGGCCGTCGAAAGAGAGCACCTGCGAACTGACGTGGGCGCTGATCCTCGCAGCCATCAAGCGCTTGCCGCAAGCCGTGCAGGCGTTGCAAGGCGGCCAATGGCGCGATGGCGGCGCGCTCGGCCAAGTGCTGCACGGCGAGCGTCTGGGACTGGTCGGGCTCGGCGAAATCGGCGGCCGTGTCGCGCGTGTCGCCAAGGCTTTCGGCATGGACGTCGTGACGTGGAGCCCGCGCATGACG
>CAXTCC010000365.1:0-2475 GCA_964242015.1 uncultured Variovorax sp.
ATCGACACTTCCAACGCGCCGGGCGACACCACCGCGCTCGCGAACTTCCTGAAGACGCAATTCGCGCCGCTGGGTGCCGACATCACCATCGTCACCGCCCCGAACGGCAAGGCCAGCCACTTCATCGCGCGCATCAAGGGCGACGGCTCGAAGAAGCCGATCCTGCTGGCGGCGCATGCCGACGTGGTGCCGGTCGAGCGCGACAAGTGGACGGTCGAGCCGTTCGCGGGTGTCGAGAAAGACGGCTTCGTCTTCGGCCGCGGCGCGATGGATTTCAAGGGCGGCATGGCGGTGTTCGCGCGCGCGGTGATGCGGCTTGCCGAGCAGAAGGTGCCGCTGTCGCGCGACGTCATTTTCCTGGCCGAGGCCGACGAAGAGCAGGGCGCCTTCAACACCTCGTGGCTCGCCAAGGACCACTGGGACAAGATCGATGCCGAGTTCGCGCTGAACGAAGGCGGCTATGTGATGCAGGACGAGAAGGGCATCGTCAGGCAGGTCAACATCACGACCGCGGACAAGGTCACGATGGTGTTGAGATTGCGCACCAAGGGGCCGGTCGGGCATCCTTCGCGGCCGTTGCCGCCCTCGCAGACGGCGGGAGGAAAGATGATCGCAGCGCTCGGCAAGCTGTCGAACTACGACACCAAAATCAAGCTGATGCCGCAAGCCGGCAAAGAGCAGGCGCTGTCGAGCGCCAAGCCCTCGGGCGCGTCCCGACTGCACGCACTGACGCACGACACGATGACCATCACGATGTTCAATTCCGGAAAGACAGCGAACGTGATTCCGGGCGAAGCCGAGGCCATCGTCGATGTGCGGATGCTGCCGGGCACCACCACCGATCAGATCATCGAGGAGGTCAAGGGCGTGATCGGCGATGCGTCGGTGAGCGTCGAGATCGCGAGCCCGGCATCGGTCGAGGCGACGCAAAAATACTATCGGATGCGAACCAGCATGCCTGCGTCGTCGACCTCGACCGACCTGTACAAGGCGATCGAAGTGAACGCGAAGAAGCTCTGGCCGCAAGCCGACGTGGTGCCGGCACTGTTCGAGGCCGGGACCGACGCGATCGCATGGCGCGAACGCGGCGTGCCGGTGTACGGCATCTATCCGTACCCGCTGGACGATGACATCCTGCGCGGCATGCACGGGCACGACGAGCGGATCTCGGTGCGCTCGTTGCACCAGGGGACCGACTGGATCTACAAGGTGCTGAAGGACGTCGCGGGCAAGTAGCGCTGCAAAGCGCGCAACTCAGGCCAACAGGTCGGCGAGCGTTCGCGCGATCACCTTGGTGGCGCGCCGCAGGTCGTCGAGCAGCACGCGCTCGTCGTTGCGCTTGGCGTGCGACTCGAGCACGGTGCGTGGACCGGCGCCGTAGATCACGCCGGGGATGCCGGCCTCGGCATAGAGCCGAACGTCGGTGTACAACGGCGTGCCCATCGCCTTGATCGGCTCGCCGAAGATGGTTTCGCCGTGCTTCTGGATGGCGTCGACCAGCGGCTTGTTGCCGGGCAGCGGGCGCATCGAATTGGCGAGCAGCAGTCGCTTGATGTCGACCGTGATGCCTGCCGACTCGGCCGCCGCATCGGCGATCACCTTGCGGATGGTGGCCTCGACCTCGACCGGGTTCTCTTCCGGGATCATGCGGCGATCCAGCTTGAACATGACCTTGCCGGGCACGACGTTGGTGTTGGTCCCGCCTTCGATGCGGCCGATGTTGAGGTAGGGGTGCGTGATGCCCTCGACCTGTGACGTCACCTTCTGATAGAGCACGTTCTGTGCATAGAGCGCGTTCAGGATCCTGGTCGCGCCTTGCAAGGCGTCGATGCCCGTCGCTGGAATGGCGGCGTGCGCCATCTTGCCGTGCACCGTCACCTCCATCTGCAGGCAGCCGTTGTGGGCGGTCACCACTTCGTAGCTGAAGCCGGCCGCGATCATCAGGTCGGGCTTCGTCAGGCCGTGCTGCAACAACCATCCCGGGCCGAGCAGGCCGCCGAATTCCTCGTCGTAGGTGAAGTGCAGTTCGACCGTGCCCTTGATCGGCGTGGCCACGGCTTCGAGCGCACGCACCGCGAAGGTGAAGCTGGCGAAGTCGCTCTTGCTCACCGCTGTGGCGCGTCCGTAGAGGCTGCCGTTGTCGATCTCGCCGCCGTAGGGGTCGTGCGACCAGCCTTCGCCGGGGGGCACCACGTCGCCGTGCGCGTTGAGCGCGACGGTGCGCCCGCCATCGCCAGGCTTGCCGTATGGCCGGCGCACGATCAGGTTGGTGATCGATTCGAGGCCGTAGTCCATAACTTCTTGCGGCGGCACCGGATGCTTCTCGGCCTCGAAGCCGAAGTCCTTCAGCAACTCCGCCGTGCGCTCCGCGTGCGGTGCGTTGTTGCCGGGCGGCGTGTCGGTCGGCACGCGCACCAGTTGCTGCAGAAATTTCACTTCGTCGTCGAAGTGCGCGTCGATCCAGGCGTCGAGCTT
>CAXTCC010000366.1:0-2415 GCA_964242015.1 uncultured Variovorax sp.
GCCGCAGGCGAACTGGTCGAGATTGGTTTTGCCGAGGCAGCTCGCACCGGCATCGAGCAGGCGCTGCACCACATGCGCATGTGCGGTGGGGACGGCGCGGAAGTGAGCGAACTCTGCACAGGCCGCCGTGCTGGCGACGCCAGCCACGTCGATGTTGTCCTTGGCAGCAAAGCGCAGCCCCGCCAGCGCGCCCGCAACGCCCGACACGGGGTCCGCGCCTGCAACCGCCGTGTCGAACCGTGTGATCCAGGCGGCCTCGGCCGCGCCGCTTTTCGTATGCACCATCATCAAGCATCCCGTCTTGTGTACAAGATGACATGCAAGCGACGTGCCAGGGCTCGGCGATGCCCTGCCGGAACCGGCTTCGATCCGAGCCGGCTTTGCTTTCGTCTCTGTTTGGGTTCCGCTCTGCGTCTACTTCTGCGGCGACTTCTGCGTTACCTCTGCGTCACCTCTGCGTCACCTCTGCGTCGGCGCGCAAGCGGTCCGCGACGAGCTCAGCCGCGCCGCGCGGCCTCCAGGGTGGCGATGTCGATCTTCTTCATCGTCATCATGGCGTCGAACACGCGCTTGGCCGCAGCACGATCGGGGTCGGCCATCGCCGCCGTGAGAACCCGCGGGGTGATCTGCCACGACAGCCCCCATTTGTCCTTGCACCAGCCGCAGTCGCTTTCCTGGCCGCCGTTGCCGACGACCGCGTTCCACAAGCGATCGGTTTCTGCCTGGTCGTCGGTCGCGATCTGGAACGAGAAAGCCTCGCTGTGCTTGAAGAGCGGGCCGCCGTTCAGCCCGATGCACGGGATGCCGGCCACAGTGAACTCGACAAGCAGGATGTTGCCTTGCTTGCCATCCGGATAGTCGCCCGGCGCGCGGTGGATGGCACCGACGGCACTGTCGGGGAACGTCTCTGCGTAGAAGTTCGCGGCGTCGAGCGCGGTGCCGTCGTACCACAGACAAATCGTGTTCTTGCTGGTCATCTTTTGGCTCCTGAACGTTGGAGCGACTGCCACTGTCGCTCGCCACACGGCCCTTGATTTTCTTCAGTTTGCCGGCACTGGCAAGTGCCCGCAGCGTTCGCACCCGCGAGGCGAGTACGCCAACGCGGCCAACGCCGCCGAGGGCACGGCCAATGCCGGCCGTATCCGGGCATCGCGCCAGGACGACGGCAGCGTGGCGAATAATAGGAGCGCCCCACCCTATTGCCCTCATGTCCGCACCCCCGGCTGCCGAAGCCACCCCAGCCCTGCCCTGGCGCGACGCGCTCAAGGTCTATCTCGAACCCGCCACCTTGCGCATGCTGGCCCTCGGCTTCTCCGCCGGGCTGCCGTTGCTGCTGGTGTTGGGCACGCTGAGCTTTCGCCTGCGCGAAGCCGGCATCGACCGCGCGACCATCGGCTTCCTGAGCTGGGTCGGGCTGGCCTACGGTTTCAAGTGGGTCTGGGCACCGCTGGTCGACCGCCTGCCGTTGCCGCCGCTCACCACGCTGCTGGGCCGCCGCCGCGGATGGCTATTGCTGGCGCAAGTCGTCGTCATCGTCGGGCTTGTCGGCATGGCGGTGAACGACCCGAGCGCCGGCTTGAGGCCGATGATCTGGTGCGCGCTGCTGGTGGCTTTCGGCTCGGCCACGCAAGACATCGCGCTCGACGCCTTCCGCATCGAGTCTGCTGAAACCCGGAAGCAAGCCGCGCTGGCTGCCGCCTACCAGACCGGCTATCGGCTGGCCATGATCTGGGCCGGTGCCGGCGTCTTGTGGGTGGCGGCCTGGGCCGAAGTGAGCGGCGCGTCGGGCTACCAGAACGGCGCCTGGAAGACGGCATACCTCGTCATGGCGGGCTCGATGGCAGTCGGCGTGCTCACGGTGCTGCTGTCGCCGGAGCCGATCCGCCGCGTGCTGCCGCAGCCGAAGAACGCGGCCGCATGGTTGCACAGCGCGCTGGTCGAGCCGTTCGCCGATTTCATTCGCCGCTACAAATGGCAGGCGGCGCTGATCCTGTCGTTGATCGCGATCTACCGGATCAGCGACGTGGTGATGGGCATCATGGCCAACCCGTTCTACGTCGACATGGGCTTCACCAAGGAAGAAGTGGCCAATGTCAGCAAGGTGTTCGGCGTGGTGATGACACTGGTCGGCGCCTTCGTCGGCGGCGTGCTGTCGATGCGGCTCGGCGTCATGCGCGTGCTGATGCTGGGGGCGGTGTTGAGCGCCGCCAGCAACTTGCTCTTCGCCTGGCTGGCCGGCCGCGGCCACGATGTGCATGCGTTGATCGCCGTGGTGTCGGCCGACAACCTGGCCGGTGGCATCGCCTCGGCGGCGTTCATCGCCTACCTGTCGAGCCTGACCAACATCAGCTACTCGGCCACGCAGTACGCGCTCTTCAGTTCGCTCATGTTGCTGCTGCCGAAGTTCATCGCCGG
>CAXTCC010000367.1:0-2394 GCA_964242015.1 uncultured Variovorax sp.
TTGCTCAGGGCGCGGGCGGGTTTGACTTCAAGTATTCCGCGCCCTGCAGTCTCATCTGTGTTCCTATTGGCGCGCCGACTGCATGCGGCATTGACGTCAACAGCGAATTGGCAAAGTCACCCCCGTACAGCTTGGCGCCCTGGTGCGTCAGGTTCGAATTGGCATCGACATAGATCGACTCGCCCAGTGCTTCCCACAGGCGACAGAAGCCGTAATCTTCAGAGAGATAGCGCCGCGTTTTCGGGTCGACCATCACATCGAAGAAGCGGTAGTGCAAACCCTGATCCGGCACGCCGATGCTGTCGGGGACGTAGTTGTATTGGGGGTAGGCCTTCATCATCCGTTCGAACACCTCGCGCTTGATGACCATGAAGCCGGTCGGTGCCTCTGACAACTTGATGAAGCCGTCTGGCTGCACGACCAGTTTGAGCTCCGTGCTGCCCTCATCTGCAGCGGTGTTGACGGTGTAGCGCGTAAAGCCTGCCTCGAACATCTGCTTCGTCGTGCCAGCCGCCACGCCTTGCGCCGGCCAGTTTTCCCGCTTGAGCGGATACACGCCGGCGGCAATGTCGTAGCCCGACCGCAGAAGCCTGAATGCCGCCTCGGCGGAGAAGCCGATGTCGGAGTCGATCCAGAACAGGTGTGTCCATTCCGGGTTGGCCAGGAAAGACGCCACACAGTTATTGCGTGCACGCGTCACAAGACTCTCGCCTTGGTGCAGCATCACCTGCAGTCGCATGCCCACGTTCTGAGATTGCACCGTGAAGTTGAGCAGCGACAGCACGTAGTTCTGAAAGAACTTGCCGTCGTGACTCGGCGTCATGACGATGGGGTAGATGTCTTTGAGATCGGTGGGTTGGGGCATGGGCGCATTCGTCGGGTCGGAGAAAGACGGGTCTATCGACTGGGCCGCCGCACGAGCTCGTCGAGCAGCGCACTGTAGCTGGCGGTGACATCGGCATTGCCCGGCAGGTAGCGGTCGATAAGCATCCGTTGCCGGTCACGATACGTGTCGCCCCGCAGGTCGTGCGCGTCGATGGCCTTGAGCAATTGCATGCTGCCTGCCGTGACGTCATTGCCCTCGTAGTAGTAGCCGAGGTCCGCGCACAGATGCGCGTTATGGATCAAGGCAAATCCCTGCCAACAGACTTCCAGATAAAGATAGTTCAGCGGATTTTCCAGCTGGTGCGACACGACGATGTCGGTGTTTTCCGCCAGGAACATCGGCGTATCGTAGCGGCCCAGAAACACGGCCTTGTGCTCGCGCACGATGTCGAGCTGATTCATCAGCGCGATGAAATCCTGGTTCTCGCGCGCCAGGCGCTCGGCGTTGGTCACTTGCAACAGCGCGATGGTGTCTGGCCGCTCGCGATACGCCGCCTCGGCGATGAGCGTGGGGTAGAGGCAGAACTTCACGATGTCGTGGTTGGGCTCGAAGACGCTGAGTCGACGCGGCGCGTCGCGCGACGGACGAGGTCGATAGAGGCCGCCGCTCGGCAACTGACGGGTCCGGGCTTCCAGAAAAACCGGGCTCCAGACGAAGGGCACGGCCCGCGCCGTCTGGCGCCGCAGCACCTCGAAGTATGAGCGGCTGATGTGATCGACCTGCGGGACCATCCAGATGTCGTCGTAGCGCTGGTTGATGAAGAGATTGCCACCCCACATCGGCCGGTCGAACAGCATCGCCTGCATGGCGTGCACGTACTCGAAGCCGCAGCAGTAAGACACCAGGCGCCCGCCGCGGCGCTTGAGCGCATCGGTTTGTGCTGCATCGATTTGCCCGCCGAGCTCGATGAGCACATCGAACTGGTCCTGGCTCGCATCGAAGGCGACCGTCGGCCAGCGCGCCAGATCCCAGGGCAGGGCATCGGTGACAGGGATGTTGGTGGTGTTGGCCAGCGTGACCGACGCGACGTTGGGGCAGTGCTTGAGCGCCTCCGCCAGGAACACGGCGTTTTGCTTGATGCCGTTGTTCCAGAGCGTTTCTGCTGGGTGGTGCAGGCCGATCGTGATGCCCACCCGCAACTTTGAATGTAATTGTGAAAGATTGTCCGCCATGCATGCGAAGTCTATAGCGCCACCTTACTTTTATTCGAGCATCTGGATTAATCTGGCTGCGTCCGCCCCTAATTCATATGGAGTAAACCTATGGCTTACCTAATTTCTAAATCATTCTTTCGACATTCTCTCGCTGCAACGATTTTCTCTATCGGAGGATTCGTCGCTGCCCAAACGACGGCGTCTACGGAAGCGGGCGCCCTGAAATATCCAGAAGTCGCTGGACTGCAGATAAAGCGCGCTGAATTCGGCGTGTTCCGGGATTTGAACAGCCCGGCGGCGACGCTGGACCCCACCCGAGTAGTAGCTCGAGACGGGCGGCCGATCGGTTGGGTC
>CAXTCC010000368.1:0-2382 GCA_964242015.1 uncultured Variovorax sp.
GCGATGCCGCGCTTGAGCACTTCGCTCTTTTGATTGAAGCCCGTGATCTCTTCGCGGCGTGCACGGTAGTCGCTGCTCTCTTCCAGCTGCGCGACCAGCTCGTGAATGATGTTGTCGGTCACCACCTGCTTGTAGGGCGTGACGTTGTTGTCGGTCTTGCCGTAGAAGTTGATGCGGCGCACGTCGAGCGGATCGCGGTCCAGCTTGCGCGCCACCGTGTCGAGGATGTTTTCGATGGCGATGGCGCCCTGCGGTCCGCCGAAGCCACGGAATGCGGTGTTGCTCTGCGTGTTGGTCTTGCCGGAGTAACCATGCATCGCGACGTCGGGCAGCCAGTAAGCGTTGTCGAAGTGGCACAGCGCACGCGTCATCACCGGGCCCGACAGGTCGGCGGAATGACCGGCGCGAGAGACCATCGTGATCTCGGCGCCCAGTACACGGCCTTCGTCGTCGTAGCCGACTTCGTACGCGTACCAGAAGCAATGGCGGCGCCCGGTAATCAGGAAGTCGTCGTCGCGATCGAGCCGCAGCTTGACCGGCCGCTGCAGTTTGTGCGCGGCGATCGACGCCACGCACGCGAAGATGGCCGACTGCGATTCCTTGCCGCCGAAACCGCCGCCCATGCGCCGGCATTCGACCTGCACTTCGTTCGCATGCAGATGCAAAGCGTGCGCCACAAGGTGCTGCATTTCGCTCGGGTGCTGCGTCGAGCAGTACACGTGCATCGATCCGCCTTCCTTCGGGATCGCGTAGCTGATCTGCCCTTCCAGGTAGAACTGCTCCTGCCCGCCGACGTCGAGCGTCGCCTTGAGCGTGTGCGGCGCACGGTCGATGGCGGCACGCGCGCCACCTTCGTTGGTCTCGCGGATCAGGTGCATCGGCGGCAGCACGTACTGGCCCTTGGCGTGCGCGTCTTGCGGCGTGAGCACGGGCGGCGCGGCTTCGATGACGAGCGCGTCCTTGGCGCGGGCGGCGGCACGGCGGGCGGCGTCACGCGTCTCGGCGATGACCGCGAACACTGGCTGACCGATGTAGCGGATGTCGCCCCACGACGATCCATCGTCGTGCTTCTCGATGGCGCACAGGATCGGGTCGTCGTGAACGATCGAGCCGCAATCGTTGCTGCCGGGAATGTCCGCGGCCGTCAGCACGTCGACCACGCCCGGCATGGCGCGAATGGCGTCGAGCGACACGGAGGTCAACCGGCCGTTGGCAAAGGGCGACAGGCCCAGCGCGCAATGCAGCGTGCCGGCCAGCTCGGGGATGTCGTCGATGTAGGTCGCCTCGCCTGCGACGTGCAGATGCGCCGACTCGTGCGGCCGGCTGATACCGACGCGCGCGCCGTCGTCGTGTGCCCTGGCTTCGGCGCCCTCGTCGATGCGGGCTGCCGTGTTCTTCAGGTAGTCCGCGAAGGCTTCGGCCGGCTCGAACAATGCGGCGTCGATGGGCTTGTTCATGCGACGGCTCCTTGTGTCGGGGTGGCCGGAATGGCCGGGATGGCCGCGATCGAGTGCGGCATCGCGCTCCACACGCTGGTCGCCTCGATCGGCAATGCATCCTGCGTGCGGGTCTCGAGCCACAGCCGCTGGATCAGGTTCTGCGCGACCTGCAGCCGGTAGGCCGCCGAGGCGCGCATGTCCGACAGCGGCTTGAAGTCTTGCACCAATGCCGCCTGCGCCGCCTTGACGCTGGCCTGCGACCACGGCTTGCCGACAAGCGCAGCCTCGGCTTGCACCGCGCGCTTCACCGTGGCGGCCATGCCGCCGAAAGCCAGCCGAACCTCTTTGACAACGTCCCCGTCGAGCTCGATGGCAAAGCCTGCGCACAAGGCCGAGATGTCGCAGTCGAAGCGCTTGCTGATCTTGTAGACGCGCACCTGGCGCCGCATCGCGGCCAGCGGAACGACCAGGCCCTGCACGAACTCGCCCGGCTGCAGGTGATTCTTCATGTAGTCGATGTAGAACTCGGCGAGCGGCATCCAGCGGACGTGCTCGCCGCGGCGCAACTCGATGTCGGCATCCAGCGCCATCAGCACGGGCGGCGAGTCGCCGATGGGCGATCCGTTGGCGACGTTGCCGCCCATCGTGCCGGCGTGGCGGATCGGCGGCGAAGCGAAGCGCAGCCAGACGTCGGTGAGCGTGGGCACGCGTTGCGCCAGCGCAGCGTAGGCGGTTTCGAGCGAAGCGCCGGCCCCGATGTACAGCGTGTCGCCGCGCTCTTCGACCACCTTCATCGCATCGACATCGCCGACATAGATGATGTCGCCCAGGTCGCGGAATTGCTTGTTGACCCACAGACCGACATCGGTCGAGCCGGCAAGCAACTGGGCCTTGGGGTTCTGCTCGCGCAGCGTCGCCAGTTCCTCGAGCGTCTTGGGTGCGT
>CAXTCC010000369.1:0-2360 GCA_964242015.1 uncultured Variovorax sp.
AGCACCGCCGGCGGCTGGCCGACCGAGCCCATGGTGTTGACCACGCCCAGCACGGCCGCCACGATGCCGAAAGCCGGCAAACCGCCGGCGAGCCGTGCGATGGCCGCGACCGGCGCGTGCTCTTCCTGGTGATGCGTTTCGATTTCGCTGTCCATCAGCGCTTCGATCTCGTGCGCGTTCAAGTTGCCCGACACCATCATGCGCAGGTAGTCGGTGGTGAACTCGACCACGTGGTGGTCTTTGCCGACGGTGGTGTACTTCTGGAAGATGGCCGAGTCTTGCGGCGCTTCGACGTCTTTTTCGATCGACATCAGGCCGTCCTTGCGCGCCTTCTGCAGGATGTCGTAGAGCAGCGCCATCAGTTCCATGTAGCGCGCCTTGGTGTACTTGCTGCCCTTGAAGGCCTTGGGCACCGCCTTGAGCGTGGCCTTCAGCACCTTCGGCTGGTTGTTCACGATGAACGCGCCGATGGCACCGCCGCCGATCACCATCATCTCGATCGGCAGCGCGTGCAGCACCACGCCGATGTTTCCACCGTGGATGATGTAGCCGCCAAAAATGCAGCCCAGTGCGACGAGGTAACCGATGATGACGAACATGGGGCGGTGATCAGGTATGAAACGCGGCAGCAGACATTGCTCCGCGCATGCAGCGATTTGGCACGTATCGCACTGGCCGCACTCCATTGAAAAGGGCCCGTTCAGGGGCCCTTATTGCGTCTTTGCGAGCCGTGCGGCCTCGCAGAATTACTGCAAATGAATGCCGCCCGTTGCCGCCCCTTTGCCTGCTCGCGCCGGCGGCACGCACATGCCGCAGACGTAGTGCTTGGCGTTTTCGTAGGGCTCGGTCACGAAGTGGCCACCGCACTTGGAGCACTTGGTCATGGCGAGCATGTTGTTCTCCATGAAGCGCACCAGACGCCAGGCCCGCGTGATCGACAGTTGTGGCTCGATGTCGCACGAAGCGATCTGCTCGGTGTAGAGCTGGTAAGCCTTGATCAGCACGTCGACCGGTTCGAGGTCGCTGGTCTTGGCCAGGTAGGTATGGATGTTCTGGAACAGCGAGGCATGGATGTTCGGCTGCCAGGTCAGGAACCAGTCGGTCGAGAAAGGCAGTTGGCCCTTGGACGGCGACTTGCCCGCCACTTCCTTGTAGAGACGCAACAGCCGCTCGTAGGAAAGCTCGGTTTCGCTTTCGAGCACCTGCAGGCGGGCGCCCAGGTTGATCAAGCTGACGGCGCGTCCGATCTGCCGGGAATCGCCAAGAACGCTTTTGGAAGTGGCCATGTCGCTGTGTCTCGTTCTGTTTATCGCTTTGTTCTGCGCTTGGGTTCAGGGAGCGATGGTTTCGGCGGCGTAGCGGCCGGCCATCACGATGCCTGCGTGCAGACGCGTCGTCGCGTCGTTGGCAGTGCGGGTGTTGACGTTGTGATTGGTCAGCAGGCCCCACACCATGTCGTCGTCGGCGCGGAAGCGGCACAGCAACATGCTGCCCGAGGCGATCTTCATGATTTGCGCGGGGGAAAGCGCTTCGATCAGGTCGGCCGATTCTTCCGGCAGGCCCAGGCGGAACAGCGCCTGGGCCTTGTCGGCACGGATCAGGCTCTGCGCCAGCATCAGGTAAGTGAGGTTGGCTTCACGAATTTCGGCAAGGATTTGCTCGCTGGTCATATCGGTGCTTTCGTAGGACAACGTCCCGGTTGCGTTAAAGCCGATTCTGACCAGCGTTACAAAAACTTTAATAGGTTAACAACTGTTAACGGCGTCTCCGAAACGTCTCGGTTTGTCATTCATTTGCCTACACCCAAAGTATTCATGTGAACTATATGAATACAAACCCAACACGCGCTTTCGGCAATTTGAATGACAAGGTATTCATTTCGGATGGCACTACAAATGTGACGGCCGGAAAAGCACTGACAACACGCCGTTGTTCAAAGCGTGACTTAGTTGGCTCACCTATATGGTCTGTGGTGACACAGACACGTTTTCTCCTTGATTCGCCGGCCGTTTGTAACTGCGACATCGCTTCGAGCAGCCGTTCCTCTTCTGCCATTTTGGCGATTTCTAAAGGGTCCGTTACGAAAAATATACCTCTCAAGCTAATCGCACTTCGAACCGAAAACCAAGCAACGGGTCACGAATGCGATCCGCCAAGCGGCCAGTGTCTTTGCTGGCGTGACATTGGCAGCAATGCCGGATTTATTCAGCTTTAAAGGAGCTTTTCATGGCCTCAGTTATCAACACCAACATCAGCTCGCTCACGGCGCAGCGCAATCTCACGTCCAGCCAGTCGTCGCTCGCGACGTCGATGCAACGCCTGTCTTCGGGCCTTCGCATCAACAGCGCCAAGGACGACGC
>CAXTCC010000370.1:0-2346 GCA_964242015.1 uncultured Variovorax sp.
GCGCTCGGCTGGGCGCTGGTGCTGCCGCAGATGCTCGGCATGCTGGGGCTCGTGTTCTCCGACGCGGGCGTCGGCAAGGCGGTCGCGCACATCACGACGAGCTACATCAACATGGACATCCGCTTCTTCGCGGTGGCCGTCTATGTCGTCGGCATGGCGCTCTTCACCGTGATCATGGGCAACGGCTTCGCAGCGTTCCCGGTGATGACCGGCGGCGTCGGCGTGCCGATCCTGGTCGGCGTGTACCACGGCAACCCGGCGGTGATGGCCGCCATCGGCATGCTCTCCGGCTATTGCGGCACGCTGCTCACGCCGATGGCCGCCAACTTCAACATCGTGCCCGCCGCGCTGCTGGAGCTACCGGACAAGAACGCGGTCATTCGCGCGCAAGTGCCCACCGCCCTGACGCTGCTCGCCTGCAACGTCTTCCTGCTGTACTTCCTCATGTTCCGTTGAGCGCCGTATGCAGATGGACCTGAACAGCGACCTCGGCGAAAGCCTCGGTGCCTGGCGGATGGGCGACGACGACGCGATGCTCGGCATCGTCAGCAGCGCCAACGTGGCGTGCGGTTTTCATGCGGGCGATGCCGCCGGCATCCTGCAGACGCTGAAGCGCGCGAAGGAGCGCCGCGTGATGGTCGGCGCGCATGTCGCGTACCCGGACCTTGCCGGCTTCGGTCGCCGCAACATGGACGTGGCGAGCGCCGATCTGCAAGCCGATGTGATCTACCAGATCGGTGCGCTCAAGGGCCTCGCGGCCGCAGCCGGCACCACGGTGCGCTACGTCAAGCCGCACGGCGCGCTCTACAACACCATCGCGCACGACAAGCGGCAGGCGCACGACGTGATCGCGGCGATCCACGCGATCGATCCTTCGCTCTGCCTCGTCGCGCTGGCTGGGTCTCCATTGATCGAATGGGCGCGCGCCGCTGGTCTGCGCACCATCGCCGAAGCCTTCGCCGATCGCGCCTACATGCCTGATGGCGCGCTGGTGTCGCGGCGCGAAAAAGGCGCGGTGCTGCACGACCCACACGAGGTCGCCGAACGCGTGCTGAAGCTGGCGACCGAAGGCGTGGTGACGGCCATCGACGGCAGCACCGTGCGCATCGAAGCCGACTCGGTCTGCGTGCACGGCGACAGTCCTGGCGCAGTGGAAATGGCGCGCGAAGTGCGGGCGCTGCTGGAGCGCTCCGGCGTCGTCATTCGTTCGTTCGTCGAGGCCGATCGATGATGCGCTTCTTGCCCGTCAACTTGAATGCGCTGCTGGTCGAGCTCGATGATCTGCCGCAGACATTGGCCTTGCTCGCATCGCTGCAGTCCGAGCCCATCCGCGGTATCGATGAGCTGGTGCCGGCCGCGCGCACGTTGCTGGTTCGCTACCGCCCGTCGATGGTGTCGGGCGCGGCGCTGGTCGCTGTGATCGGCGCGCGCAGCCTGGACGCCAAGGTCGAGCGTGCTTCTACATTGGTCGAGATCCCGGTCGACTACAGCGGCGAAGATCTCGACGAGGTGGCGCGGATGCTCGGCATCACGCGCGCAGAAGTCATCGCTCGCCACAGCGGCAGCGAGTACACGGTGGCGTTCACCGGCTTTGCACCTGGCTTCGCTTATTTGAGCGGCGGCGACCCTGGCCTCGACGTGCCGCGCCGCACCACGCCGCGCACGCGCATCCCGGCTGGCGCGGTCGGGCTCGCAGGCCAGTTCAGCGGTGTCTATCCGCAGGCCAGTCCGGGGGGCTGGCAGATCATCGGCGTGACGTCGACGCCGATGTGGGACTTGTCGCGCGACGTGCCGGCGTTGCTGCAGCCGGGCTTTCGCGTGCGCTTCGTGGACCTGGCGCAGCGGGCGGCGTCGATGGTCGCATCGCCTGCATCGCGAGTGCTTGTCGTCGAGCCAGCGCCGACATCGCCAAGCGCAGCGCATCGGGGTCCGTCCCTCGAAATCCGCAGCACCGGCCTGCAAGCGTTGTTCCAGGACCTCGGCCGTCACGGCCAGGCCGGACAGGGCGTGTCCGCTTCGGGCGCGATGGACCAGGGCGCATTGCGCGCCGCCAATCGGCTCGTCGGCAACGCCAGCGACGCGGCTTGCGTGGAGATCGTCTACGGCGGCTTCCACGCCGTGTGTCACGGCGATGCGGTCGTGGCCTTCACCGGTGCCGATGCGCCGATCGAAGTCGCCATGGCGAGCGGTCTGCGGCTCTCGCATTCGGGCTATCAGGCCATCGCACTGTCGGATGGCGACAGCGTCGCGCTGGGCGAACCGCGCGCGGGCATCCGCAGCTACCTGGCAGTGCGTGGTGGCTTCACCGTCGCGCCCGTCCTCGGCAGTCGGTCCACCGACACGCTG
>CAXTCC010000371.1:0-2339 GCA_964242015.1 uncultured Variovorax sp.
ACTTCCCGAACAACCCAGTCACCCGCTGCCACGAACGCAGCATGAAACCCGCGCGCTCCACATCGGCCTGCGCGACCAGCGGGGCTTCTCCGACCTGCTTGCCGTTCGCGCTCGCGACCACCTTGCCGATCACCGCACCCTTGGCGACTGGCGCCTCCAGGCCCGGCTTGATCTGCGCGGTGGTCTGCACCTTTTGACCGCGCGGCACGGTCACCGTCCAGGGTGACTGCAGAACCGCGGGGACCGTGTCGGCCTTGCCGAAGGTGACCTTGGCCGCTGTCACAGCCGTGTTGGGCTGGATGGGCGTGGCCGGCTCGAAGTTGGCGAAGCCCCATCCGAGCAGCGAGCGCGTCTCGTCGGCTCGGGCCTTCGCGCTGCTGGTGTTGAGGATCACCGTGATCAAGCGCATGCCGTTGCGCTTGGACGACGTCACGAGGCAGTAGCCGGCTTCATCGGTGTGGCCGGTCTTCAGCCCGTCGACCGTGGGGTCGGTGTAGAGCAGCGCGTTGCGGTTGCCCTGCTTGATGTTGTTGAACTTGAACTCGCGCTCTGCGTAGATCGGATAGAAGTCGGCGCTGTCGCGGATGATGGCGCGCGCCAGGATCGCGAGGTCGCGCGCAGACGACTTGTGGTCCGGAGCGGGCAGACCCGTCGCGTTCACGAAACGCGTGTGCGTCATGCCCAAGCGCTGGGCTTCGGCGTTCATGAGCTTGGCGAAGTTCTCTTCCGAACCGGCCATGTGCTCGGCGATCGCCTTGGACGCGTCGTTGCCGGACTGAACGATGATGCCGCGCAGGATGTCGATCACCGTGGCCTGGCTGTTGAGCGGCAAGTACATGCACGACTCGGAGCTCGAGCCGCGGCACCAGGCGTACTCGCTGACCGACACCAGGTCTTCCTTCTTGAGCTTGCCCGAGCGCAGCGCCTGCTCGACCAGGAAGCTGGTCATCATCTTGGTCAGCGATGCGGGCGGCAGCGCTTCATCGGGGTTCTCCGAGGCGAGCACCTCGCCGGAGTCGAAGTCCATCAGCAGCCATGCCTTGGCGGGCAGCGACGGTGGGCCGCCGGCCGCAGCGGCCTGCGCGGCGGCTGGCGCTGCCGCCGGCTTGGTGGCGGCAGGCTTGGTGGTCGACTGCTTCTTGGCAGCCGACGGCTTGGCGGCATGGTCGGAGGCCGCGAAGGACGCCGAGTACGGTACGACGACGCCCGAAGCGATCGCGAAAACAATGGAGAGAGCAGAAAGACGCGTTGTTTGCATGAGTCAGGGGCTTAACGAAATTGGGAATGGATCGGAGCGATGGTTTTGGATCAGCCTGCATTTTCGGCTTTGGAATCCATGACAACGGCATTGCCGCTGCTTAAAAAGGTAACGCTGTGGTTCGCTTGATCGTATCGAGCACGAAACTCGTCTTGCAGTCCTGCACGCTCGGATGCTTGAGCAGCGTCTCCATGACAAAGCGCGAGTAGTGCGCCATGTCGCTCACCACAACGCGCAGCAGGTAGTCCATGTCGCCGGTCAGCGAGCTGCATTCCACCACTTCGGGCCAGACCTGAACCGACGCGCGAAACGCATCCATCGGGCTGCGCTTGTGCACGTCCGAGTGCTTTTCCAGACGCACGTTGATGTAGGCCGTAAGTGCGAGCCCCACACCTTCCGGGTCGAGCAGGGCGACATAGCCGGAGATGACTTTCGATTCCTCGAGGCGTTTCACCCGCCGAAGCGTCGCGGACGGAGACAGGTTCACGACCTGTGCGATTTCATCGTAAGTGGCGCGGCCGCTCTCCTGCAGTACGCGAAGCACGCGCAGGTCGATTTGATCGAGTTCGATTTGTGCAGACATCGGCGCTATGTTGCAGGATTCCTGCGTCGCAGCGCAAGAGCAAAGTGAACTTGCAGGAAAACTGCTCGCCCGATCCTTAGCATTGGATGATCACAAACCACCCACTGATGGAGACGGCATGAGCACCGACCTTTTCGACAACCCCATGGGACTGCAAGGCTTCGAATTCGTCGAGTTCGCCGCGCCCGAGGCCAACACGCTCGAGCCCTTCTTCGAAAAACTCGGCTTCACGCTGGTCGCGAAGCACCGGTCGAAGGACGTGGTGCTCTATCGCCAGGGTGATATCAACTTCATCGTGAACCGCGAGCCGAACAGCCCGGCGGCTTACTTCGCCGCCGAGCACGGCCCCTCGGCCTGCGGCCTGGCATTTCGCGTCAAGGATTCGCACAAGGCTTACGCCCGCGCGCTCGAGCTCGGCGCGCAACCCATCGAGATCGCCACCGGCCCGATGGAACTGCGCCTGCCGGCGATCAAGGGCATCGGCGGCGCGCCGCTGTA
>CAXTCC010000372.1:0-2331 GCA_964242015.1 uncultured Variovorax sp.
AGTCGCAGTCAAGGATTCGACGCCAAGGCGTCCTGTTCCCAGCCGCCGCCCAGCGCCAGGAACAGCACGACCTGATCGTCTGCGAGGGTGGCGTCGGAGGCGGCGAGTGCAGCCTCGTTGGTGGCAAGTGCGCGCTCGGCGTCCAGTGCATCGAGCGATGCGGTGCGGCCGCTTTGATAGAGCTTTTGTGCCTGGCCGGCGGCAATGGCGCTTTGGTCGCGTGCCGCTTCCAGTGCCGCATGCCGATCGAGCTCGCGCGAATAGGCGTTGAGCGCGGTTTCGGTTTCGCGCAACGCCGTCAGCACCGTGCCGTCGAAGCGCGCCAAGGCGCCGCGTGTGCTGGCCTCGGCCTGCGCGATGCGCGACTGCACGGCGCCGGTGTTGGGAACGGTCCACGAAATCAACGGGCCGCCCATCCAGCTGAACGCGTCGCGACCGCCGAAATCGTTCAGCAGGCTCGCCGAACTGGCAGACAGGCCGAGCGTGATGTGCGGATACAGGTCCGCCGTCGCGACGCCGATGCGGGCGGTGGACGCTGCCAGATTGCGTTCGGCCTGCCGGATGTCGGGCCGGCGTCGAATGAGTGCGGCGCCGTCGCCGGTCGGCAATGCGCCGGCCACTTGCGGCGGCGTTTCGCATGCGGCGACGTCACGTGGAAAGTCTTGCGGCAAGGCGCCGGTGAGGGTCGCCAGCCGATACAGCGCCGCCTGTTTGCGGGCCTGGAGCGGTGGGATGGCTGCATTCAATTGCTGTAGCTGCGCGCGCGATCGCGTGGCGTCGAGCACACTCACGCGGCCGGCCTGCTGCAACCGCTCGGAGATGTCGAGCGCTTCCTTTTGAAGCTGCACCGACTTGTCGGCGCTGCGCAGTCGCAAGCCGGTCGAGCAGATGTCCGCATAGGCGCGCGTCGTGGCCGCGGCAACATTGATGCGTGCCAGGTCGAGTGCCGCCTGGGCCGCGTCGCCCGAGGCTTTCGAGGCCTCGATGGCGCGCCGGATCTGGCCGAACAAATCGAGCTGGTACGACAACGACGCGCTCGCGCTGTAGTACCAGTCGTTGCGCGGCGCGTAGTCCGACTGAAGCAACGATGCGCCGGACACATGGCCGTAACTCGGCCCGCCTTCGATGCCGATGGTCGGGCGCTGCATGCCGGCGACACCGGCTTCTTCGGCGCGCTCGCGCTCCAGGTTGGCGAGCGCCTGGCGCAGGTCGGTGTTGTGGGCGAGCGCCTGCTGCACCAGGCCATCGAGCCGCGCGTCGTGATAGAGCCGCCACCAATGCGGCGGCAGCGGTGCGCTGGAGAACGACGCGTTGTTCGACTCGGCGAACGGGGCGCCCGCGACCGGCTGGCTCGCGACGGCTTCTGCGGGCTGGCGGTAGTCAGGGCCGACTGTGGTGCAGGCGCTGAGCGCAGCCACGCACAGGGCCGTCAGCGCCAAGGCGATTCTGGTCTTCATCCACGTGCCCCTGCATGTGGGTCCGCCTTGTCTTCGACGACTTGCACGGTCACCGTTTGACCGGCGACGAGGCGTTCGTCGTCGCGCAACGGATCGAGCCGCACGCGCACCGGAATCCGCTGCGCCAGCCGCACCCAGTTGAAGGTCGGGTTCACGCTCGGCAGCAGGTTGGCGCTGGTCGTGCGGTCTCTGTCGGCGATGCCGGCGGCCAGGCTTTCGACCGTGCCCATCAGCTCGCCGCCGCCCATGGGCGTCACCCGCACCCGGTCGCCGATGTGGATGCGCGCCAGCTTGGTTTCCTCGAAATAGCCTTCGACGTAGAACGAAGCCGGATCGACCAGCGCCAGTGCGGATCGGCCCGCCATCGCGTAGCTGCCGGTGCGCATGTCGAGGTTGGTGACCAGGCCGTCGGTCGGTGCGCGGACCTGTGCGCGCTCCAGGTTGAGCCGGGCCGAGTCGAGCGCCACCACGGCCTGACTGACCGCGGCCTGGCTCTGCTCGACACGGGCTCGACTCTGCTCGCGCAGCTCTTGCGAAATGAGCGTGCCGAGTTCGGTATTGCGAGCGCTCTCGCGTTGCAATTGACCAAGTGCCGCGCGCTGCGCAGAGAGTGCCGCTTCGGCCTGGCGCAAGGCCAGCGCAAAGCGCGCGTGGTCGACCTCGAACAGCAAGGCGCCGGCTGCGACGCGCTGGTTGTCGTGGATCGGCACGGCGGTCACGAGGCCCGAAACATCGGGTGCGATCTGCACGATATTGGCCCGCACCCGGCCATCGCGTGTCCACGGCGACAGCTCGTAGTGGTCCCAGAGGCGCAGGCCGGCCCAGATGGCGGCGACGAGCACCAGGCAGGTCACGAGAATGCGCGCGACGCGCA
>CAXTCC010000373.1:0-2326 GCA_964242015.1 uncultured Variovorax sp.
CGAGAGGTGGAGTCGCCAAATGAGTGGACGGCTGGCAGGCAAGGTCGCGATCGTCGTCGGCGCCGGCACGATCGGAAGCAATGTGGGCACCGATGGCAGCACCGATGGCAGCACTGATGTCAGCAACGGCGCGGCCTGTGCCATCACCTTCGCACGCGAAGGCGCCGCGGTGCTCTGCGTCGACCGCTCCATCGACGCCGCCTGCGACACCGCGCGCCGCATCGCGGAAGCGGGCGGTCGGGCCGCTGCGTTCGAGGCCGACGTGCGCGACAGCGGCCGCATCAAGGCCATGGTGAGCGACTGCCTGGCCCGCTACGAGCGCATCGACGTGCTGCACAACAACGTCGGCATCGAGGAGTTCGGCGAGCTGCTGGAAGTGACGGACGAATCGTGGGACCGCGTGCATGCGATCAACCTGCGCGGCGCCATGGCGGCTTCGCGCGAAGTCATGCCGCAGATGATGCGGCAAGGCGGTGGATCGATCATCAACATGTCGTCCATCGCGAGCAAGAAATGGAGCGCGATGCAGTTCCTTTCGTACAGCACGTCGAAGGCCGCGCTGAATCACATGACCAGGGTCGTAGCGCGCCAGTACGCGCCGCACCAGGTTCGCTGCAACGCCATCGTGGCCGGCCTCATCGACACGCCGCATGCAGCGCATCTCTACAAGACGGAAGCCGCGGCGCGTGAAGGCCGCGCGATGCGCAACCAGCGATGCCCGATGGGGCGCCAGGGCTCGCCGTGGGACATCGCCAACGCCGCGCTTTTTCTCGCATCCGACGAGTCTGCGTACGTCACCGGCCTGGAGATGGTGGTCGACGGCGGCGTTTCGCTTTAACCGGATTCGACATTCCGGTTTCGACTTTCGGTTTGAGCTTTGCCTTTCAAATATAAGGAGACAGACATGAAGAAGTTGTTGCTCGCGGCGGCGCTCAGCGTCGTTGCACTGGTTGCTTCGGCGCAGTCCGCACCCCCTGCGAGCTACCCCACCAAGCCGATCCATCTGCTGCTGCCGTTCTCGGCCGGCGGTGGTGGCGACGTGCTCGGTCGCCTGCTCGCCGACCGCATGGGCAAGCGGTTGAACGAGTCGATCTTCGTGGACAACAAGCCGGGCGCAGCCGGCACCATCGGCACCAACGTCGTGGCGATGTCCGCACCCGATGGCTACACGATCACCATCGGCGGCATGTCGACGCACACGTTGGCGCCCGCCACCTACGCCAAGCTGCCGTACGACCCGATCAAGGACTTCGCGACCATCGGCCGCATCGGTACGTCGGCCATCGTGATGGTGGCGACCAACGACTTTCCGGCCAACAACCTGAAGGAGTTCGTCGCGCTCGCCAAGGCAAAGCCGGGCGTGCAGTACGCGAGCTGGGGCCCAGGATCGACAGGGCATTTTTGCGGCGAAATCCTGGCGCAGAAGGCCGGTATCCAGCTCGAGCATGTGCCTTTCAAGGGCGCTTCGCAAATCATGAACGACATGCTCGGCGGCCATATCTCCGTCGGCTTCGTCGACATGGCGACCGGCACGCCGTTCGTCAAGGACGGCCGCGTGAAGGCGCTGGGCGTTTGCACGCAACGCTCGCCGAGCCTGCCGCAGGTCGCCAGCTACAAGGAGCAGGGCATCGACTTCGACAAGACATTGGGTTGGGTGATGTACGCGCCCGCCAACACGCCGAAGCCGATCGTCGACAAACTCTCCGCGACCTTGCAAGCGACGTTGAAGGAACCTGAAGTGGTGAGCAAGCTGCTGGCGCTCGGCATCACCGCCGACTTCTTGTCCGGCGAGGAACAGGCTGCGGCCAACGCACGCGACATTCCGATCTGGCGAAAGATCGCGCAAGACGCCAACCTGAAGCTCGAATGATGCAACTGCTCTCTGATCGCGTCGCAGTGATCTCCGGTGCGGCACGCGAGCGCGGCATCGGCAAGGCGACCGCTGCGCTCTTCGTCGAACATGGCGCGCGCGTCGTGCTGCTCGACATCGACGAGGCCGAGGCGCAGCGTGCCGCAGCGGACATCGGACCGCAGGCGATCGGCATCGGCTGCGATGTCGCTTCGGGCGCGGCTTGCCAGGCGGCGATCGAACGTGCGATCGCGTGGGCCGGGAAGGTCGACGTGCTGGTCAACAACGCAGGCGTCACGCAAAAGCGTCGTGTCGTCGACATCACCTCGGAAGACTACGAACTGGTCACCGACGTCGTGTTGCGCGGCACGTTGAATCTGTCGCAGGCAGTGATTCCCGGCATGCAGGCGCGCCGGTCGGGCGCCATCGTGTGCGTGTCGTCGATGTCGGCGGAGCAGGGCGGCGGCGTGTTCGGCG
>CAXTCC010000374.1:0-2273 GCA_964242015.1 uncultured Variovorax sp.
GCGGCGCGTCGTTGGGCGGATAGCCCTGCATGCAGGCGTAGATGCAGGCGCCGATGGCGTAGATATCGGTCCACGGCCCCATCGAAGAGTCGCGGCGATACATCTCGGGAGCTGCGAAGCCAGGTGTGTACATCGGACGGATGAAATTGCCTTCCTTGCTGAGCACTTCGCGCGCAGCACCGAAGTCGATCATCACGGCGCGGTCGTCGTCGGTCACGAAAATGTTGGCGGGCTTGATGTCCAGATGCAACATCTTGTGCTGGTGGACGATGCGCAGCCCGCGCAGGATCTCGTCGAACAACGATCGGATGGTCGACTCCCTGAATACTTTTTGCTTCTTCAGGTCGCGCGCGGTCACGATGAAATCCTGCAGGGTCGCGCCCTCCAGATAGTTCATGACCATGTAGACCGTCTCGTTCTCGCGAAAGAAGTTGAGCACGCTGACGACCGAGGCATGGGAGATTTGCGCCAGCGATCGACCTTCTTCGAAGAAACTCTTCAAACCCAAACGATAGAGCGATAGCTTTTCAGGCGACACCTGCGGTGCCAGCTCACCCATGCCGCGAGTCGCGAGCGACGACGGCAGGTATTCCTTGATAGCGACCTGTTGGCCGCTGTGATCGATGGCGAGATAGACCACGCCGAAGCCGCCTGCTGAAAGGCGGCGAATCACGCGGTAGCCGCCGATGATGGTGTCGGGCAGCAGGGGCGAAGGTTTGACCTTTGACATAATCCGGGAGTTTCGCCCGAAGGCGATGGTGCGGCAAGCGAACGTCGTGCCGGGCCCTCGATGCAGGCGAACAAAATCACAGCGAGGCTCAATGCCAGTTTACAGCATGACCGGCTATGCCAGCGGCCAAAACGGCCCGGTTGGCAGCCACTCCGAAGCCGATCCGCGGCCCCCTGCGACCGGCCGACTTGGAGTCGAAATCCGCTCGGTCAACAGCCGCTTTCTCGACCTGACCTTCAAGCTTCCGGAAGAACTTCGACAGCACGAACCCGCGCTGCGCGACCTGATCATCGGCCGCCTCAAGCGCGGCAAGGTCGAGGTGCGAGCCTCGATCGAAAGCACCGCGCAAGCGGGCGTGATCGAACCTTCGGTCAAGCTGCTGCAGCGCCTCAATGGCGTGCAGGACGGCATCAAGGCCTGGCTTCCCGGCGCGCGCGAACTCAGCGTCGCCGACGTGCTTCGCCTCGCGGGCGGCGACGGTGCCGCCGTGCGCGGTGACTGGTCAGCCGATCTTTCAGACGTGACCGGCAAAGCGCTCGATGCGCTGATGTCGGCGCGGCAACGCGAAGGCACACGACTGGCAAAGATGCTGGAAGATCATCTCGGCCAACTGCGCACGCTGGCACAGCAGGCCGTTCCCCTGGTGCCCAAGCTCGTCGAACAGCAGCGCGCCAAATTCCTGGAGCGCTGGCAAGACGCCATGGGTCTGACCGGCGGCACCTTGCCGGAGGCAGCCCAGGACCGTGCCCTGACCGAAGCCACGGCTTTTGCTATCCGCATCGACGTCGCCGAAGAATTGACCCGGCTGAATTCGCACCTCGACGAGATCGAGCGGCTGGTGAAAAAAGGCGGCGAGATCGGCAAGCGTCTCGACTTCTTGATCCAGGAACTGCACCGCGAGGCCAACACGCTCGGCGCGAAGTCGGCGGCGCTTGAGCTCACGCGCATCGGCGTCGATATGAAGGTGCTGATCGAGCAGATGCGCGAGCAGGTGCAAAACATCGAATGAGTGACGAGAGAATGGACTATCCCGGCAACATTTTCGTGGTCGCGGCGCCGAGCGGTGCCGGCAAATCGAGCCTGGTGAAGGCGCTGATGGAGCTGGATTCAGCAGTGCAGCCATCGGTTTCGCACACGACACGCCCGCCGCGCGGCCAGGAGAAGCATGGGCGCGAGTACTTCTTCGCGTCGCATCCGGAATTCGACGCGATGGTCGCGTCCGACGCTTTCGTCGAATGGGCGCACGTGCATGGGCAGCGCTACGGAACATCCAAGCGGGCCATCGAAGAGCGCATCGCACAAGGCGCAGACGTCATCCTTGAAATCGACTTTCAGGGTGCGATCCAGATTCGCAAGACCTTTGCGAACGCGGTGATGATCTTCATCCTGCCGCCCAGTTGGGAAGAGTTGCGGTCGCGCCTGGAGCGCCGCGGCGAAGACAGCGCTTCGGTCATCGAGCTGCGTTTGCAGAATGCCGCTGAAGAGATGGCGCGCGCCAATGAATTCGACTTCGTTATAATCAACGAGTTATTTGAGCGCGCGC
>CAXTCC010000375.1:0-2260 GCA_964242015.1 uncultured Variovorax sp.
CCCGAGAACTCGCTGATCAGCTACGCGGTGGAGCAGGGCCATCGCGTCTTCGGCATCAGCTGGCGCAACCCGGACGAATCGCTGCGCGACACCACTTGGGACCAGTACATCGAAGACGCGGCCATCAAGGCGATCCACCTGGTGCAGGAGATCGGTGGCAGCAAACAGATCAACACGCTCGGCTTTTGCGTCGGCGGCACCATCCTCAGCACGGCGCTGGCGGTGCTGGCGGCGCGCGGCGAGAAGCCGGCCGCATCGGTCACATTGCTGACCACGCTGCTCGACTTCAGCGACACCGGCATCCTCGACATCTTCATCGACGAAGCGATGGTCAAGTTCCGTGAAATGCAGATGGGCGCGGGCGGACTGCTCGATGGCGGCGAGCTCGCATCCACCTTCAGTTTTCTGCGGCCGAACGACCTGGTCTGGAACTATGTCGTCGGCAACTACCTGAAGGGCGAAACGCCACCGCCGTTCGACCTCTTGTACTGGAACTGCGACGCGACCAATCTGCCCGGTCCGTTCTACGCCTGGTATCTGCGCAACACGTACCACGAGAACAAGCTCAAGGTGCCGGGCGCGCTCACGGTCTGCGGCGAGAAGATCGACCTCGGCGCCATCGATGCGCCGGTCTATATCTACGGCTCGCGTGAGGATCACATCGTGCCGATCGGCGGCGCCTACGCATCGACGCAGTTGCTCAAGGGCAAGAAGCGTTTCGTCATGGGCGCGTCGGGCCATATCGCGGGCGTGATCAATCCGCCGGCGAAGAAAAAGCGCAGTCACTGGATTCGCGAAGACGGCAAGCTGCCCGCGTCGCAGGCCGACTGGCTGGCCGGTGCCGAAGAGCATCCCGGCAGCTGGTGGACCGATTGGGCCCAGTGGCTCAAGGGTTACGCGGGCAAGCAGATCGCAGCGCCCAAGGCATACGGCAAAGGCACCGCCTACAAGGCGAGCGAGCCGGCGCCGGGGCGCTACGTCAAGGCCAAGGCCAAACCAGCGGTCGCCGCCTGATCGAGCGACGCAAGCGACGCAAGCGACTCACGTTCCGCCCGTTTGCAATACAGTCATTTCAATCACACCACCGGAGAGAAAGCATGGAAGACATCGTCATCGTTTCGGCTGCACGCACCGCCGTCGGCAAGTTCGGCGGCTCGCTCGCCGGCATCGCAGCCACCGAGCTCGGCTCGATCGTCATCAAGGAAGTACTGGCGCGCGCCAAGCTCACGCCCGACCAGATCGGTGAAGTCATCATGGGCCAGGTGCTGGCAGCGGGCGCCGGCCAGAATCCGGCGCGCCAGGCGCTACTGAAGAGCGGCATCGACAAGTCGGTGCCGGCCCTCACCATCAACGCCGTGTGCGGATCGGGCCTGAAGGCGGTCATGCTGGCGGCGCAATCGGTCGCCACCGGCGACAGCGAGATCGTCATCGCCGGTGGGCAGGAGAACATGAGCATGGCGCCGCACGTGCTGCCCAACTCGCGCAACGGCCAGCGCATGGGCGACTGGAAGCTGGTCGACACCATGATCGTCGACGGCCTGTGGGATGTGTACAACCAGTACCACATGGGCATCACGGCCGAGAACGTGGCGAAGAAGTTCGACATCAGTCGCGCCTCGCAAGACGAGCTGGCACTGGGCAGCCAGACCAAGGCCGCGGCCGCGCAAGACGCGGGCAAGTTCAAGGACGAGATCGTCGCCGTCAACATTCCGCAGAAGAAGGGCGACCCGCTGGTCTTCGACAAGGACGAGTTCATCAACCGCAAGACCAGTGCCGACGGCCTGGCGGGCCTGCGCCCTGCGTTCGACAAGGCCGGCGGCGTGACCGCGGGCAACGCATCGGGCCTGAACGACGGTGCCGCCGCGGTGATGGTCATGACGGCGAAGAAAGCAGCGCAGCTCGGCCTCAAGCCGCTCGGCCGCATCGCCAGCTACGCGACCGTCGGCCTCGACCCGGCGATCATGGGCATGGGCCCGGTGGCCGCGTCGACCAAGGCGTTGCAGCGCGCCGGCTGGAAGCCGCAAGACCTCGACGTGCTGGAAATCAACGAAGCCTTTGCCGCACAAGCCTGTGCCGTGAACAAGGAAATGGGCTGGGACGTCAACAAGGTCAACGTGAACGGCGGCGCCATCGCGATCGGTCATCCGATCGGCGCGTCGGGTTGCCGCATCCTGGTCACGCTGCTGCACGAGATGCAGCGCCAGAACGCCAAGAAGGGCATCGCCTCGCTGTGCATCGGCGGCGGCATGGGCGTGGCGTT
>CAXTCC010000376.1:0-2251 GCA_964242015.1 uncultured Variovorax sp.
GGCAGCGTGGTGCCGGAGATGACGTCGAGCATGATCGAGATCTCGACCGACATCTGCCATTCGGCGCAGGACGTGATCACGCAGCTGTCGCCGATTCGCGATGCGCTGGTGCGCAATGCCGACAAGCTCAACATCGCGGTGGTCGGCGGCGGCACGCATGCGTTTCAGCAATGGCACGAACGCCGCATCTACGACAAGCCGCGCTTTCGAGAGTTGTCGGAGCTGTACGGCTACCTGAGCAAGCAGTTCACCATCTTCGGCCAGCACGTGCACATCGGCTGCCCGGATGCCGATGCCGCGCTGCTCATGCTGCATCGCATGTCGCGCTACATCCCGCACTTCATCGCGCTGTCGGCCTCGTCGCCCTTCGTGCAGGGGCAAGACACGCAGTTCGATTCGGCCCGGCTCAACTCGGTGTTCGCGTTCCCCTTGTCGGGCCGCGCACCCTTCACGCTGCGCTGGAAAGAGTTCGAAAACTACTTCGAGCGCATGACCCGCACCGGCGTCGTGCGCAGCATGAAGGACTTCTATTGGGACATCCGGCCCAAGCCCGAGTTCGGCACCATCGAGATCCGCGTGTTCGACACGCCGCTCACCATCGAGCGGGCCGCGGCGCTGGCCGGCTACGTGCAGTCGCTGGCCGCCTGGTTCCTGCAGGAGCAGCCTTTCGAGCCGACCGAAGACGACTACCTGGTCTACACCTACAACCGCTTCCAGGCCTGCCGCTTCGGCCTCGACGCGGTGTATGTCGATCCGGCCAGCGGCGAGCACATGCCGCTGCGCGACCACATCCTGATGACGATGACGCAGCTCGAATGGCACAGCGAGGCGCTCAACGCGACCCAGGCGCTGGGCCAGCTGCGCACCAGCGTCGAGGCCAACCGCAACGACGCGCGCTGGCTGCGCGAGAAGCAGGGCAAAGAGCGCCTGCTCGCCGAGGTCGTGCGGCAAGCGGCGCTGCGCTTTCGCGCGGGCACCTGAGGAGGCGCGGCGATGGGCGAGTTCGATCTCATCGAGCGCTACTTCGCGCGGCCTGCCAAGCGCTCGCCGCTTGGCAACGGCGACGACTGCGCGTTGCTGGCGCCAGCGCCGGGCATGCAGCTGGCGGTGTCGTCGGACATGCTGGTCGAAGGGCGGCACTTTTTGTCGACCGTGGCGCCGGAGCGTCTCGGGCACAAGGCGCTGGCGGTCAACCTGAGCGACCTCGCGGCTTGCGGTGCGGCGCCGCTGGCCTTCACGCTCGCTCTGTCGTTGCCTGCCGTTGACGAAGCCTGGCTCGCCGGATTTTCTCGTGGCCTGTTCGCGCTAGCCGATGAACATGAGTGCGACCTCGTCGGCGGCGACACCACACGCGGCCCGCTCAACATCTGCATCACGGTGTTCGGCGAGGTGCCGACCGGCAAGGCGCTGTTGCGCTCGGGCGCCAAAGCCGGCGACGACGTCTGGGTCAGCGGCACGCTGGGCGATGCACGGCTCGCGCTCGAAGCGTTTCGCGGCACGCTGTCGCTGAGCGCAAACGTTTTCGAGCAGGCACGGCGCCGCATGGAGCAGCCGACACCGCGCGTCGCGCTGGGCATCGCGCTGCGCGGCATCGCGACGGCGGCGGTCGACGTGAGCGATGGGCTGATCGGCGACCTCGGCCATATCCTGGCTTCGAGCCGCGTCGGCGCGACGCTGGATGCGGACGCCGCGGCCGCGCTTGTCGCGGCCAACGCGCATGCGCCGGGCGTGGCCGATCTTTTCGCGATCGACGTCTTGCGGACGTGCGCGCTGTCGGGCGGCGACGATTACGAGCTGGTCTTTACCGCGCCGGCCGAAGCACGCGATGCCGTGCTGCACGCCGGCGTCGATGCTGCGACGCCCGTCACGCGCATCGGCCGCATCGAGGTCGAGCGTGCTCTGCGTATCGTCGATGCGCAAGGTGCACCGGTCGCGCAGCACTTCGCTTCGTTCGACCACTTCGCCTGACCGAAGGCGCGGCGCCGATGTACCCGAAGAACCGTCTCGAAGCGCTCACCGACGGCATCTTCGCCGTGGCCATGACGCTGCTCGTGCTCGACCTTCGCATCCCTGACGAGGTCGGTCGCCCGACCGACGAGGCATCGCTCGTTCGAGCCCTCATTGCGCTCACGCCGAAGCTCATCCCCTACCTGCTGAGTTTCTATCTGCTCGGCGTGAGCTGGCTCTCGCTGATCAAGGTACGGTCGCGCAGCGAGACGGTCGGCGCGGGCTATGCCCGGTGGTGCCTGCT
>CAXTCC010000377.1:0-2224 GCA_964242015.1 uncultured Variovorax sp.
TCGCACCGGTGAACTCTTGCAGGCACTGCACCAAGACGCGAAATGCCGGCTCGATGTCGGCTTCTTCCACGCACGCGTAACCGAGCAACAGGCCGCGCCGTCCGCCGCCGCGCAGGTAGTAGCGCGACAACGGACGGGTCAATACGCCGCGTGCCCGCGCTGTATCGGCAATGGCGACGTCGTCGGCATCGTCGGGCAGGCGCAGCACCAGATGCAGACCGGCGTTGCTCGACTGCGCATCGAGAAAATCGGTGCCCAGGTGCTGCACGATCAACGCAACCAGCAACGCGCGTCGACGTGCGTAGAGCACGCGCATGCGGCGTATGTGTGCGGCGTAGTGGCCTTGCTCGATCAACTCGGCCAGCGCGGCTTGCGTGATGGCGTGGCCTTCGCGGTACAGGTCGGCATGCGCCGTGCGGAAGGGTGGGGCCAGCGCGCGCGGCAGCACCATGTAGCCGACGCGCAGTCCGGGAAACAGCGTCTTGCTGAAGGTGCCGATGTAGATCACCGGCGCGTCCGCCTCCAAGCCCTGCATCGACGGGATCGGTCGGCCGGCGAAACGGAACTCGCTGTCGTAGTCGTCTTCGACGACCCAGCCTTCCGATGCGCGCGCGATGTCGAGCAGCTCGCGCCGTCGCGCCAGGCTCATGACCGAACCGAGCGGGTACTGATGCGACGGCGTCGTGAAGATCAGCCGCGGCGGCGTGCGGCCACGCGGCAGACCGCCGTCGACGGAATCGACGGCCTCGACCCGAATGGGCCGCACCACCGTCGAGCCCATCTGCAGCACCTTGTGAAAGCCCCAGTAGCCCGGCTCCTCGACCCACACGGTGTCGCGCGGATCGACCAGCATGCGCAGCGTGAGATCGACGGCCTGGTGCACGCCTTCGGTCACCAGGATCTGGTCGGGCTCGCAGCGCACCGAGCGCGCGACGCGCAGATGCTCCGCGATGGCGGCGCGCAGGGCAGGGTGGCCGCCGCCGTGCGAATAGGTGAGCAGCTCGGGCGCAGGGTTGCGCCACAGCCGCGTCAGGATGCGGCTGAACTGGCGATGCGGAAACTGCGTGACGTCCGGCACGCCGGGCATGAAGGCGCCCCATTGCACCGGGGCCGCCGATGCGTTGGCAAGCAATGCCTGGGCGCGGCGCGACAGGCGCGTGGTGCCGGCCGCAGTGTCGGCTTCAGGCGCCGTGCGGCCGACCGACAGAAAGCTTTCAGGCGTCGTCGCCGCGACGAAGGTGCCGCTGCCGACGCGCGAGTGCACATACCCTTCGGCGCGCAATTGCTCGTAGGCATGCAGCACCGTGTTGCGCGAGACGCCGATCTCGCGGGCCAGATCGCGCGAGGCGGGCAAGGGCGACGAAGGCGGCAGGCTGGCGTCGAGGATGGCGCCGCGCAGGCAGTCGTAGAGCTGGCGATTGAGCGCGGTGCCGGATGTGCTTGGGCCGCCTTTCCCCGGCGACATCCGCTGCAGCACGAGGTCCGCACAAATCGATTTCATGACCCATTGTGATTGGCTCCATGCAAACGCGCAAAGCGGATCTTTTGTCAGGGGCCAATTCACCGTCCAATCGACTCATTCAATCTCCACAGGACTTGCCATGACCAACAGCGAACTGCAGACCCGCCGTCTTGCCGCCACACCCCGCGGCGTCGGCGTGATGTGCGACTTCTATGCCCAGCGCGCCGAGAACGCCAGCCTGTGGGACGTCGAAGGCCGCGAGTACATCGACTTCGCGGCCGGTATCGCCGTGGTCAACACCGGGCACCGGCACCCGCGCGTGGTCGCTGCCATCGCCGCGCAGCTGGAATGCTTCACCCACACGGCCTACCAGATCGTTCCTTACGAAAGCGTGGTCACGCTGGCCGAGCGCATCAACGCGCTGGTGCCGATCAGCGGACCGACAAAGACCGCGTTTTTTACGACAGGCGCCGAGGCGGTGGAAAACGCCATCAAGATCGCACGCGCCCACACCAGGCGCTCGGGTGTCATCGCTTTCGGCGGCGGCTTCCATGGCCGTACGATGATGACGCTGGCGCTCACCGGCAAGGTCGCGCCGTACAAGGTCGGCTTCGGTCCGTTCCCGGCCGAGGTGTTCCACGTGCCGTACCCCGAGGCGCTGCAAGGCGTGACGGCGGCCGACTCGCTGGCCGCGATCGCGCGCCTCTTCAAGACCGACATCGAGCCGCAGCGCGTCGCCGCGATCATCCTCGAGCCGGTGCA
>CAXTCC010000378.1:0-2223 GCA_964242015.1 uncultured Variovorax sp.
CATGCCACGTGAGCGTGGTGTCGTCCGACAGCATCACCGGCCGCAGCCGCAACGGTGCTTGCCGCCCGCCCGAGCCCTTGAGCGACAGCCCTTCGATGTTGACGTAGCTCGGCACGATGGCGTCGAGCCTGGCGAGGTCGGCCGGCGCCGACGGCTCCCCGATCCTGCGCACGTAGTCGCTGGCTGCAACCAGGTGGAACTGCACCTTGCACAGCGATCGCGCGATCAGCGCAGGCGAGGGCTCCTGCGTCGCGCGCAGCGCCAGGTCGTAGCCATCGGCGGCCAGATCGATCTTGCGGTTTTCGAGATGGATGTCGAGGAGGACTTCGGGATAGCGCTCGCGATAGCCGGCCAGCACGCGCGCAAAACGCGGCGTCGCGCACCACACCGGCGCGCTCACCTTGAGCCGGCCGCGTGGCGTCTCGTTGCGCTGGCTGATGGCGGCCTGGGCGGCGTCGAGCATGTCGAGCGCCTGGCCGCTTTGCTCGTACCAGGCCGTGCCGGCTTCGGTCAGGCTCAGGTGGCGGCTGGAGCGATTCAGCAAGCGGGCGCCGAGCGACTTTTCCAGCTGCGCGATGTGCTTGCTGACCATCGGCGGCGACATCGAAAGGCGCTCGGCCGCAGCCGTGAAACTGCCCGACTCGACGACGTCGCGGAACACGCGAAGGCTGGTCATCCGGTCCATCGATGCTTTCCTCAGGAGAAACCGATCATTGAATGCACGGCTCTCGAATTCTGCAAGGGAAATCACTACATTCGATGCAGAAGGAGCCTTGCCATGAGCACGAACACGAACACGACTGCGAACGCTACGACCCCACGCCTGCCGACCTACTTCATCTCCCATGGCGGCGGTCCCTGGCCCTGGATGAAAAAAGAGATGGGCAACGCCTATGCGCAACTCGAAGCCGCGCTGGCCGACATGCCGCGCCAGCTCGGCCGCAAGCCGCGCGCCATCCTGATGGTGTCGGCCCACTGGGAAGCGTCCGCCTTCACCGTGATGGGCAACCCCAGGCCACCCATGATCTACGACTACGGCGGCTTTCCGGCGCACACGTACAAGGTGCAATACAACGCGCCGGGTTCACCGATGCTGGCGCGCCGTGTGATGGAACTGATCGAAGGTGCCGGCCTGCCGGTGGCGCTCGACGTCGAGCGCGGCTTCGACCACGGCACGTTCTCACCGATGGTCGCGATCTATCCCGAGGCCGACGTGCCGGTCGTGCAGTTGTCGCTGATGCGCGGGCTCGACCCGGCGGCGCACCTGGCGCTGGGCCGCGCGCTGGCGCCGCTGCGCGACGAAGACGTGCTCATCATCGGCAGCGGCCTGAGCTATCACAACCTGCGCAACTTCGGCCCGCAAGCGCACGACGTGTCGAAGGCCTTCGACGACTGGCTCGACGGTGCGGTGGTGCAGGGCGCCCCGGCCGATCGCGCCAAGCACCTGCAGGCGTGGGCATCAGCGCCGGCCGCACGCATCGCGCATCCGCGTGAAGAGCACCTGATCCCGCTGATGGTCGCCGTCGGTGCGGCTGAGGGCGAGGTCGGCGAGCGCATCTACCACGAAAACGCTTTCATGGGAGGGCTCGTGGTGTCGAGCTTCAGGTTCGGAGAGCCGGCGTACGCCTGAGGGGCCGAGGGCGTTGACGGCCCGGCCGTTCAACCCCGCCGCGTGCCGCCGTCCTCGTCGACCAGCCCGACGCGCGTCTGCCGGCCCCAGCTGCCGTAGCCCGTCAAGAAAGTCCACCACCCCCAGGCTGCGCCGGTGTGACGGAGCAGCTGGAAGGTGAATGGCTCGACGATCGCAGCGAAGAAGGCCTGCACCATGTTCACCTCGCTCTGCTCGCCGATCCAGCGCCGGTACAGGTGCACTGACCACAGATGGAACAGCAGGTCGAGCACGATCTTGGCGCCGATGACGCCGGCGGCCGGTGCCAGCACGCCGAGGTTGCCCTGCACCAGGTACACCAGCAGCAGTCCGAAAGCAGCCAGCCCGTACAGCGGCTGCAACGTGTCGATCGCCTTCACCGGCAGCATCAGGGTGCCGAGCCAGCCGTAGCGCCGGTCGCCGACCATCGCGCGGTACCAATATTGCGTTTGCAGGAAGCCGCCGAACCAGCGACGGCGCTGACGCAGAAAAGGCATGACGCCGCTCGGTGCATCGGTGTGCGCCTGCGCATCGCCGAGCACGCGCACGGTCCAGGGCAAACCATGCGCCTGGGC
>CAXTCC010000379.1:0-2206 GCA_964242015.1 uncultured Variovorax sp.
ATGCACGCCGATCTGCCGGGCGATCTGTCGGCCGAGAAGGCGGTCTACAACTACGTCAAGGCGATCGGCAAGGGCTTGTCGAAGATCATGTCCAAGATGGGCGTGAGCACGTACATGAGCTACTGCGGCGCGCAGTTGTTCGAGGCCATCGGCCTGAACAGCGACACCATCGGCAAGTACTTCACCGGCACCGCCAGCCGGGTCGAAGGCATCGGCGTCTTCGAGATCGCCGAAGAGGCATTGCGCATGCATGCGGCTGCATTCGGCGACGACCCCGTGCTGGCCAGCATGCTGGATGCCGGCGGCGAATACGCCTGGCGGACGCGCGGCGAAGAGCACATGTGGAGCCCGGACGCGATCGCCAAGCTGCAGCACAGCACGCGCGCCAACAACTGGAGCACCTACAAGGAGTACGCGCAGATCATCAACGACCAAAGCCGTCGCCACATGACGTTGCGCGGCTTGTTCGAGTTCAAGATCGATCCATCGAAGGCGATTCCGGTGGAAGAGGTCGAGTCGGCAGCTGACATCGTCAAACGATTCGCAACGGGCGCGATGTCGCTGGGGTCGATCTCGACCGAGGCGCATTCGACGCTGGCCGTCGCGATGAACCGCATCGGCGGCAAGAGCAACACCGGCGAGGGCGGTGAAGATCCGGCACGCTATCGCAACGAGCTGAAGGGCATCCCGATCAAGGTGGGCGACACGTTGAAAAGCGTGATCGGCGAAGCCAATGTCGAGGTCGATCTGCCGTTGCAGGCCAACGATTCGCTGCGTTCCAAGATCAAGCAGGTGGCATCGGGCCGCTTTGGTGTGACGGCTGAATACCTGACGTCGGCCGATCAGATCCAGATCAAGATGGCACAGGGTGCCAAACCCGGCGAAGGCGGCCAGTTGCCCGGCGGCAAGGTGACCGACTACATCGGCAAGCAGCGCTATTCGGTGCCGGGCGTGGGCCTCATCAGCCCGCCGCCGCACCACGACATCTATTCGATCGAAGACTTGGCGCAGCTGATCCACGACCTGAAGAACGTCGCGCCGCACGCCAGCATCAGCACCAAGCTCGTGAGCGAAGTCGGCGTGGGCACGGTCGCGACCGGCGTCACCAAGTGCAAGAGCGATCACATCGTGATCGCCGGGCACGACGGCGGCACTGGAGCTTCGCCCTGGTCATCGATCAAGCACGCCGGCGGCCCCTGGGAAATTGGCCTGGCCGAGACGCAGCAAACGCTGGTGCTGAACCGCCTGCGCGGCCGCGTGCGGGTGCAGGCCGACGGCCAGATGAAGACCGGCCGTGACGTCGCCATCGGCGCCTTGCTCGGCGCCGACGAGTTCGGCTTTGCCACGGCGCCGCTGATCGTCGAAGGCTGCATCATGATGCGCAAGTGCCACCTGAACACCTGCCCGGTGGGCGTGGCCACGCAAGACCCGGTGCTGCGCAAGAAGTTCTCCGGCAAGCCGGAACATGTCGTCAACTATTTCTTCTTCGTTGCTGAAGAAATGCGCCAGATCATGGCGCAGCTGGGCATGCGCACGGTCAACGAAATGATCGGCCGCGCCGACCTGCTCGACATGAAGAAGGGCATTGCGCACTGGAAGGCCAGTGGCCTCGATTTCAGTCGCCTGTTCGCGCTGCCCAACGTGCCGGACGACGTGCCGCGTTTCCATGTCGAGAACCAGGACCACGGGCTCGAGCACAACCTCGACACCAAGCTCATCGAGAAGTCGCGCGCGGCCATCGACAAGGGCGAAAAGGTGCAGTTCATCGAGGTGGTCCGCAACGTCAACCGCACCGTCGGCGCCAAGTTGTCGGGCGCGCTGACGCGGGTGCATCCCGAGGGCCTGCCGGACGATTCGATCCGCATTCAGCTCGAAGGCACGGGCGGCCAATCGTTCGGCGCCTTCCTGGCACGTGGCATCACGCTGTACCTCATAGGCGATGCCAACGACTACACCGGCAAGGGCTTGTCGGGTGGACGGATCGTGGTGCGGCCGAGCCTCGACTTCCGCGGCGAAGCGGTGCGCAACACCATCGTCGGCAACACCGTGATGTATGGCGCCACGACGGGCGAGGCCTACTTCTGCGGCGTCGGCGGCGAACGTTTCGCTGTTCGGCTCTCCGGAGCGACCGCGGTGGTCGAAGGCACGGGCGACCACGGCTGCGAGTACATGACGGGCGGCACGGTCGCGGTGCTCGGCAAGACGG
>CAXTCC010000380.1:0-2198 GCA_964242015.1 uncultured Variovorax sp.
TAAAAACGGGGAATGGAGTCGGCGGGGGGCCGTAAAGAAAGCGTAAAAATGCGGGCGCTGCGGGGCTTGGAGCGTCGCGGCCCTGCTCGGTGTATCGGTAAGTCAGAGCGTCACTGCGGCAGTGCGCAGGGCCTAGACGGGCGCTCGAAGTCAGCGCTGCAGCTTGTCCTTGGCGTTCTGTTCTTCGATGCGCTCCCGTGCCGCGATCCAGTCGGCATCGCTCCACTGCCGCAGCTCGTAGAAGTTGCCGCCGGTGGCTGCAGCCTGCCCGCCGTCCATCATGATCGACTGGCCGGTGAGCCAGTCGCATTGGCCCGGCGCCATCAGGAAGGCCGCGAGGTTCTGCAGCTCGCTCATCTCGCCGACACGTGCCATCGGATTGCTGGCCTTGGTGCGCTCGCCCGGCTCTTCGCCGGGGTTGAGGCGCTTGCTCATGCCTTCGGTCGGGATCTCGCCCGGCCCGACCGCGTTGAGCCGGATGCCGTAGCGGGCCCACTCGAGCGCCAACGATTTGGTCATGACCTCGATCCCGGCCTTGCTCATGGCCGACGGCACGACGTACGGGCCGCCGTTGTCGACCCAGGTCACGATGATGCTCATCACGCTGCGGTAAGGGCTGCCCTTTTTCCACTCGCCGGACTTGGCCTCGGCGACCCAGCGTTTGCCGACGGCTTGCGTCACGTAGAAGCTGCCGTGGAACACGATGTTGGCGACCGCATCGAAAGCGCGCGGCGACAGGCTTTCGGTCGGCGCGACGAAGTTACCGGCGGCGTTGTTGACCAGGCCCGTGAGGCCGCCGCTCGTGAACAGGCTCTCGACCATTTCATCGACCGCCTGCGCATTGCGGATGTCGACGCCGAAAGTGTCGATGCGCCGCTCGGGGAAGTCCTTGCGCCATTGCGCCGCCGTTTCTTCGAGCACCGACTGCCGCCGGCCGCAGATCGCGACGTCAGCGCCGAGCGCCAGAAACTTCTCCGACATCGACTTGCCGAGGCCGGTGCCGCCACCGGTGACGAGGATGCGCTGGCCGGTCATGAGAGCGGGGGTGAACATGGTTTTGTCTCCTTCGTTGTGTAAATCGTTTCAGTGAACAGATCAGTCGGGCACGAACTTGCTCTTGAACTTGACCTCGTCGGCCGCGTCTTCCAGCGTGACGAGCTGGCCCATCTTGTTGTCGGCCAGCCGGCAGGCGGCGAAGAGGCTGTAGCGGCCTTTGAGGTAATAGCTTTCCATGTCGATCAGCATGTACGGATAAGGCAGAAAGACCTGGTGCTCGAACACGACGCGATGCACGTTCCGTGGTGAAGGGAACAGCTTGTATTCGTCGGTGGCGAGGGATTTGGCGGTGGCGATGACGGCTCCAATGACGTTGTCAGAAGTTTCTTCAGCTGTGTTTCACGACTGGCGAAATTGCTTGCGAAGAAAGGCGCGATGGCGGGCGATGTGCGCCATCTGCGCTTCGGCGATGGTGCCGCCGAGGTCGACTTCGTCGCCGTTCAGCACTTCGTTGGCATACGTCATGGCGCGGGCGACGACGTCTTCTTCAGAGACTCCCTGTTGAGCTGCGAGGTCGAGCGCGACGCGCTTCATGGCGCGCTGCGACAGGACCCACTGCGCCGCGAAAGCATCCCAGGCAGCGGCCGCTTCCTTGAACTTGTCGCGCTCGCCGAGGATCTGGTCGAGCGGCTTGGCGAGCAGTTCGTTCAGCGCTGCGAGCTGCTCCGACATCACCTCGATCTGCGCGTTGGCGGCGAGCAGGGCGTCGCCCGCGCCTTCGAGTTTGACGGCGTCGGTCGACGGCTTGCCGGAAGAGGACATGAAGTGAGTGTTGCGCGAAATCGGGAAGAGGTGCGACCTCGTTTTTCCGGATCGCTCGAGGAGCGATTGTCGCGCGCAGCCCGACGGGCCGCCGTATCGAAGCCTAGAAGCCGGCCATGAAGGTCGTCGGTCCGGCGATCTGCGTGTCGACATTCTCCGGCCGACCGGCCATCACGTTCTTGCTGCCGCTGGAAAACCAGATCACGCAGAACACCAGCGCGACGCAGCCGATGAGCGCCAGGAAGCCGAGCCAGTAGACGAGCGCCAGCGTCACCAGTGGCGTGATGAGGAGGGCGACGGTTCGGAGCATGGCGCCATCATCGCGCCGCGAGCGGGAAACGTTGCGTGACAAAGTCGACGCGACGGTGAAATTAGGGACG
>CAXTCC010000381.1:0-2185 GCA_964242015.1 uncultured Variovorax sp.
CGCAAGGCCGCGATCAAGAGCCAGCGCACGCTGTCGATGCTCAACACCGGCCAGCAATTGCTGATCGCGGTGAGCCTGGTGCTGATGTTGTGGCGTGCGACATCCGGGGTGGTCGAAGGGCGCATGACGCTGGGCGACCTGGTGATGGTCAACGCCTTCATGATCCAGCTCTACATTCCGCTCAATTTTCTGGGCGTGATCTACCGCGAGATCAAGCAGAGCCTGACCGACCTCGACAAGATGTTCGTGCTGATGGAGAAAGACCGCGAGATCCAGGACGCGCCCGAGGCCCTGCCGCTGGCCGGGCGCGATGCCACCGTCCGCTTCGAAGACGTGAGCTTCGCCTACGAGCCATCGCGGCCCATCCTCAAGCACGTCAACTTCGAGATCCCTGCCGGCAAGACCGTCGCGGTCGTCGGGCCCTCGGGCTCCGGCAAGTCGACCTTGGCGCGTCTGCTCTATCGTTTCTACGATGTGCAGCAAGGGCGCATCACCATCGGCGGCGAAGACATCCGCGAGGTGACGCAGTCGAGCGTGCGGCAAGCCATTGGTATCGTGCCGCAAGACACCGTGCTCTTCAACGACAGCGTGGAATACAACATTGCTTACGGCCGGCCCGGCTCGACGCGTGAGGAGGTGGAGGCGGCAGCCAAAGCCGCGCGCATTCACGACTTTATCGCCGCAACGCCGAAGGGCTATGACACGCCGGTGGGCGAGCGCGGCCTCAAGCTGTCTGGCGGCGAAAAGCAGCGCGTGGCCATCGCACGCACATTGCTCAAGAACCCACCGATCGTGATCTTCGACGAGGCGACATCGGCGCTCGACTCCGCCAACGAGCGCGCGATCCAGTCCGAGCTGAAGAGCGCGGCCCAGAACAAGACCACGCTGGTGATCGCGCACCGCCTCTCGACGGTGGTCGATGCGCACGAAATCCTCGTGCTCGAAAGCGGCGTCATCGTCGAGCGCGGCACGCACGCCGACTTGCTGGAACGCAAGGGCAAGTACGCACAGATGTGGACACTGCAAAAAATCGAAGCCGCACCCGTGGTGCTTTGAATATCTATCGCTATCCCTCAGGAGCTGACCCAACAATGTCCGAGAAGATTTCCGTGCTCTCGCTGAACACCTTGTCGCGCAAGCACCAGGCCCGCATTTCAGAGCTGTACGACCTGACCTATGCGCCGACACCCGAAGAGCGGGCCGCCGCCATCGCCGCGCACGGCCCCAAGTTCCGTGCGGTGCTCACCATCGGCGTGCTCGGGCTGACAGCGGCCGAGATGGACGCCATGCCGGCGCTCGAAGTGGTGTGCTGCATGGGTGCGGGCTACGAGCTCGTCGACCTCGACGCAGCGCGTGCGCGCGGCATTGCGCTGGCGAATGGACAGGGCACCAACGACGACTGCGTGGCCGACCATGCCTTCGGGCTTTTGATCGGCGCGGTGCGCGGCTTTCACATGCTCGACCGGCTGTGCCGGGAGGGCGTCTGGCGCCTGGCCATTCCGCAGCCGCCCAACGTGTCGGGCAAGCGGCTCGGCATCCTCGGCATGGGCACCATCGGCGAGAAGATCGCCAAGCGTGCCAACGGTTTCGACATGACCATCGGCTATCACAATCGCAAGCCGAAAGAAGGCTCGCCGCACCGCTACTTCGACGATCTGAAAGCGCTGGCCGAATGGGCCGACATGCTGGTGTGCGCGGCACCCGGCGGCGCGGCGACGAAGCACATCGTCAATGCCGACGTGCTCGATGCGTTGGGCCCGAAGGGCTTTCTGGTGAACATCGGCCGCGGCAGCATCGTCGATACAGAAGCCCTGGCGACGGCGCTGCGTGATGGCCGTCTCGGCGGTGCTGGCATCGATGTGTACGAAAGCGAACCGAAGCGGCCTGAGGCGCTGATCGGGCTCGACAACCTGATCCTGACGCCACATCTGGCGGGATGGTCGCCAGAAGCGACGGAGGCTTCGTTCAAGCGCTTTCTGGAAAATGTCGAAGGGCACTTCGCCGGACGCGGCGTGGTCACGCCGATCTGAACGGGTGCCGGCGGCTTTGGGCCTTCATGCCCAAAGAACATAATCCGCGCCATGGAAACCAAGTGGCTCGAAGACTTCGTCAGCCTGGCTGAAACCCGCAGTTTCAGCCGCTCCGCCCAACTGCGGCATGTGACGCAACCGGCGTTCTCGCGCCG
>CAXTCC010000382.1:0-2174 GCA_964242015.1 uncultured Variovorax sp.
GCCTTGGTCAACGCCGCGGGGCTGGTCATGCCGGCGCCGCAGGTGAACACGAACATCCACAACAAGGTGCTGACGACACTGAGGTCGCCCAGCGCGATGGTCGCCAGCAAGCCTGCCGCACCGGCGATGCTCAACGCGTTGCCGCTCAACATCAGCCGCTCGATGCTGACCTTGCCGATGAGTTTGCCGGTGGCCGCATTGCCGACGGTCATGCCGAAGATCAACAAGCCCAGGTAGATCCCGACCTCGTGCAGCGGCCGGTGCAGCTCGACCGCGAAGATGAACGGTGCGGTCGCGATGAAGGCATAGACAGACGTCGTCGCACAGCCACCGCCAATGGCAAACCCCACGAACTGACGCGAGCGCATCAACGTGCGGTAGTCCATCGCCAGCGTGCGCATGCTGAGCGAGCGGCCGGGCGGCGCGGTTTCGGGCAACAGCTTCCACGCCAACGCGAGCGTCGCCACGCCGGCCGCCGCGAGCAGCCAGAAGATCGCACGCCAACCGAAGGCGCTCGAAATGGCACCGCCCACGATCGGCGACAACCCCGGGCTGATCATCATCACGAGGTTCATCAACGCGAGCTGCCGCACGGTGTCTTCCGACTTGGTGGAGTCGCGCACGATCGCGCGACCGAGCGCCAGCCCCGCACAACCGCCCAGTGCCTGCAGCAGTCGCGCGCCGATGAGCGTGTGGACGTTGGGCGCCAGCGCCGCCGCCAGACCGCCGATGGCGTACAGGCTCAAGCCGGCGATGAGCATCGGTCGCCGGCCGAGACTGTCGGACATCGGGCCGTAGAACAACTGCCCGACCGCCAGGCCGATGATGTAGAAGCTGATGGTCATCTGCATCTGCCCGACCAGCGCATTCAAATCTTTCGTGGCGTCCGGCAATGCCGGCACGAACATGTGCATCGCCATCGTTCCGCTGATGGTGATGATGACCAGCAGCCACAGTGGTGGGCGCTTCGCGGGTGTCATGGCTCCACTCCCATCGACGCTGCGACGGCTTCGGAGACCTTGGTGATCACGTTGTATGCGGCCTCCAGCTCCGCATCCGGAATGTCCTTGAGCAAACGCTTGCGCGCCTCCGTTGCCACCTTCTCGACCTGCGCCACGACCGACTTGCCTCGCGTCGTCAATGCAATGGTTTTGGCGCGGCGGTCCAGCCCTTCTTGCCGCTCGATGTACCCCGCCTGCTCAAGCAAATCGAGCAAGCGAACGACGGAAGAACTGTCGAGCCCGAGTGAAAAAGCCAGGTCTTTTTGACGCGGCGCTTCTTTGGATCGCGCGATGTGGAGCAAGGCGAGCCAGGTCGCTTGCGTGAGGCCGAGCGGTTGAAGTTCGACATCCACTGCACGGCGCCAAAGGCGAGCGAGCTGGGAGACTGCGGTAGGAAACGAGGTTCGGATGTGATCGAGGTGACGCGCCATTTTTCGATGGTACGCCAATTGATGACATCCCATCTAATATGGGGATTTAGGGGCTCCTATGAAAGATCCATGCAATTGAAGTCCCGCAGAATGAGCGTTGCAACACCGACTCCCCGTAGACGACCTCTGCAGGCAACCACATGAATCAACTCATTCTCGTCACCGGCGGCGCCGGCTTCATCGGCAGCCATACCTGCGTCGCCCTGGTGGCGGCCGGCTACACCCCGGTGATCCTCGACAACCTGGGCAACAGCGACGTGCGCGTGCTTGATCGGCTTGCAACCATCACCGGCAAGACCATCGAATTCATCGAGGGCGACGTGCGCGATCGCGCCCTGCTCGATCGCGTCTTTCAAGAACATGCGATCGCCGGCGTCATTCACTTTGCGGGCCTCAAAGCCGTGGGCGACTCCGTCGCGGACCCCCTGCATTACTACGACAACAACGTGAACGGCACGCTGGTGCTCGCCGCCGCGATGAAGGCAGCAGGCGTCAAGACGCTGATCTTCTCGTCATCGGCCACGGTCTACGGTGAACCCGAAAGTTCGCCTATCCCTGAGAGTGCGCCGTGCCGGCCAGAGAGCCCCTACGGACATTCGAAGCGCATGGTCGAACAGGTGCTGACCGACTTGCATGTCGCGCAGCCGGATTGGCGCATTGCATTGCTGCGCTACTTCAATCCGGTCGGCGCGCACGAGAGCGGTCTCATCGGCGAGCATCCGCAAGGCAAGCCGAACAACCT
>CAXTCC010000383.1:0-2149 GCA_964242015.1 uncultured Variovorax sp.
GGGCGCCAGTCGCTTCGGCATCAAGGTCGGCTCGCCGCAGACCAGCAGTTCGCCACGACCCGGCTGCGGATGGAAATCCGTGCCGTCCCAGACCACCTTGCCGCGGCTCAGCGTCATGCCGGGCCAGGCTTTCAGGCGCATGCCTTCGTAGGGCGTGTAGTCGACCTCGTGGTGAAGCTGCGCGTTGGTCAGCGTGAACTCGCGCTCGTCCCAGATCACCAGGTCGGCATCGGCGCCGATCGCGATCGTGCCCTTGCGTGGATGCAGGCCGTAGGCTTTCGCGGGCCCGGTGGCGGTCAGTTCGACGAAGCGATTGGACGTCATGCGCCCCGCCAGCACGCCTTCCGACCAAAGTAGCGCCATGCGCGTTTCGAGCCCCGGAATGCCATTGGGGATATGGCGGAACGCGACCTCTTCGCCGTTCGGCTTCTTGCCCTCCGGCGCGTCGTATTTGAACGGTGCGTGGTCCGACGAGAACACGGTGAAGAGCCCGTCGTTCAGCCCGTCCCAGATCACTTGCTGGTTCGCCTTGTCGCGCGGCGGTGGGCTGCAGACGCACTTGGCGCCCTTGTAGCTGTCGTCGATGCCGAGGTCTTCGGCTGTCAAGAAAAGATACTGCGGACAGGTCTCGGCGAACACGTTGAGACCGTGCGCACGCGCCCAGCGAATCTGCTCGACCGCCTCACGCCCCGACACGTGCACGATGAGGATCGGCACGTCGACCAGTTCGGCCAGCGCGATGGCGCGGTGCGTGGCTTCGCGCTCGACCAGCATCGGCCGCGAATGCGCATGAAAGCGCGGCGCGGTGCGGCCGGCGGCTTCGAGTCGCTTGGTCAGCCACTCGATGCAGTCGGCGTTTTCGGCATGGATCATCGCCATCGCACCTTGCTGGCGTGCGACGTCGAGCACATCGAGGATCTGGCCATCGTCGAGCTTCATGTCGTCGTAGGTCATGTAGATCTTGAACGAGGTAAAGCCCTCGCGAATGAGCTGCGGCAGCTCTTCCTGCAACACCGTCGGCGTCGGGTCGCTCACGATCAGATGAAAGGCGTAGTCGATGTGCGCCTTCCCTGCCGCGCGGGCGCGGTAGTCCTCGACGGCGGCGCGCAGCGACTGGCCCTTGTGCTGGGCCGCGAACGGGATGACGGTGGTGGTGCCGCCGCAAGCGGCCGAGCGCGTGCCGGAATCGAAGTCGTCTGCGTTGCGCATCGGCGGCGGCATCGGCTGGTCGAGGTGGCAGTGCGCATCGACGCCGCCGGGCGTCACGGAGCGGCCGGCCGCGTCGATCTCGCGTGCGGCAGGGCCGAGGTCGGCGCCCAGTTGCACGATGCGCCCGGCGCGAATGCCGATGTCGCAATCGAAGGTGTCCGAGGCGGTGACGACGCGCGCGTTGCGCACGACGAGGTCGAATTCAGTTTTCATCATCATGGCGCGCTGGTTAGCGAATGCGTTTGCTGATGCCGGTCAGGCGTTCCATCACGATCATCAAAATCAGGGTGACGAGCACCATCAGGCTCGACACGGCGGCGATGCTCACATCGAGCCGGCCTTCGAGGTCTTGCCACATGCGGATCGGCAGCATATCGGTCGAGGCATCGCGCAGGAAGAGCGATACCGGCACGTTGTCGAACGACGACATGAAGCTGATGAAGGCGCCGGCCGCGATGCCCGGCGCGATCAACGGCAGCGTCACGCGGCGAAATGTGTAGATGCGGTCGGCGCCGAGGCTGGCGGAGCTTTCGAGCAGCGCGGGCGGTAACTGCGACAGCGCGGCCACGGTCGTGCGGATCACGTAGGGCACGCCGACGACGGTATGACCGATGACCAGCGTCCAGAGCGACAGTTCGATACCGATGCGTGAAAAGTAGATGAGCGAGGCCAAGCCGAATGCCAATGCGGGGAGGATGAGCGGCGACATGAAGAACGAATCGAGCACGCGCGCCATCGCTTTCTCGGAACGCGCGATCGCCATGGCCGCGGCGACGCCGAGGACGACAGCGATAAGCGTGGACGCCGATGCAACCTTCAAGCTATTCATCGCTGCGTATTGCAACTGGAAGGCGTCGGGCAGGGATTCGTACCAGCGGAACGAGTAGCCCGGCGGTGGGAACTTGAGCGAGAAGCCGTTGGTGAAGGACAGGACGACGAC
>CAXTCC010000384.1:0-2127 GCA_964242015.1 uncultured Variovorax sp.
ACGCCGATCCTGTTTCACCTGCTCGACTCGGCGCACCGGGTGGTCGACCAGCACTTCATGCTGCAAAAAGAAGTGATCGACCGCATGGTCGCAAAGCCCGCGACTTCCGACTACAGCCGCTTGAGCGTGATGCTGCAGTGGCGCTACGACATGGCCAATGTGCTGTTCGTGCCGCCCGAAAGCTTCGATCCGCCGCCACGGGTCGACAGCGCGATCGTGCGCATGGTGCCGCTGGCTGAGCCACCGGCGGTCGACGTGAAGCGTCTTGGCGAGATCGTGCAGGTCGCCTTCAGCCAGCGCCGGAAAATCATGCGCCACACACTCGGCAAATGGTTGGACCTGCATGGCTTCGAAGGGGAGTTCGATGGCCAGCGGCGCGCTGAAGAAGTGCCGGTCGCCGAGTACGTAGCCCTGGCCCAGGCTGTACCCCTGGACCGAGGCGAAGACGCAGGCGTCACAACACAATAAAAAAGCCCGTCGTCGACGGGCTTTTCTTGATGATGCCGTTGCCGCTTTCAGGCAGCCGACAGCCAGTAGTTGGAATTAAACGGGCTGCTCATGCGCAGCGCCAATGGAGACACGTCGACCAATTTGTCGGTCGGCATCTTTTCGGCGGCGGGGTCGACGGCAAGGTCGATGCCCGAGAGCACGTCCGTGCCCTGCGAAGCCTCTTTCGCCCGTTCTGCTTGGCTGGTGTGTGCAGAACGGGCTACAGAAAAGAATAGAAGCATCTGAAGGGTATCTTTCGATCCCCCCAGTAGTCCGAGGCGTCACGGAAGATATCGAGCAACTGCTCGCGCGCTTCCTTGTCGAACTTGGCGTTGGCCGGAATCTGCTCGAGCACGATGATGAAACCGGGCTGCGGGCCCGATTTATGCAACGGGTCTGTCATGCAGTCGTACAACGCATCGAAATTTTTTCCGAAATGCGCCGGGAAGGTGAACTGCTGGGCGATCAGGTCGAGCACGTCCTGCTTGGTCTGGGCGTTGCCCAGATTCGCATAGAGAAAGTGCTGGCCCGCCGCATGCGCCGCTTCCTGCAGGTCATTGACGCGGAATGCGCGAATCGACTGCACGATGTTCGGTCGCACGGAACGAAGGGATAAGGTCATCTCCGCTGGTCTTTCCATAGTTGTCGTCAACATGTCTTCTTTCGTCATGACGCTTCGAGGCGCCGCTCCCCTCAACAGTTCATCGTTCATGCGGTCTTCATGGGACGATGCGCCGGAAGCTTGCATAGTGGTCTGCCGTGTACCAGCAGGCGTCAGGCGTTCTGCGCTCTCCGGCACAAACGATGCGTCTGGCGCCGCGATCACGCGACCCCGGGGTTTCGACCGTGTATTCGCGATAGTGGCCGCGACGGGCTGTGGGTAACTGGCGTTCTCGGTTACCGAAAACCATGCCGTCTTTGTCGTGCGCAAACGGGCCGCCGTTCAAAATAGATTCGTAAGTTCGCTGACCCTGCGCCGGCAGTTCGGTCAGTGCAATCGATTCCTTCGTGGATTGACCGGCTGGGCGACCGAACCAATCGCGGGCGTCGACAGCCGTTGTGCCCGTCGCCAGCGCCACCAGCAACAAGCCAGTGAGCGCAAACTTAGGGACAAAAGACGTGATCGAGGCCATTGACTGGACAGTGACCGCCAGGGGCACCAGAGGGAAAAGAGCGGGAGTCGAATCGGTGGATTAACCTTGGGGTTAACCCGAAAATTCAAGCCCGCCAGTGTGCACCAGCTCGGCACAAATAGCAAGTGCCCTGCTCAAGGATTGAGCAGGGCACCAAGGGCGCGGCTGGTTGATAAGTTGGCGCCCGCTTTCGGCGCAGCGTTCTACCGGTCGACGTTGGCGTCGGCCACCGTCAGTGCTGTCATGTTGACGATTCGGCGCACGGTGGCACTCGCGGTCAGAATATGCACAGGTTTGGCCGCACCCAGCAGGACCGGGCCGATGGCGATGTTGCCGCCTGCTGCCGTTTTAAGCAGGTTGTACGAAATATTGGCTGCGTCGATGTTCGGGAACACCAGCAGATTGGCATTTCCTGCCAGTGCGCTGTGCGGCATGACAGCGTCCCGCTGCTTGCCGTCGAGCGCCACGTCGCCGTGCATTTCGCCGTCGACTTCCAGCCACGGGG
>CAXTCC010000385.1:0-2127 GCA_964242015.1 uncultured Variovorax sp.
GTCCGGCAGCCCGGCAATCACCGTGGGCTCGACCCAGAAGCCGTTGTCCAGCGCACTACCGAAGTGCGGCACGCCGCCACCCGCGATGAAGCTCGCGCCCTCCTCGCGTGCCAGCGCGTAGTAACCCAGCACCTTGTCGCGGTGCTCCGCGGAGATCATCGGGCCCATAGTGGTGGCCGCGTCGGTCGGCCAGCCGAGCTTGACCGTCTTCAAGCGCTCCGCCAGGGCCGCGACGAAGCGTTCGTAGATCGGCCGCTCGACGAACACGCGCTCCGAGCACAGGCACACCTGGCCGCTGTTGAGGTAGATGGCCCGCATCATCCCGTCGAGCGTCTTGTCGAAGTCGCAATCGGCAAAAACGATCGCGGCGTTCTTGCCGCCGAGCTCGAAGGAGATCGGCTTCACATGCTCCGCCGCGGCCCGCATGATGGCCGAGCCGGTGCGCGATTCACCGGTAAAGGTGATGGCGTCGATGTCCGGGCTGGTGGTGATGAACTCGCCGGCCGAATCCGGCCCGAAGCCGTGCACGAGATTGAAGGCACCCGCCGGCATGCCGACCGCATGCATCACCTCGGCCAGCAACGTGGCTGTGCCCGGCGTCTCTTCCGATGGCTTGCACACGACCGCGTTGCCGCAGGCCAGCGCAGGCGCCACTTTCCAGGTCAGCAACAGCAGCGGCAGGTTCCACGGCGAGATGATGCCGATCACACCGAGCGGCTTGCGCACCGTGTAGTTGATGGCGTGGGCACCGTCGGGCAGGTCGGTCTTGAACGACTCCATCGGTGCGGTCTTGAGGATGTCGGCGAAGACGCGAAAGTTGGCTGCGCCGCGCGGGATGTCGACGGTCGAAGCGAGCGACGTCGGCTTGCCTGTGTCGCTCATCTCCGCTTCGAGAAAGTCGGCGAAGCGGCGCTCGATCTCGTCGGCGATGCGATAGAGCATGGCCGCGCGCTGCGCCGGTGAGGTCTTGCCCCACGCGCCTTCGACGGCTGATTTGCCGGCCGCGATGGCCGTCTCGACCGCGGCCCTGTCGGCCTCGTGCACCTGCGCGATCACGCTGCCGTCGGCCGGGTCGATGTCGTCGAAGCGCCGGGTCGATTCGACGAACTCGCCGGCGATGTAGTTGCGGTACTGTTTCATGATGGCTTCATGAGCTGGATGACTGTTGGATGCTTTCAAAGAAGTCGGACGACGGCCGCGCCGTTGCCGTACTGCGGGCCATACGCCAGCACCTTGGCCTTGCCGAGGCGGCCGCCGAGCGCGCCCAGCGCGAATGCGAAGTGCTTGAAGCCCATGTCGACCTTGGCCTGCGCCAGGTAGTCGGGCAACTGGCGCGCCAGCTCGTCGAGTTCGCGCTGCTCGATGAGCTTCAGCATGCGGCGGTTCCAGTCGTCGTCGGTGGCCGTCGCGATCTTGTCGTCGGCCAGCGGTCGCTCGTCCCTGAACGCGGTGCCCGACAGTTCGCCGATGGCCAGCACCACCACGCGCTTGCCCTGCGCTGTCGCTTGCGCCGCAGCGAGTTCGCCGAGCGAGCGGGTCTTGTCGTAGTCGAGGTAGAGGTTGTTGGCGACGATGAGGGTCGGAAACGCGCCGTCGCCATTGACCAGCGCATTGACCGACAGCGTGCCGGAGTCGAGCGGAAAGCCGGCGTAGTCGACCAGCTTCGAATGGATGCCGGCGCGGTTGGCCGCCTTCATGCAGGCGCGCGCCAGCGACACGTCGGTCGTGATGTCGTAGCGCATCTCGCCGAACTCGTGCCAGTTGTCGTCGACATGCAGGCCGGTGATGCGAGCGCGCCCTTGCCATTGCTGGTCGAGCACTGCCAGCCAGCGCGTCGAGTAGATGACCAGCGTGTCGGGCTGCAGCTCTTCGATCTCGCGCGACACCTGCGCCATGCCTGCCAGCAGTTCGGCATACGCCGGCACGTTTCGCTGCAGCGTCAGCAACGGACTGCCGGGCAGCAGATAGGCGCCGACCACGCCCGGTTGCTCGGTCAAGGCCGCGCGGTTGGAGTGCGCGTTGTCGCCGAGCAGCAGGCGCTTCAGCTGGTCCCAGCTCGACGGCCCGCGGCGCGCGCGTTGCGGATGGCGCAGGTCGTGCACGATGCCCATCAGCCCGCGTGGCAGC
>CAXTCC010000386.1:0-2110 GCA_964242015.1 uncultured Variovorax sp.
CGGCGGGTGCCTTCCCACCAATCGGCCCACGCGCTGCGATGCAGGTTTGAATGTGCCTGGCTCATGCGCGACCGTAAGTGTCTGCCAGGCGAACGATGTCGTCTTCGCCGAGGTAGCCACCGCATTGCACTTCGATGAGCACGAGTTCGTCTTTACCGATGTTCGTCAATCGATGTTTCTCTTTGAGTGGGATGTAGCGGTATTGGCCGGGCAGTGTTTCATGCTCGACCTCGCCCACCTGGACGATCGCCTTGCCTTGCACCACGACCCAGTGCTCGGCGCGCTGATGGTGGTATTGGAGGGAGAGCGACTCACCGGGCTTGACCGTGATGCGCTTGACCTTGTAGCCGTCTTCTTCTTTCAGCGAAGCGTACGTGCCCCACGGGCGATGCACGACGGCCGGGAGATTCACCGTCTCATGCTTGCGCTCCTTGAGTGCATCGACGACCTGCTTGACCTTTTGGGCGCTGTCTTTGTGAGTGATCAGCAGCGCATCGGGCGTGTCCACGATCACCAGGTCGCGAACACCCAGCACCGCCACCATCTTCGGCCCGTGGCTGTCGACCTGCACGTGCGTGTTGGTGGTGTCGATGGCGATCGCGTCGAAAGGAATCGTGTTGCCGCTGGCATCGGCGGTGTGCGACCGAGCAACCGATGGCCAGGTGCCGACGTCGCTCCAGCTGAACTTGGCGGGCACCACGTGCACGTTGTCGGCGCGCTCCATCACCGCGTAGTCGATGCTGATGTCCGGCTGCAAGCCAAAGGCATGCAGGTCGAACTGACCGGCATTGCCGGTAGCGGTCGAAGTGTCGAGCGCATTGCGTGCTGCAGCCAAAAGAGCAGGGGCGTATTTTTCGAAAGCTGCCACGATGGCGTCTGCCGTGAAGCAGAACATGCCGCTGTTCCAGTAGTAGCGGCCGGTCGCCAGGTAGTCCTGTGCGGTCGGCAGGTCGGGCTTCTCGACGAAGCGCTTGGCCATCTGGCTGTCGCGCGACACCTTGTCGACCTCGATGTAGCCGAAGCCGGTGTCGGGCGTCGTCGGGCTCACGCCGAAGACGACCAGCGCACCCTTTTCAGCAAGGCGAAAGGCCTCACTCGCGCTGGCGACGAAGGCGTCGACATCGGGCACCAGGTGGTCGGCCGACAGCACCAGCATGACGGTGTCGCCACTGAACTTCTTGATGCATTGCAACGCTGCGAGCGCGATGGCCGGGGCCGTGTTGCGGCCCTTGGGTTCCAGCAGCAAGGTCGCCGACGGCGGGTCCGCCATCTGGGCGAGCACGTCCTTTGTAAGAAACAAGTGGTCCTTGTTCGTCACGATGAGCAAGTCGCCCGTACCGCAGGCCTGGCCGCGTTCGATGGCTTGCTGCAGCAAGGTCGAGCCGCCGAGCTTCATGAAAGGTTTTGGAAAGGCTTGGCGGGACAGCGGCCAAAGCCTTGATCCGGCGCCGCCAGAGAGCACCACTGAGAGCAGTCGCATGTTGTTCCTCTGATTCGTTGGGGCGAATTTTACCGGGCGCTCGAGGTGCGACCGCCGCCAGCGGCGTTGCAGAGCCGCGAAAGCGCATCTGGGGTTGCGAAGATAATCATGCGCCGTCGACGCGTTCAGCATGCCGCCACAACAACAAGAGCTCCCTCACCTCGCCCATCCCAAATACCGCCCCGACATCGACGGCTTGCGTGCGGTGGCGGTGCTGGCGGTGGTCGTGTACCACGCCTTCCCGAAGGTGGTGCGCGGTGGCTTCATCGGCGTCGACATTTTCTTCGTCATTTCAGGCTACCTGATCTCGACGATCATTTTCGGCAGCCTGGCCGGCAGCGGATTCAGCTACCGCGAGTTCTATGCGCGGCGCATCCGGCGCATCCTGCCTGCCTTGCTGCCCGTGATGGCCGCGACCTGCGTTGTCGGCTGGTATGTGCTGCTCTCGGATGAGTTTCGGGAACTGGGCAAGCATTTGCTGGCGAGCGCCGGCTTTGTTTCGAACCTGGCTTTGTGGAACGAGGCGGGCTATTTCGACACGGCGGCGGAGAGCAAGCCGCTGCTGCATTTGTGGTCGCTGGCCGTCGAAGAGCAGTTCTATATTTTCTGGCCGCTGTTTCTTGGATTGGT
>CAXTCC010000387.1:0-2109 GCA_964242015.1 uncultured Variovorax sp.
TTCCATGCAGTGCAGCGCATAGACGCTGGCACCGACGCCACCGGCCAGCGCACCGGCCGCGGCGCCTGCAAGCGCGGGCCGCGTCGGCGCCAGGCTCCTCAGCGCGACGATCGCCGCCACGAACACCGGCAGCCCGATCAGGCAGATGCTGAAGGCGCAGGTTTTCCAGGTCTGGCCCATCAGCATCGGCATGCGCGCATCGGCCGAGGCGGCGAGCCAGGCCGCGATGGCCAATGCCCAGACGACCACGGCCGGCAGCAGCGCACCCCACCACGCGTTGCGCACCGGCACGCCGGGCCGGGCGAGGCGCTGCAGCATGACGAAGCCAGCCAGCGCGATGCAGGCCGGGAACAGCAGCTTGACCCAGAACATCGGCCAGAACATGACCTCCACCAGATCGCGGCGCAAGCCGTAATCGGCGAACAGGATGACCAGCGACAGCGGCAGCCCGATGGCGACGGCTCGTCCCAAACGCCGAGATGCAGCCCGCCGCGGCACAGGCGTCACGCCGTTGGCCAGCATCGTGACCAGATCGTCGGTCTTCATGGCGCGCTCCTGAAGCGGGCGGCGAGCGCCTTCAACCCACGATGCACGTTGACCTTGACTGCCGCCTCCGACATGCCGATCAGCCTCGACGTCTCGGCCACCGACAGCCCCTCGAGCTTGACGTGAACGATCGGCAGGCGTTGCCGGTCGGGCAGCGTGGCGAGCAGTCCGCCGAGGTCGCGTCGGGCATCGCTGGCATCGGTCGCCGATGCGGCGAACACTTCGAGGTCGTCGTCGATCGGATCGTGCAAGGCCTCGCGGATCGATTTGGAGCGCAGCAGGTCGATCATCTTGTAGCGCGCGATGGCGTGCACCCAGGCCGTCAGTGGCTGGTCGGGCTGGTAGGTATGACGCTGGTTGTGCATTGCGAGCAGGCATTCCTGTACGAGGTCTTCGACCTCATCGGGCCAGCCGAAAAGTCGCTTGCCCAAAAACGCACGGAGGTGCGCGCCGAGTTTCGACAGGAACGTGTGGTACGCCGCTGCATCGCCTGCCAGTCCGCGAATGAAGAGGTCACGCAGGACGGTCTCGACGGTTTGGACCGACTCGGCGCCCCGCGCTCCCGCGTCGCTGTCCCTTGTTATTCGTGGCATGAGGTCGAACGGTTACGGCAATGGCGAAAAAAGAGGGCAAACGATTGTGCCGTGCGCTGTCTTGCCAGTTGGGAAGGCGGTCGCTACATTGCTGTTTTTGAGGGCCTGCAATGTCCGTTGACACCGTTTCGATTCCTTCTAGTTCGTCTCCTCCGTCCCTGCCTCCTTCCCTGCCTCCATCTGTTTCTTCTACCGATTCCCCAATCAGCCTTCCTTCCGTTGCGGTCTCCGTAGACATCCCTGTCGGCGGTGCATTGCCCTCATCGCTTCCTGCACCCGCCGCGACGACTCCGGCCCCGCGCCACATCCGGCTCACCTCGCACAGCGGTGGCTTCGGTGCGCTGCCGATCCGCTGGGCTGCCGCCACCGCGGCGGAGCGCGGCCCGGTCGTCGGCACCACGACGTCGCGCGCGCATCGCAACGTCATCGGCACGCACAGCGGCTCGTACAGCGTGTACCGCGCCCTCGCCGTGGCAGCCGGCGCACTCAAGCGCGAGCACCGAGCCGACCTGACAAACACCGCGCCGACCGACCTCATCGGCCCGTACCCGAGTTGGAGCGAGCCCGGCAAGATCGTTTCGCTCGACCCGTGGGGTGCGCTGGTGGCCGATGCGTTCTCGGGCGAGCTCGCCGCCGGCTACGACATCCGCCCGACCATCGCGATCACGCAGGCGCACGTCATCCTTCCTGAAGTGATCGAGGCACTGCAGAGTGGGCGGTTGAAGGCCGACGGCAAGTTTTTGACCGCGGGCGGCGCGGCCATGGTGACCAAGGCGGCGATCGAGCCGGTTTGGTTCTTGCCCGAGGTCGCAAAGCGCTTCGGCTGCAGCGAAACCGACCTGCGCCGCACCCTTTTCGAAGAAACCGGCGGCATGTATCCCGAGCTGGTCACGCGCTCGGATCTCGAAGTGTTCTTGCCGCCCATCGGCGGGCAGACGCTCTACATCTTCGGCAACCCGCGCGACCTGGC
>CAXTCC010000388.1:0-2093 GCA_964242015.1 uncultured Variovorax sp.
TCCTGTTCGACGAGCCGCTGTCGAACCTCGACGCCAAGCTGCGCGTGCAGATGCGCACCGAGATCAAGGCGCTGCATCAGCGGCTGGGCACCACGACCGTTTATGTCACGCACGACCAGGTCGAAGCCATGACCATGGCCGACCGCATCGTCGTGCTGAAGGACGGCGTGGTCGAGCAGGTCGGCACGCCGCTCGACCTGTACGACCGGCCGCGCAACGCCTTCGTGGCCGGCTTCATCGGCTCGCCGGCGATGAACTTCATTCCCGGTCGGCTGCAGCTCGATGGCGCGCCCTACGTGCTGACCGACGATGGACTGCGCTTGCCGCTGGCCTCACCATCGCGCGGTGCACACGGCGACCGCGTGCTGTATGGCGCGCGGCCGGAGCACTTCACTATCGATGCGACGCGCGGACTGTCGGCGGACGTCGTCGTGGTCGAACCCACCGGTGCAGAGACACAGATCGCACTTCGGTTCGGCGGCCAACCCGTGATGGCGGCGTTTCGCGATCGCATCGGTGCGCGGCCCGGCGATCGTCTTGCGTTATGGCCCGTGGCCGCGGAGGCGCACCTGTTCGATGCGGCAGGTGGTCAGCGGCTCAACTGAAGCTGCGCTCTTCGATGAGGACGGCGCCTCAGGCCAGCGCGGGAACCGGCCTCGTCGACAGGCGTTCGCTGCGCTGCCGCAACACCGGCACGGCTCGCTCCACTGCCAGTTCGATACGGGCTCGGAGCGCATCGCTGCTCACTTGGTAGTTGTCGAATTCCTTGTCGGTCGCATACACGCCGATCGGCAAGGTGTGGGCCTGGAAGAAGCTGAACAACGGCCGCAGTTGATGGTCGATTGCCAGCGCATGCCTGTCGCTGCCGCCGGTCGCGGCCAGCAGCACCGGCACGTCGATCAACGACTCGTGATGCACGAAGTCGAACAGGTGCTTGAAGAGGCCGGTGTAGGAGCCGCGGTAGATCGGGCTGGCCACCAACAGCAAATCAGCCGTCTCGATGTCGCGCAGGATCGACTCGATCTCCGGCGGAAGGTGCGAGCGTTGCAGGACGTTGCCGAACCTGGGCACGATCTCGCCCAGCTCGATCAGGCGCGTGTCCGCAGCCACGGCGTCGGTCAGTCCTTCAAGCAGATGTTCGACCAGTGCAAGCGTGCGCGAAGGGCGTTGCAGGCCACCGGAGACGGCGACGATCTTGAGTTTTTTTGCCATCCTCATACTGTGCAGCCGCAGTGCGTGTTTTGCCACGGCGGTCCTAGAAGCATTTCAGCTATCGATATGCGCATTTCGCGGGACGAACGGCCCATGGTCGGCTTCGGCCGTTGCTTCGATCCAGCGCTCGAATGCCACGACCGCTTCGTCGCCTCGGCGCTCTGAATCGATCACCAGCGTGTAGTCGGGGGCACGCCAGGTGGCCTCTTTCAGCGGACACACCAATCGACCGGCGGCGATGTCGCGTTCGATCAACGGCAACGACGCGAGCGTGACGCCGAGCCCCGCTGCGGCCGCGGCCTGCTGAAGATAGGCATGGTCGAATTCGACGTGACGGGCCGGCCGCAGGTCGGGCACGCCGGCTTCCCTCAGCCAGTGCGACCAGGCCGTGCGCGTGCTCGCGGAATGCAGCAATGTGTGATGCCGCAGATCCGCGACGCTTTGGAGCGGGTGATGGCGCAGCAGTGCGGGGCTGCAAGCGGGCAGACGCACGTCGGCCAGGAGCGCGCGCGAAACGAGTCCGGCTCCCGGCTCATCCCCGGAGCGCACGCCGATGTCGAAGGCGCCGGAAATGGAGCGAAGCTTGCGCGAGGTGGTCGACACTCGCACGTCGATGTCCGGAAAGAGCGCCTGAAAATCCGCCAGGCGCGGCAGCAGCCAATTCAGGGCAAAACTGGCAAGGACGTTCACGCGAACAATGCCAGCGACGCGGCGCGCAACGGGTTCGTGGCGCAGCCGCGCCGCACCGCTGGCAAGCCGTTCGAATGCGATGCTCACGTCGGCGAGCAGCGCGGCACCCTCGTCGGTGAGCACGACGCCGCGCGCACGACGCTCGAACAGCGGCACGCCGAACCAATCTTCCAGCAACCGGATCTGCTTGC
>CAXTCC010000389.1:0-2067 GCA_964242015.1 uncultured Variovorax sp.
TCGGGCTCGAACTCGCGCAGGAACTCGCCCTTGGGCAGGCCGCCGAGGAACATCGCTTCGTCGACGCGAATGTTCCACTTCATGAGCGTGCGGATGGCGCGCTCGTGCGCCGGTGCACTGCGTGCGGTGACCAACGCGGTGCGAATGCGCATGTCGACGTTGCCGGCGTGCTGCAGGCGGTGCAGCGCGGACAGCAGGGGCTTGAACGGGCCTTCGGGCAACGGCAACTCGGCCTTGCTGGATTCGTGGGCCTGGAACGCATCGAGCCCCTGGCTCTGGAACACGCGCTCGGCTTCGTCGCTGAACAGCACCGCGTCGCCGTCGAAGGCGATGCGCACTTCGTCCGGGTAGGCGTCGCTCGCCTTGACCGATTCGACCAGCACGCGCGCCGCCGGGAATCCGGCATTGAGCGCTTCCCGCACATCGTCTGCATTGACCGACAGGAACAGGTGCGCACGCAGCGGCCGCAGGTAGCCGAAAGGCGGTCGGCCCTGCGTGAACACGCCGCGCTGCAGCTTGATGTCGGCGGCCACGCTCGACTTGAAGATGCGCATGCCCGACACCGGGTCGTTGCGCGACAGGATGACGACCTCGACGCGCTGCACGCCGTCGTCGTTGAAGCGCAGCAGCTTGCGCACCAGCGAGTACGCGATGCCGGGTTGCGCAGGCACGTCGAGTCGCTCGAACTGCAGTTTCATGTAGCCCTCGGGATCGCCCGATTCGAACAGCTGGTTTTCTTCTTCCAGATTGAACAGCGCGCGAGAGGAGATGGCGACGACGAGCTTGTCGTCCAGGGTGACGGCCATGGTTGGGTCTTGCTTGCTTTGCTACTTGACGAACTGGTTGAGCTGGATGATCGGCATCAGCACCGCCAGCACGATCAGCATCACCACGCCGCCCATCGCCACGATCAACAGCGGCTCCAGGATGGTCGCCAGGTGCATCGCGCGGCGCTGGACTTCGGCGCCGAGCTGGTTGGCAGCGCGTTGCAGCATCAGCGGCAGCGTGCCGGTCTGCTCGCCGAGCCGCGCGAACATCGAGACGATGCCGGGGAAGCGCTTTTTTTGTGCGAGTGCCGAGGCCAGCGGCGCGCCTTCGCGCACCAGCACCAGCGCATCGAGCGCGTCGGCGCGCATCGCGGTGTTGCTCAGCGTTTCGGATGCGGCCTGTAGCGCCCGCAGGATCGGCACGCCGGCGGTCGCGAGCATCGCCAGCGTGCTGGCGAATCGCGCCGCGTTGTACTGGCGCGCGAGTTTGCCGACCAGCGGGAGGTTGAGCCAGGCCGCGTCGAACTTCTCGCGGAACGCCGCACGCGCCAAAGCCAGCCGCGCACTGAAAGCGATGAACGCGATCGCTACCAGCATCGCCCAGCCGTAGTTGCGAACGAACGCGCTCAGGCCGAGCATCGCGACGGTCAGGAACGGCAGGGCGCGCTTGGTGCCGGCAAAGACGTTGGCCACTTGCGGCACCACGTAGCTCACCAGGAAGATCACGATGACGATCGCGACCAGGGTGACGATGGCCGGGTACAGCGCAGCGCCGACCAGCTTCTGCCGGAGCGCCATGCTTTGTTCGAGGTCGTCGGCGAGCCGCTCCAGCACCATGCCCAGGTTGCCGCTTTGCTCGCCAGCGCTGATGACGGCCGTGTAGATCGGCGAGAACTCGTGCGGGTGTTGCGACAGCGCGCGCCCGAACGGCGAGCCGCCGTTGACCTCGGCCCGCAGCGACGCCAGCAGATTGCGCTGGCGTTCGCTCTCGGCTTCGTCGGTGAGCGCGGTGAGGGCGCGTTCCAGCGGCAGCCCCGAGGAAACCAGACCTGCGAGTTGTCGCGTCCAGACGGCGAGAGCGGTGGAATTGAAGATGCGGCCGCCAGCCAGCGCGCGACGCCACGCGCTGGACGATGGCGCATCGGGGCCACCGCTGCCGACGGATGTGACGGTCAGCGGGATGAGCGCCTGCGCCCGCAGCAGGCCGCGCGCGCTGCGTGCGGTGTCGGCCTCGAGCACGCCTTTGCGGGCCAGGCCTTGCTGGTCTATGGCTTCGAAGGAATAGGCGGGCATGAGGATG
>CAXTCC010000390.1:0-2054 GCA_964242015.1 uncultured Variovorax sp.
CCGTGATCCTGTTGGCGCGCCGCAGCACGCCACGTGTCTATAGCGGCAGGGTGTCGAAGGCGGCGTAGGCCGTCGCCAGCCACGCCTTCACGCGCTGGCGTTCCAGCAGGCCCAGCGCGTGCGGGCCTTCGCGGTCGTTGACCGCTTTCCAGAAGCTGCTGTTCTGCGAGTCGATCTTGCGCATGCTCGCGTCGTGCAGGCGCGGCATCGCGACGACATAGGCGTTGTGTTGCGTCGCCTTCGACAACGATTGCGATGCCAGCAACATGCCGAAGTCGCTGCCGCGGCCGTAGTTCTGCACCACGATGTAGTTGGGCTTGTCGCCGAAGGTGTCGATCAGGGTGCCGAGCAGGTCGGTCGAGTCCTTGCCGTCGTCCAGCACGTGCCAGAAGTTGACGGTGACGCCGAGGTCCTTGAAGACATCGAACAACGCCGATTCCTTGATCCAGCGCGACAGCGGCGCCAGCGTTTGCGCTGCCAGATCGACGATCACGCTTTGCTGCGGGTTGTGCTCGAAGCCGTTGACCACGGTGTCGAGGCCTTCGAAACTGTCGACCACGACGGGCGACGCAAAGCCCTCGTAGAAGCGGGTGAAGGAGCTGTGCGAGCGGTCGGTATCGAAGCCGACGAAGGGGCGGCTGTGGTCGATGAAGTACTGCGCGAGCACCCGTGCCGTGACCGACTTGCCGACGCCGCCTTTTTCGCCGCCGATGAAATTGATTGAGCTCATGGGTGTGCCTGGAAATTAGAGGTTATGGGGTGAAGCAGCACTTCATTCTAGGGGCCGAATCGACCCGATTTCAGGGCTTGGCCATCGCGAGGAACGGCCCGAGACTGCCCAGAATCCAGTTCTGCCCGAAGTCGAGCGCGGCGCGTCGGTACTTCTCGTCGGCCTGCGCCGCCATGAGGTCGAGACGCGCCGTCACCTTCGAGAGTTCGCGGTCGGCGACCAGGTTGCGCCCTCGCTCGCTGATCTCGGTGGCCAGCAGCAGCGGCTGGCCGTCGGGCCCGGTCTTGGAGCCCAGCAGCCACAGCGAGATCTCCATGTTGCGAGCCGCGCGATAGGCGTTTTCGGCATTGACGCCGTCGATCATCGTCTGCTCCCAGGTGTCGCCGTTGGCCTGCTTCAGCATGGAGGCCCAGCCGATGACCAACGCCGCAACCCGATCGCCGGTGTAAGGCTGCGGCGTGGTCTCGAAGCCGAGCCGGATCGCATCGATGCCGGTGGCGCCCTTGAGTTCAGGCAACGGCTTGCCCTGCATCACCGCATCCCATGTTCGCTGGATCGCATCGTCGGCGCTCGGTGCCCATTTGCGCCACTCGCGCGGGTTGCGGCGGTAGAGGCTGAGTTGCACCCGACGGATCGATTGAAGGTTGTCGCGCAGTGCCAGGTTGGCGACGCGGTTGGACCCGGTCTGCATCCACTCGTTGTTGCCGTAGGGCTCGGCGCGCTGGGTCGAATTGAAACTGCTGCAGCCCCCCAGCACGAGCGACAGTGCCATGGCCACCGCCGCCGCGGGGAGAGCCGCATGGAGACCTGCGGGCAGACCCTCGGCGACAGTCGTTGAAAGGGGCGGTTTACGGGGTTCTCTCATGGGTGCGCACGTTATCATCGACGCTCCGGGCGGCAGCGCGCATCGTTGCGTTTTTCCTTACAAATCAACACCTTGGCACCAAAGCCAACACGTCGTGCGTCTCAATTCCATCAAGCTTTCAGGCTTCAAGTCGTTCGCCGAACCTACCAATTTTTTGCTTCCCGGCCAACTGGTGGGCGTCGTCGGCCCCAACGGTTGCGGCAAGTCGAACATCATGGACGCGGTGCGGTGGGTGCTCGGCGAATCGCGTGCGTCGGAGTTGCGCGGCGAGTCGATGCAGGACGTCATCTTCAACGGCACCACGACGCGCAAGCAGGCCAGCCGCTCCAGCGTCGAGCTGGTGTTCGACAACGCCGACCACCGTGCCGGCGGCCAGTGGGCGCAGTTCACCGAGATCGCGGTCAAGCGCGTGCTCACGCGTGACGGCACCAGCAGCTACTACATCAACAACCAGCCGGT
>CAXTCC010000391.1:0-2040 GCA_964242015.1 uncultured Variovorax sp.
AACAGGATGTTGGTCGTGTCGATCTGCAGGAAGTCCTGGTTCGGGTGCTTGCGGCCGCCTTGGGGCGGCACGCTGGCCATCGTGCCTTCGATGAGCTTAAGCAGGGCCTGTTGCACGCCTTCGCCCGACACGTCGCGCGTGATCGACGGGTTGTCCGACTTGCGTGAGATCTTGTCGATTTCGTCGATGTAGACAATACCGCGCTGGGCCCGCTCGACTTCGTAGTTGCAGCTCTGCAGCAGCTTCTGGATGATGTTCTCGACGTCTTCGCCGACGTAGCCGGCTTCGGTCAGCGTGGTGGCGTCGGCCATCACGAAAGGAACGTCCAGCATGCGCGCCAGCGTTTGCGCCAGCAGCGTCTTGCCCGATCCCGTCGGGCCGATCAGCAAGATGTTGCTCTTGGTGAGTTCGACTTCTTCGCCCTTGGACTTTTCCTTGTGACGCAGGCGCTTGTAGTGGTTGTACACCGCCACCGACAACATGCGCTTGGCCGGCTCCTGGCCGATGACGTAGTTGTCGAGGTTGGTCTTGATCTCGAGCGGCGTCGGCAAGTCGTTGCGGGCGTCTCGCGCTTCTTCACCGGCGGGCAGCTCATCACGAATGATTTCGTTGCAGAGATCGATGCACTCGTCGCAGATGAAGACCGAAGGCCCGGCGATCAACTTCTTGACCTCGTGCTGACTCTTCCCGCAGAACGAGCAGTAAAGCGTTTTTTCGCTGGAAGAGCCTTTTTTGTCGGCCATGCAGGTGCCTTGTAACTGGAATTTGACAATGATAGCGAAACAAAAACGGCGTTCCCCGTGTGGGAAACGCCGTTTTCAGGCCCGCTCGTGCGGTTGCACCGATTAGTCGCGCTTGTGGATGACCTTGTCGACAAGGCCATAAGCCTGGGCTTCATCGGCCGACAGATAACGGTCGCGTTCCATGTCGAGTTCGATCTTTTCGATCGGTTGACCCGTCCGATCCGAGTAGATCTTGTTCAATTGATGGCGCGTCTTGATGATCTCGCGCGCATGGATTTCGATGTCGGTCGCCTGACCCGACGTGCCACCCGATGGCTGGTGAATCATGACCTTCGAATTGGGCAGCGCAAAGCGCTTGCCCTTGGCGCCGGCCATGAGCAAGAACGAACCCATGCTGGCCGCCATGCCCATGCACAGAGTGGAGATCTCGGGCTTGACGAACTGCATCGTGTCATAAATAGCCAAGCCGGCGGTCACGCTGCCGCCCGGCGAGTTGATATAGAACGAAATGTCCTTGTCGGGGTTTTCGCTTTCGAGGAACAGCAGCTGCGCCACCACGAGATTGGCAACTTGGTCGTTGACCTCGCCCACCAGGAAAATCACGCGCTCTTTCAACAAGCGCGAATAGATGTCGTAAGACCGCTCGCCACGGCCCGATTGCTCGATAACCATCGGAACCATGCCGAGGCCTTGAATTTCTTGTGCGCTCATGAATATGCTCTCCGAATAAGGGGTTCGTACGTATTTCGTCATTGACTGCCACTGACTGTACGCCTCAATGAAATGGGGCTCGTGCCCTGAAGCACAAGCCCCGTATCAGCCCGGCATTTGCAGAACCGGCACCTGTCGGCTTCTATCAGTTCTGCTGCGCCATCAGCTCGTCGAACGACACCGACTTGTCGGCGACCTTCGCCTTGCCGAGCACGAACTCGGTCACGTTGTTTTCGATGACGACAGCTTCGACTTCGGCCAACCGGCGGTTGTCGCTGAAGTACCAGCGCACCACGTCGGCCGGCTTTTCATAGCTCGCAGCGAGCTCGTCGATGTGCGCCTTGATCTGCTCGGGCTTGGCTTGCAGCTCGTTGGCGCGGACCAGTTCGGCGACCACCAGGCCCAGGCGCACGCGGCGCTCGGCTTGCGGGCGGAACACGTCGTCGGGAATCGGCGCCTTGTCGGCGTCCTTGATACCGCGCTGCTTGAGTTCGGCACGGGCGCCCTCGACCATGCGGTCGACTTCGGCCTGCACGCTCGAATTCGGCAGGTCGAGTTCGGCATTGGCGACCAGCGCGTCCATCAC
>CAXTCC010000392.1:0-2038 GCA_964242015.1 uncultured Variovorax sp.
CCGTAACAACAAGCGCACGCAAGTCTTCATCGTGTCGCGTCGCAAGAAGTAAGGGTTAGCAAATGACTCGCTCACTCAAAAAAGGTCCGTTCGTCGACCATCACCTGGTGGCCAAGGCCGACAAGGCGGTGACGACCAAGGACAAAAAGCCGATCAAGACCTGGTCGCGTCGCTCGATGGTCTTGCCCGAATTCATCGGTCTGACCATTGCTGTTCACAACGGCAAGCAGCACGTGCCCGTGTACATCACGGACCAGATGGTCGGCCACAAGCTCGGCGAATTTGCGCTCACCCGCACGTTCAAGGGGCACCCCGCGGACAAAAAAGTCCAGAAAAAATAAGGAACGACCATGTCTGAAACACGTGCAGTCCTCCGCGGCGTCCGCCTCTCGGTCGACAAGGGCCGTCTGGTCGCTGACCTGATCCGCGGCAAGAAGGTTGATCAAGCGCTCAATGTCCTGCAGTTCACGCAGAAAAAGGCCGCTGTGATCATCAAGAAGGTGCTCGAGTCGGCGATTGCCAACGCCGAGCACAACGACGGTGCCGATATCGACGAGCTGCGAATCACGACCATCTATGTCGAACAGGGCGCCACGCTCAAGCGCTTCACAGCGCGAGCCAAGGGCCGCGGTAATCGCATCAGCAAGCCCACGTGCCATGTGTACGTGACGGTTGGCAACTAAGAAGGCCTGGAAGAACTATGGGACAGAAGATTCACCCCACCGGTTTCCGCCTTGCGGTCACCCGGAATTGGTCCAGCCGCTGGTACGCCAGCAACAAAGACTTCGCTGGCATGCTGGCGGAAGACATCAAGGTGCGCGAGTACCTGAAGAAGAAGCTCAAGAACGCATCCGTCTCGCGCGTGATGATCGAGCGTCCGGCCAAGAATGCACGCATCACCATCTACTCGGCTCGTCCGGGCGTGGTGATCGGCAAGAAGGGCGAAGACATCGAGAACTTGAAGCGCGAACTCGGCCGCCAACTCGGCGTTCCGGTGGCAGTGAACATCGAAGAAGTGCGCAAGCCTGAAATCGATGCGAAGCTGATCGCAGACAGCATCACACAACAGCTCGAAAAGCGGATCATGTTCCGCCGTGCCATGAAGCGTGCGATGCAGAACGCGATGCGTCTGGGTGCCCAGGGCATCAAGATCATGTCGTCGGGTCGCCTCAACGGCATCGAAATTGCGCGTTGCGAGTGGTACCGCGAAGGTCGCGTTCCGCTTCATACGCTGCGCGCCGACATCGACTACGGCACCTCGGAAGCCAAGACCACGTACGGAGTCATCGGCGTCAAGGTCTGGGTCTACAAGGGCGACACGCTGGGTCGCAACGACCTGCCGGCCGTTGAAACGCCGCGTCCTGACGACGAGCGTCGTCCGCGTGGGCCGCGTCGCGATGGCCGCCCGGGTGGCGACCGTCCAGGTTCGGACCGTCGTGGTCCCAGCTCCGGCCCGCGCGCCGGTGCTCGCGGCCCGATCGGTGGCAACACCGCGCCGGCCGATGGCAGCGACAAGCCCGCAGAAGCGACCGGTGGTGCTCCCGCAGCACCGGGTGCAGACTCGAAACCCGCCGTTAAGCGCGTCCGCAAAGCCGCGCCAGCTGCAGCAGCTGACGGTGCCAAGACCGAGTAATCGGTCTTTCCTGGACGCGAAAGCGTCCGGGGCAGTCCTCACGGAGTAAGAAAACATGCTGCAACCTGCACGCAGAAAGTTCCGCAAGGAACAAAAGGGCCGCAACACCGGCATCGCGACACGCGGCAACGCTGTCTCGTTCGGTGACTTCGGTCTGAAGTCGATCGACCGCGGCCGCCTGACGGCCCGCCAGATCGAAGCCGCCCGTCGCGCCATTTCACGTCATGTGAAGCGTGGCGGCCGTATCTGGATTCGTGTGTTTCCCGACAAGCCGATCTCCCACAAGCCCGCCGAAGTGCGGATGGGTAACGGCAAGGGCAACCCCGAGTACTACGTCGCTGAAATTCAGCCCGGCAAGGTGATCTACGAGATCGTCGGTGTTCCCGAAGAACTCGCACGTGAAGC